>NZ_DDCI01000020.1:75208-77678 GCF_002335265.1 Cupriavidus sp. UBA2010
GCGGGAGAGCGGGAGAGCGGGAGGGAGTGTGAGCGGTGAGACGGCGCGGCAATGGCCGCACCGTCACCAGTCGCGTCAGTGACGCGGGGCAGGCTGCGCCGGGGCCGATGATGCAAGTGGCAACGTAAGCGTCGCCTGCAAGCCACCGCCCTCGCGATTGGACAGCACCAGATGCCCACCCATGGCACGCGCCAGTTGCTGGGCAATCGCCAAACCCAGCCCGGTGCCGCCGGTACCCCGGTTGCGCGACGTCTCGACGCGGTAGAACGGCTGCATGACCCGTTCGAGATCGGCCTCGGGAATGCCCGGCCCCCGGTCCTGCACCGCAATCGCCAGATTGCCGCCTGCCTCGCGCGAGACGGCGACACGCACCTCATTGCCGAACTTGAGCGCGTTGTCGATCAGGTTCGTCAGGATGCGCCGCAATGCCTGCGGCCGCGTCTCGATGGGCGCGCCGGCCTTGCCTTCCACCTCGATCGCCTGCCCGCCATCGCGATAGTCGAACGCAAGGCTGTCGAGGAAGGCATCGACGTCCACACGCACCGGCGTTTCCGAGCTGCCGTGCAATGTGCGCGCATAGGTCACGCCTTCGCGCACGAGTTGCTCCATCTCGCGCAGATCCTGAAGAAAGCGCTCCTGCGTGTCCGATGGCTCCATCAGGTCCAGGCGCAGCCGCATCCGCGTGATCGGGGTCTGCAGGTCGTGCGAAATGGCGGCGAGAATCTGCACCCGCTCGGCAAGGTACCCAGCAATGCGCTGCTGCATGGCGTTGAAAGCCGCCGCGGCATGTGCCACTTCCATCGGCCCTGATTCGGGAATCTGCTCGGCCTTGAGATCGGGACCGAGGTTTTCGGCCGCGCTGGCCAGTTGCTTCAGCGGGTGCGTCACCACCCGCACCGCGAGCCAGGCGCAAACGCCCAGCAATACAAGCTGCACCGCGAGCAATGCGGGCAGCCACATGGCCAGTGGCTTGGGCGCCGGGTGAATGTCGATGGTGAGCGGGCTGCCGTCACTCAGGTGGATATGCACCTGGAAGTGCTCCGCGTCGCCCGGCACGGCATTCGCGTGCACCGTGTAGCGGCCTTGCAGCGCATGCGTGATGGTGTCCACCGCCTGCCGCGACAGGGCCTCGCGCGGCGGCTCGTCACCGCTGACGCCTGCGTTGAGCTGGTAGCTGTAATTCTTGCGCTCGAGCTTGTCGAGCCAGCGCGGCCGCTCGGCCGCCGGCATCATGTCGAGAATCGACACGGAACTCGCCACATCCTGCTCCAGGTTCGAGAGCATCAGCCGATCGGCCGCGCCTTCGCGCTCTTTCAGCACGAGCGCGAAGGAAAGCCCCTGCGCCAACGCCAATCCGACCAGCAGGATCACCATCAGCCGGGCAAACAGGGAGCGCGGCCATGCGCGCAGCGCGCTCGCGTGAGTCACGTCCGCTCCTCGCGTACCTCGACGACCGCCGTGAACACATAGCCTCCATTGCGCACGGTCTTGATGTAACGCGCCTCGCGGGCGTCGTCGCGCAGCCGCTGGCGCAACCGGCTGACCATCAGGTCGATCGAACGGTCGAACAGTTCGGCGTCGCGCCCCTGTGTGAGATTCAATAGCTGGTCGCGGCTGAGCACACGCTGCGGGTTGTCGAGAAAGACCCGCAGCAGCCGGTATTCCGCGCCGCTCAGCGCCACCAGCACATCGTTCTCGTCGAGCAGATGGCGTGCCGTGGTATCGAGCCGCCAGTCACCGAATGCCAGCAGCGTGGCGGCCTCGGTGATCTGCAGGTTCGGCGGCAACATGCGCGTGCGCCGCAGCACGGAACGGATCCGCGCCAGCAGCTCGCGCGCGGCGAATGGCTTGACGAGGTAGTCGTCGGCGCCCATTTCCAGCCCGAGGATGCGATCGGCTTCCTCATTGCGGGCCGTCAGCATCAGTACGGGAGTGGTCTTGTGTGGCCCGGCGCGCAAGTCGCGGCACAGGGCCAGGCCGTCTTCGCCTGGCATCATCAGGTCCAGCACGATGAGGTCGACCGACCCCTTCTCCAGCGCGGTGCGCATTTCTCGCCCGTTCGCCGCAAGCGTGACACGCATTTCGTTGCGATCGAGATAGGTCGCAACAAGCTCACGGATCTCGCGGTCGTCATCGACGATCAGAATATGGTCAGGCCGGATCATTCCTGGCTCCCCTCGGTACAGTCGGCATTCATCCCCATGCCGCCCATTGTGCAGCGCCTTTGTGTAGCACTTTAGGCGACGCGTTGTATCGCTCTCTATCTGGAGCCGTCTTATACAGGAATCGTTGCAAATCTGCCGGCCGCCCGCGCCATGCTGATGGCTCAGGGGGCCGGCGTCGACGAGGCCCCGGGGATGCGCCTGCGGGCCTCCGTCGCTCAGGCATTGGCGCCGTCGAGGTACGGATCGATCGAGCGCGCCGGAGCAGCAGATACACCGGTGCGGTCCAGACCTGCCAGCGTGCGGGC
>NZ_DDCI01000020.1:78014-440679 GCF_002335265.1 Cupriavidus sp. UBA2010
TCCAGACCTGCCAGCGTGCGGGCACCGTCGGTGAAAGTGTCGACATTGCGGGCGCCGTCGGTGTACGGGCTGCGCGGGTCCTGCACGCCGTGCGCGCCCTCGCTGTACACGTCACGCGCGTCTTGCACGGAACGGGCACCGTCCGTGAACGGGTCGCGCGCGCCGGCATGGGAAAGCCCTGCTGCCTGGGCGCCTGCGGCGGCAGCGGCCAGGGCGATCGCGAAAACAAAACGCTTGGTGGTGGTCGAAGTCATGATGATGCTCCTTGAAGTAGCGGGATCGGGTTGGTAACTGCGTGCCCCGGGATCGCTTCGTTGCGGTTCGCCGTGGGCCACGCAACGTATTCAAGGAGACCGATGTATCGCGCCCGTAGCGCAAATGTGGGGTTTCAGTGACCGCACGTATCTGCGCCGGCGCCAGATACACAGCGATACAAAACCATGTGGAAATGTGACGCGCAGGCGATGGATATCGTCGCCCTGGCTCCAAAGGTGCCGCTTGCCTATCCGATTCTGTGGGTCGAGGCGCCTGCACGAACTGGCTTCCTCGTCACTGGGCACCAAAAGCAGACCTTGACACGTCATTCTCTTTTTACAATACTTATCTCATATTTATTCTCAAAAGGAGAACATCGCGCGTGCGATGTGAAGGCAACGTGGAACTGGCCGAACTGGAGATCTTTCGCGCGGTGGCCCGGGAACAGAGCATCACCCGGGCGGCGCGCGTGCTGGACAGGGTGCAATCCAACGTCACCACGCGCGTGAAGCAGCTCGAGGAAAGCCTCGGCGTCGCGCTGTTCCAGCGTGACAGCAAGAAGATGACCTTGACGCCTGAAGGCCAGCGGCTGCTTGGCTATGCCGAACAGATGCTCGCGCTGGCCGAGGAAGCCCGCCAATCGATGCGGGCCGATACGCCGAGCGGCACGCTTCGCGTGGGGTCCATGGAGAGTTCCGCCGCCACCCTGCTGCCGAAGCCACTCGGGCGCTATCACGCCGCCTGGCCCGACGTCGAACTCGATCTGACGACGGGCACCACGCAGAGCCTTGTCGACGCCGTGCTGGATCGCCGTCTGGACTGCGCGGTGGTCGCGCACCCTGGCAAGGGCGCCGCGCGCGATCTCGATATCGCTGAGATGGGCGCAGGACTGGAAGGCACGTTCATCCGGACCGAGGAACTGGTGCTGGTGCTGCCGGCCACGCATCCAAAGGTGCGCGGTCCGCAGGACGTAACGTTGCGCCACCTCGCCGCGTTCGCGCGTGGCTGCACATACCGCCGCTGCGCCGAGGAATGGCTGGAGGAAGGCGGCGACGAGGTACGCCGCACGCTGTCGGTCATGGAGATGCCGTCCTACCACGCGATCCTCGCGTCCGTGGCAGCCGGGTCGGCGGTAGGGATCGTGCCTCGCGCGTTGCTGGCATTGCATCCCGACCATGCCGAATTCCAGACCGTACCGGTCAGGCCTGCGCACACGTTTCTGGTCAAGCGCGCCGGATTCACCACGTCCGCCTTTGAAGCATTCCAGCGGGAGTTGCGTCATGTCTGATTGCCTGCATTCCCCGCACCCGTCTTCGGTTGCGCGCGGCAGTAGCCACGCCACGCCGGCATCGTGGCAAGAACCCGTCGCCGCCGCGCTGGCGCTAGCCGTGGTCATGGGCTTCGGCCGCTTCGCGTTCACCGGCATGTATCCGCTGATGGTCCAGGAAGGAGCCATGTCCGTTGGCACCGGCTCGCTCGCGGCCTCCGCCAACTACGCGGGCTATCTGGCCGGCGCGCTGCTTGCCACGAAGATCCCGGCGCGCACGGCCAGCGACTGGACGCGCGCCGCGCTCGTTGCCACGGTCCTGTGCATCCTCGCGCTCGCCGCGCCCATTCCGCCCACCGTTTTCGTGGCGCTGCGCTTTCTTGCAGGCGTGGCCAGCGCCGTGGGCCTTGTCTGCGCCTCGGTCTGGCTATTGCACGTCGTGGGCCGGCACAATGGCGCCCCGCTGCTCTTTGCTGGCGTGGGCACGGGCATCGCGGTTTCGGCCGAGCTGATCGCGATCGGCAATCTGTCGACACCGGGTAGCAGCGTGCTATGGCTGGTGCTGACAGTCGGCGCGCTAGCGCTGTCGGTACTGGCATGGCGGCCGATCCGCCAGCCTTCGGCACAAGCCGCCACGGCTTCGGCGGCGCACCAGCATCGGCCCCGGCACGCGCTGGGCGCGTGGCCGCTGGTCGCCAGCTATGGCCTGGCAGGTCTTGGCTACATCATCACCGCAACCTATCTGCCGCTGCTGATCCACGGCGCGCTCCACGACGTCAATCCACTTCACATCTGGGCCATGTTCGGGCTGGCAGCGGTGCCCTCCTGCTTCCTGTGGCACTCGGTGCACGAACGGCTGGGCACGCGGCGCGCCATGCAATGGAACCTCGTGGTCCAGGCGGTAGGTGTGGCGCTGCCGGCCATCAATCACTCTGCGGCCGCCTATCTGGCGAGCGCGGTGCTGGTTGGCGGCACGTTCGTCGGCACCGTGACCATCGCCGTACCCGCCGCCCGACACGCGGCGCATCTGGTCCGCTTCAATCTGGTGGCGGCAATGACCGCCGCCTACGGCGTGGGCCAGATCGCGGGGCCGCTGATGGCCTCAGCCCTGATGTCTCACGGCGGCAGCTTCAACGGCGCGATGGAGATCGCCTCCGCCGCCCTGCTGATCGCCGCCGGCATCTGCGAGATCCGCTCGACTGGCCAAACCGGCCAGACCCACCAGACCCATTCGTAAGCTCGACACGCCAACCGGGGAATCCGCCATGAACACCACCTCCCGCAGCCCGCGCCAGAACCTGCTCGCGCGGCTCAACCTCTCCACACCGATCATTCAGGCGCCCATGGCCGGCGTCAGCACACCGGCCATGGCGGCCGCCGTTTCCGAAGCGGGCGGCCTGGGCTCGCTGGGTGTCGGCGCGATGAACGTGGACGGCGCGCGCAAGGCGATCCGCGAAACCCGCGCGCTGACCAGCAAGCCGTTCAACATCAACCTGTTCTGCCATGTCCCCGACGCGCCCGATGCGGCGCGCGAGCGCGCCTGGCTCGAATACCTCGCGCCGGAATTCAAGAAGTTCGGCGCCGCCGCGCCTGCCAGCCTGAACGAGATCTACAAGACATTCCTGACCGATGAGGCCATGTTCCAGATGCTGCTCGAGGAAAAGCCCGCCGTGGTGAGCTTCCACTTCGGGCTTCCCGCGCAGGAGAAGATCGACGCGCTACGCGCGGCGGGCATCGTGCTGCTGGCCAGCGCCACATCGTTGCGGGAGGCGCGACTGATCGAAGCGGCGGGCATCGATGCGATCGTGGCGCAAGGTATCGAAGCCGGCGGCCATCGCGGCGTATTCGATGCATACGGCGACGACGAGGGACTGGGGACACTGGCACTGGTGCGCGTGCTGGTCGAGCGCACCAGTCTGCCCATCATTGCGGCGGGCGGCATCATGGACGGCGCGGGCATCGCGGCGGTACTGGCGCTGGGCGCACAGGCCGCGCAACTTGGCACGGCATTCGTCGGCACCCAGGAATCGTCCGCCGATGCCGCTTATCGCGCCGCATTGGCTGCCGCACTTACCGCCGAACAGCCGCGCCCGACCACCTTCACGCAGGCCATCTCGGGCCGCACCGCCCGCGGCTTCGCGAACCGGCTTACCGCGCTGGGCGCCGCTGCCGGCGCGCCGGCAGCCGCCGGCTACCCCATGACCTACGACGCCGGCAAGGCGCTGCACGCCGCGGCCAAGGCCAGTGGCAACAGCGACTATGCCGCGCAGTGGGCCGGCCAGGCAGTGCCCCTGGCCAGGGCGATGCCTGCGGCGGAACTGGTTGCCACGTTGACGGCGGAACTGAAAGCAACGCTGGAGCGGCTGAGCGGGTTGAAGGCAGTGCTGGGCTAAGAGGGAGGGATCAGGATCGGGCCGGACGGAGGCCCCCCGTTCGCGCCGATTCCCCGTCATTCGCCCCCAGATTCCGTCGATTCGGCCCATGCCCATGGCACTGGCGCGTGCAGTGGCCTATACATGACGCACCAACACAACCCGCACACTCCACATAGCGAGGTCACTCATGCGTCAGGAATCCATGCGCCCGCCCTTCCCTCCCGCCGACGACAACGCCTGGGCCTATTGGCGCGCCCGCCGCATGGTGCGGGCGCTGCGCGGCTGGTATATCCACCTGCTGGTCTATGTGCTGGTCAATGGCTGGCTGTGGTTCCGCTTCTACTACTTCGGCTCGCCGTCGTGGTCGCACTATCAGACCACGGGCTGGCCCTGGCCGCTGAGCACCACGCTCGGATGGGGGCTGGCGCTGGCGATCCACGGCGGGCTGGTGTGGATGCGGCTGTCGCGCTGGGGCCGCGACTGGGAAGCGCGCAAGATCCAGGAGTTCATGGATCGCCACTGAGCCCCGGCTTCAAGGCAGACGCTACATCTGCCTGAAGCGGTGCACATACGCGCGCGATACCGGCAGTTCGGTATCGCTGTCGCGCATCCGCACGAACAGCCGGCCGCTCTCGTCGCGGCGCGTCCCGGCGACGCATTCCATATTGACGATGGTCGAGCGGTGGACCTGCCAGAACACGTCGGGGTCCAGGCCCTCGGCCAGTTCCGCCAACGGTGTGCGGATCAAGTGCTCGCCGTCCCGCGTATGCACCACCACGTACTTGTCGTCGCTGTGGAAGTACATCACGTCCTGGATCGGCACATGGCTCGTGGTGTTGCCGCGGCTGGCGCGCACCCAGCGCAGCAGGCCGCCACCCTCGGCGCGTGGCTGGCCGCGCGTGAGCTGGCTCAGCAGCTGCGCCAGTTCCGGCATCGGCGCTGCATCCTGGAAGGCCTTGCGCAGCCGCTCCACGGTGCGGGCCAGGCGCTCGTCCGTCACCGGCTTGACCAGATAGTCGACCGCCGCGCGATCGAAAGCATCGAGCGCGAACTCGTCGTATGCGGTGACGAACACCAGCCGCGTATCGGTTTCGATACCCTGCGCCACCTCCAGCCCGGACATGCCCGGCATCTTGATATCGAGAAAGGCGACATCGGGCGCCAGACGCGCGATCGACGCCGCCGCCTCCACGCCGTTCGCGGCCTCTCCCACGATTTGCAGTTCCGGCCACAGCCGGGCCAGCTTGCCGCGCAGGTGGGCGCGCAGGTGTTCCTCGTCGTCTGCGATCAACGCCGTAGGGGCGGTGGACATCATGCGGTGTCTCCGGTTCGGAATGCGCGGGGCAGCGGGATCTCGATCAGTACGGCGGTCCCAGGTGACCGCTCCTCGATACGCACGTGGGCGTCACCGTCATACAGCACCGCCAGCCGCTCGCGCAGGTTCGACAGGCCCACGCCGGACCCGGCCTTGGGATGAAAGCCCATGCCGTCGTCCTCGATCGTCGCCAACATGCGCGGCCCGCGCGACTCCAGCGTGATCCGCAGATGGCCACCTTCGATCTTCGGTTCCAGCCCATGCTTGATGGCGTTCTCCACCACGGGCTGCAGCAGCATCGGCGCCAGCGGCGCGGTGTCGAGCGAGGGATCGACCTCGATCGTGTACTGCAGCCGGTCGCCCATGCGGATCTTCAGCAGCGCCAGGTAATCGCGCAGCAGCTTGGCCTCCTGCGCCACCGTGCCTTGCGTGGCGCGGCTGGCCGCCAGCGACGCGCGCAAGTAGGCAATGAAATGCTCGAGCATCAGCGTGGCTTTCTGCGGCGCCGGCTCGATCAGGCTGACCACGTTGGCCAGTGTATTGAACAGGAAGTGCGGCTCGATCTGGGCCTGCAGCAGGCGCATCTGCGCTTCCACGAGCTGCTTTTCCGTGGAGATCGTGCGCACCTGCTCGCGCGCCATGAACTCGGCGATCTTTCGTTCTTCCCAGCTACGGCCGAGCAAACCCACGCGGCTCCACGTCATCATGCCGTGTATGGCCAGCGCGATCCCCCAGCCCATCAGCGGCCCGCCTGACCACGGCCGATGTGGCGACGTCACAAGGTTGATGGTGATCAGCATCGCATTGACCGTCACGTAGACCAGTGCGTGCATGTAGAAGAAGCGCAGCGAGCGCACGCGACGGCGCGCATCGTTGTAGGCGCGCTGCTCGGAGGCGGTTCGCCAGAGTTCGGGGTCTGCGGGGCGCACGGTTGAATGGACGATTCGGATGGTCGGGGACGCGGAATGCTGCGAGGTTACCACCGGCACCCGCCGGAAGGCATCGGACGTCTCGCGGATGAACGGAAAGGCGGCGCCAATGGCCGCTGGCCGGCGCGACTTGCGACGCCCGCCGACTTGCGACGCCCGCAACTTGCGCGGATGATGGCGGGTGCCTGCCGCATCGCAACACGCACCGCTTCCGGAGATCTTCGCCCCCATGTCCACCCCGATGTCCGCCCCGACCGCCACCCTGAGCACTTCCTCGCCCTCGCCACTCGATCTCGCGCTGCTGCGCCAGTCGATTGCCCTGTCCGAAGATTCGAAGCAGCGTGGCCGCCATCCGTTCGCGGCGCTGGTGGCCGATGCCCAGGGCAATGTCATCGTCACGGCCGGCAACAACTCGATGCCGCCCGAAGGCGACCCCACCCAGCATGCCGAACTGGTGGCCGCTGCCCGCGCGGCAAAGCTGCTCACACCAGCCCAGCTCGCGGATTGCACGCTCTACACCAGCGCCGAGCCCTGCTGCATGTGTGCGGGCGCGATCTACTGGACCGGCATCGGGCGCGTGGTCTACGCGCTGTCGGAACATGCTCTGCTGGGCCTGACCGGCGATCATCCGGAGAATCCAACGTTCTCATTGCCATGCCGCGAGGTATTCGCGCGCGGACAGCGTCAGGTCATCGTGCTTGGACCGATGCTGGAAGACGAAGCGGCAGCACCGCATATCGGGTTCTGGGTGCCGCATGCGTGAATGGGCCTGAGCCCGGCGACTCAAACCTGATCGGCGCCAGCCTGCGCGATCTCCCCGGCTTCGGCACGCAGGCACGCCATCAGTTGCGTGGCGCCCGGCGCCAGTCGCCGGTCCCGCAGCGTGATCAGGCCGACCGGGGGCAAATCCACCTCCACCGGCATCGCCAGCACGCGGAAGCGCCCTTCGGCCTCGAGCTGGCGGCCTACGGTCCGCGCGACAAAGCCGACCGCCTGCCGCCGCACCACGAACGTGGTCACCGCCAGATACGAAGACGACTCCACCCGATCCACCGGGGGTTCGAATCCATGCCGGAAGAACGCCTGCTCGATCTTGACTCGCAGTGAAGCCCAGGGCGGCGGCAGCACCAGCGGGCCGCGCGCCAGATCCGCCCAGCCGGGGCGCTTCTTGCGCGCCAGCGGGTGGTCAGCGGCGACGATGGCAACCATCGGTTCGTCATAGAGCGGTTCGGTCACAAGATCCGGCGCCGCATAGGCTGGCTCCAGCCGCCCGACGATCACGTCGAGCTCCGACAGCCGCAACCGTGGCAGCAGGTGCGTGAGATCGCCCTCTTCGATCAGCACCGTGGCGCGCGCCGACTGCTGCTTGAGACGCTCCACCGCGCCGGCCAGCAACACCGGCAGCGTCGCCCCCATCGACCCCACGCGCACACGGCCTGACGCACCGCTGGCCTCGGCCTCGATCTCGTCACGCGTGACTTCGTACTGGGCCAGCACGGAACGGGCAAAGCGCACCAGCGCCTCACCGGCCGGCGTCGGCTCGGTCCCGCGCGTGGAGCGCGTGAACAGCGCCATACCCATCATCTTTTCGACTTCCACCAGCACCTTTGACACCGCCGGCTGGCTGACTGCCAGGAACTCGGCAGTGCGGCCCAGGTGGCGAAATTCGTCCAGCGCCACCAGCATCTGCAGGTGGCGTAGTTTGATGTTGGAGCGCAACGCGCGGTCGATGTGGGCCATGCTGGCGAGTCTACCTAACCTTTTGGTTATGAAGCAATGCCATTTTTTGATTGGATTGTTATGATCCGCGCCACCACAATCGCCGGCATGGCGACTGGCAGAGCACCAGCCGCATCGAACAACACCGGAGACATCATGACGCAAGGCAACCCCACCAGCCTCATGCGCCGCCGCCTGCTGCTGGGCAGCGCCGCGGCCACCGCCGCTGCCGCCACCGGCACCGCCGGCCTGATCGTGCCGGCCACGGCACGCGCCGCGGCCGAGTATCCCGAACGTCCCATCACCTTCATCTGCCCGTGGCCCGTCGGCGGCACGGCGGACCAGTCGATGCGTGCGCTTTGCCAGGTGGCGTCCGGCATCCTCAAGCAGTCGATCGTGGTGGAAAACCGCGCCGGCGCGTCGGGCATGATCGGCACCAAGGCGCTGGCCCGTGCCACGCCCGACGGCTACACGATCGGCCAGATTCCGATCTCGGTCACGCGCTTCTCGCAACTCGGGCTTCTGCAACTCGACCCGCGCACCGAACTGACCTATCTGGCGCGGACTTCCGGCCAGACATTCGGGATCGCCGTGCCGACGAACTCGCGCTTCAAGACGCTGGCCGACGTGATTGCCGAAGCCAAGGCACGCCCGGGCCACGTCACCTACGCGCACGCCGGCATTGGCGGCGCCACGCACGTGGGCATGGAGCAATTCGCCATGGTCGCGGGCGTCAAGTTCAACGCCATCGCCTACAAGGGCGGCTCCGCAGCCCTGCAGGACGTGCTGGCCGGGCAGGTGGACCTGCTGGCCGACTCCAGCTCGTGGGCGCCGCACGTGGAAGCCGGCAAGGCACGACTGCTGGCCACCTGGGGCGAGCAGCGCACGCCGCGCTTCAAGGACACGCCCACGCTCAAGGAGCTCGGCTACAACGTCGTGGTGGAAGCGCCCAACGGCATCGGCGCGCCCAAGGGGCTGCCGCCTGCCGTGGAGATGAAGCTGCGCGAGGCCTTCCGCGCGGCCGTGGCCAGCACCGAATTCAAGTCGGTGGCTGCACGCATCGACGCGCCGGTGATGTACCTGGACGGCCCCGACTACAAGAAGTACGTGGCCGCCGTCTATGACCAGGAAACCCAACTGATCCAGCGCCTGAAGCTCAAGGAAATGCTGCAACAGGGCTGATCGAAGCAAAACCATCGTGACCTCAAACCCCGTCATTCGCCTGCACGCCAACGACAACGTCCTGATCGCCCGTGGCGACCTGACGCTGGGCCAGCATCTGCCGGACCTCGACCTGCGCGTGCGCGCGCAGGTCCCCGCCGGCCACAAGATTGCCGCGCGCGCGATTGCGCGCGGCGAACAGGTACGCAAGTACGACACCGTCATCGGCGTAGCCGACCGCGATATCGGTCCGGGCGACCACGTGCACAGCCACAACCTCCGGCTGGTGGACTTCTATCGCGACCCGTCCTTCTGCAGCGACGTCCGCCCGATCGACTACGTGCCCGAAGCCGAGCGCGCCACGTTCATGGGCTATGTGCGTCCCGACGGGCGCGTGGGCACACGCAACTTCATCGGCATCCTGTCGTCGGTGAACTGTTCGGCCACGGTGATCAAGCACATTGCCGCGCACTTCACGCCCGAGCGTCTGGCCGCCTACCCCAATGTCGATGGCGTGGTGGCGTTCGCGCAGAGCAGCGGTTGCGGCATGTCGTCACCGAGCGAGCACTTCGATCTGCTGCGCCGCACGCTGGCCGGCTACGCGCGCCATGCAAACCTTGCTGGCGTGCTGATCGTCGGCCTGGGCTGCGAGCGCAACCAGGTGGCCTCGCTGGTGGAATCGCAAGGACTGGTCCCCGGAGAGAACCTCCACACGCTGGTCATGCAGGACACCGGCGGTACCCGGGCGACCATCGCGGCAGGCGTACAAGCCGTGGAGCGGATGCTGCCCGCCGCCAACGCCTTCACACGGCAGCGTGTCAGCGCCAGCCACCTCAAGATCGGCCTGGAATGCGGCGGTTCGGATGGCTTTTCGGGCATCACCGCGAACCCCGCGCTCGGCGCGGCGATGGACATCCTGGTGCGACACGGCGGCACGGCAATCCTGTCGGAGACGCCCGAGATCCACGGCGTGGAATACATGCTGACGCGCCGCGCGGTCACGCCCGAGGTCGGCCAGAAACTGCTGGACCGACTGGCCTGGTGGGAACGCTATACGGCCGGGCAGAACGCGCAGTTCAACGGCGTGGTGGGTCACGGCAACCAGCAGGGCGGACTGGCCAATATCTTCGAGAAATCGCTCGGCTCGGCCATGAAAGGCGGCACCACGCCGCTACAGGCCGTCTACGAGTACGCGGAGCCGATCGACAAGGCCGGCTTCGTGTTCATGGATTCACCCGGCTACGACCCCGTCGCCGCCACCGGCCAGATCGCCAGCGGCGCCAACCTGATCTGTTTCACTACGGGGCGCGGTTCGATGTTCGGGTCCAAACCCGCGCCGACGATCAAGCTGGCGTCGAACTCGCCCATGTATCGGCGGCTCGAGGAAGACATGGATATCAACTGTGGTCTGGTGCTCGACGGCGAACTCAGCGTGGCGCAGATGGGCGAACGGATCTTCGAACACATCCTGCGCGCCGCGTCGGGCGAGCCCACCAAGAGCGAGTTGCTTGGGCTTGGCGACCATGAATTCGTGCCCTGGCACGTGGGGATCGTGAGCTAGCGCCTTTGGTGCTTCCTACGTTAGCCCTCTCCCCCGGCCGTGCCAGACATCACCCACTTCCCTATGCTGACCACCCTCGCCAACCCTGACCTCCTCCGCACCCGGAACCTGATCGCCCAGCACTGGTGCGACGCCCACGTCCGGCTACCGGTCACCGACCCCGCCACCGGTCACGTCATTGCCGAAGTGCCCGATAGCAATGCCGCCGACGCGCAGCGCGCCGCCGATGCGGCCGCAGCAGCGTTCCCGGACTGGAGCCACCGCACCGCTCGCGAACGCGCGCAACTGATCAAGCGCTGGCACGCGCTGATCCTCGCTCACGAGCAGGACCTGGCGCGCATCATCTCCGCCGAGCAGGGCAAGCCGACGCACGAGAGCCTGGGCGAAGTCCGCTATGGCGCGTCGTATGTCGAATGGTTCGCCGAAGAAGCCACGCGCATCTGCGGCGATGTGGTGGCAGAAGCGGTGCCGGGCCGCAAGATGATCGTGCTGAAGGAGCCCGTGGGTGTGGTGGCCGCGATCACGCCGTGGAACTTTCCCCTGGCGATGATCGCGCGCAAGATCGCGCCAGCGCTGGCCGCTGGCTGCACCGTGGTGGCCAAGCCGGCCGAGGACACGCCACTGACCGCCCTCGCCCTCGTATGGCTCGCGCAGCAGGCAGGGCTGCCGCCAGGCGTGCTCAATATCGTTACTGCCTCCCGCGCCAATACGCCGGCCGTCGTCGATGCCTGGCTGGCCGATCCCCGCGTGCGCAAGATCACGTTCACCGGCTCCACGCCGGTCGGCAAACATCTGGCGCGCGAATCGGCCGGCACGCTCAAGAAACTGTCACTCGAACTCGGCGGCAACGCGCCGTTCATCGTGTTCGACGATGCCGATCTCGACGCCGCCGTCGATGGCCTGATGGCTGCCAAGTTCCGCAACGGCGGCCAGACCTGCGTGTGCCCGAACCGCGTCTATGTCCAGGATGGCGTGCATGACGCGTTCGTCGAACGGCTGGCGGCACGCGTGGCCGCATTGCACGTGGGGCCCGCCACCGAATCCGCCGCGCAGATCGGCCCGATGATCAATGCGCGTGCCGTCGACAAGATCGACCGCCACGTGCGCGACGCCGTCGACAAGGGCGCCCGCGTGGTGACCGGCGGGGAGCGCGTGCGTACCGGCGACGGCCCGCACTATTACGCGCCCACCGTGCTGGTGGACGCTACGCCGGCCATGGCGCTGGCGCACGAGGAAACGTTCGGCCCGGTGGCGCCGGTGTTCCGCTTCCGGCACGAAGACGAGGTCGTGCGCCACGCCAACGACACCCCGTTCGGCCTGGCCGCGTATTTCTATTCGAACGACGTGCGCCGCATCTGGCGCGTGGCGCAGGCGCTGGAGACCGGCATCGTCGGCATCAACGAGGGGGCGCTGGCCTCGGAGGCCGCCCCGTTCGGCGGTGTCAAGGAATCCGGCTACGGGCGCGAGGGCTCGCGCCACGGACTTGACGATTACATGCATACCAAGTATCTCTGCCAGGGCCAATTGCTCTGAAATCCGTCTGACAACGAAGGCCCGACAGGAGACATCATGCCCGCACACAACCCCTTCAAGGCCGCGCTGACCGCGCGCCAGGCGCAAATCGGACTCTGGATGTCCGGCGCCGCGCCCTACTTCGCCGAAGTCACCGCCACGGCCGGCTTCGACTGGCTGCTGATCGACGGGGAACACGCACCCAACGACGTGCGCACGATCCTGCAGACGCTGCAGGTGCTCGGCCCCTACCGCTCGCAGCCAGTGGTGCGCGCCGTCGCCGGCGAGACCGCGCTGATCAAGCAACTGCTCGATATCGGCGCGCGCTCGCTGCTGGTGCCGATGGTCGACACCGCCGAGCAGGCAGCCGAACTGGTACGCGCCACGCGCTACCCGCCGTTCGGCGTGCGCGGCGTGGGCAGCGCGGTGGCCCGCGTGTCGCAATGGAGCGCGCGCACCGACTACCTTGACGTGGCCGACGACGAGGTCTGCCTGCTGGTGCAGGCAGAGACCGTGACCGCCATGCAGAACCTGGAAGCGATCTGCGCCGTCGATGGCGTCGACGGTGTGTTCATCGGCCCGGCCGATCTGGCGGCATCGATGGGCCATCGCGGCAAACCCGGCCACCCGGACGTGCAGGCCCAGATCGAGACCGCCATGCGCACCATCGTCGCCAGCGGCAAGGCTGCCGGCACGCTGACTTCAGACCCTGCCCTGGCACGCCGATATCTCGAACTCGGCTGCACGTTCGTCGCCACCGGCGTGGACGTGCTGGTGTACGCCAACGCGGCCCGCAAGCTGGCCGCCGAATTCCTGCCCGACCGCGCCGGCCAGATCAGCGCGCCGGGCGCCGCCTACTGATTCGCACGATGACCGCCCTGCCCTCCCAAGACGTTCTGCTTCAGGCCATGCAGGCCATTGTCGGCCCGCATGGCTGCCTGACCGCCGCAGCCGATACCGAACCGTTTGTCACCGACTACCGGCGCATCTACGTCGGCAAGTCGCCCGTCGTGGTCATGCCGTCGACCACCGAACAGGTCAGCCAGGTGATGACCTGGTGCTACCAGCACGACGTGCCGGTAGTGCCGCAAGGCGGCAACACCTCGCTGATGGGTGGTGCGGTGCCCGACGACAGCGGCACAGCCGTAGTCATCAGCCTGCGCAAGATGCATCGCGTGCTGGCGATCGACACCGTCAACGATACGATGACCGTCGAAGCCGGCGTCACGCTCTCCGCCGCGCGGCAGGCCGCCGAAGACAGCAAGCGCCTGTTCCCGCTGCGCATCGGCTCCGAGGGCTCGTGCCAGATCGGCGGCAACCTGTCCACCAATGCGGGCGGCACGGCGGTGCTGCGCTACGGCAACATGCGCGATCTGGTGCTTGGCATCGAAGCGGTGCTGCCCGATGGTCGCGTGTTCTCGTCGCTGCGCGGCCTGCGCAAGGACAACACCGGCTACGACCTCAAGCACCTGTTCATCGGCGCGGAAGGCACGCTCGGCATCATCACGGGTGCGGTACTCAAGCTGATGCCGCAGCCGCGCTCGTCGGCCGTGGCATTCGTGGCCGTGCAAAGCCCCGAGGCAGCCGTGAAGCTGCTGGGCGAAGCGCGGGCGCTGTCCGGCCAGGCCGTGACGGCCTTCGAACTAATCTCGGCGCCGGCGCTGGACCTCGTGCTCGAATATCTCGGCAACGAACCGTCGCCGCTAGAAGGCCGGCATGACTGGATGGTGCTGATCGAACTGACATCGGGCGCCGACGAGGAAAGCCTGAACACGACGCTGATGGAGATCCTGGAAGCCGGCCTCGGCCAGGGATGGGTGGTGGATGCGGCCGTGGCGTCGAGCCTGACCGACGCGCAGAAATTCTGGCGCATCCGCGAGGAGATCTCCGACGCCCAGACGCGCACCGGCGGCAGCATCAAGTGCGATATCTCGGTACCGGTATCGCGTATCGCGGACTTCATCGGCAAGGCTTCCGCAGGCGTGCTGGCACTGGAGCCGGCCACGCGGATGGTGATCTACGGGCACATGGGCGATGGCAACGTGCACTTCAACCCGCTGCGGCCGAAGGATCGCCCGGCCAGGGACTTCCTGGCCCAGTGGTACAAGCCCGTATCCGATCTGGTCGATGGTCTCGCGCACGCGGAGAACGGCTCGATCTCGGCCGAGCACGGCATTGGTGTGGCCAAGCGCGACGACCTGACGCGCTACAAGTCCACGGTGGAGCTGGAGCTGATGTGGCAGGTCAAACGCGCGCTCGATCCGAAGAACCTGCTGAACCCGGGACGGGTGCTGCCACGGATCGCTGGGCCCGCTGACTGAGCCAGACCCCGCCGAGCACGAGCACCATGCCTGCGAGCTGTGCCGTGCTCAGCGTCTGACCCAGCGCGATCCAGCCGAGCACCACCGCCGTCAGCGGACTCAGGAACCCCAGCGTGGCTACGGCGCCCGGCCCCAACCGGGCAATGCCGCGGAACCACAGCACGTAGGTCAGCGCCGCCCCGATCAGGCTGAGCCATGCCATGCCAAGCACGTTCGGCAGGGTCAGCGCCGGCAGCGGCGGCTCCAGCCACCACGCGAACGGTACCAGCAGCAGGCCGCCCGCCGTCAGTTGCCAGGCCGTGAACGTCAACGCCGGCACGGGTGGCTGCCAGCGGCGCGTCAGCACCGTGCCAAGCGCCATCGACACCGCGCCGGCCAGCCCCGCCACCACGCCCACCGCATCGAGCGTCGCCTTCGGCGTCAATACCAGCAGCGCCACGCCTGCAAGACCGGCCAGGGCCGCCACGATCGCGGCCACGCGGATTGCCGACCCAAGCAATACGCGCGACAGCCCCAGCACGATCAACGGCTGGATGGCGCCAAGCGTCGCGGCCACGCCGCCCGGCAGGCGATATGCCGAGACGAACAACATGGCCCAGAAGAACGAGAAATTGAGCGCGCCAAGCACCAGCAGACGCGGCCACCAGCCCCGGCCCGGCCATTGGCGGCCAAGCAGCCACAGCAGGATGCCCGCCGGCAAGGCACGCAGCATCGCCACCGTCAGCGGATAGCCCTGCGGCAGCCAGTTCGTGGTCACCAGATAGGTGCTGCCCCAGATTGCGGGGGCAAGCGCGGTCAGCAGCAGGTCCGTCGTGCGGGTATGGGTCATGGTTTCCGGCAGGGATTCTGGCGTGGCGCGCGGCACGTGGCGCATATGGCTCGAAGCGTACTGGACAAACCGGTCGTCGGGTATCGGCGTGCGTTCAACACACTATTGACCATTCGTAATCAATCGGGGCGCGTCCGCAACGGAACACGCCTCCATCTGCCCATCGCGGGTCCGCTTTCTGGTGGAGACACCGCCCGAGCCGACGGTGTAGTATCCGTTGCCAGATTTGCTTCTACTCGTTGGAGAAACACCATGAACGTACTTGTCACCGGTGCCAGTGCCGGGTTCGGTGCCGCCATCGCACGACGCTTTGCCGCCGCGGGCCACCACATCATCGCCGCCGGCCGCCGCGCAGACCGGCTCGAGGCGCTGGCCGACGAAATCGGCCGTGACAAGGTCCTGCCCCTGATCCTGGACGTGCGCGACCGCGAGGCCGTGGCCAAGGCCATCGCAAGCCTGCCGGCCGATTTCGCGGAGATCGACCTGCTGGTCAACAACGCGGGCCTGGCGCTGGGTCTGGAAGCCGCTCAGGCTGCCGACCTCGACAACTGGGACAACATGGTCGACACCAACATCAAGGGCCTGATGTATGTGACGCGCGCGGTGCTGCCCGGCATGGTCGCGCGCAATCGCGGTCATGTGATCAACATCGGCTCGACGGCCGGGGCGTACGCCTATCCGGGCGGCAACGTCTATGGCGCGACCAAGGCATTTGTGCGCCAGTTCTCGCTGAACCTGCGCGCGGACCTGCAGGGAACGCGCGTGCGCGTCACCGACGTGGCGCCGGGCCTGGTAGGTGGCACCGAGTTCTCGTCGGTGCGTTTCGGCGGCGACGAGAACCGCGTGCAGAAGGTGTATGAAGGCGCCGATGCGCTGACACCCGACGATATCGCCGAGACCGTGTTCTGGGCCGGCACGCTGCCCGCGCGCGTCAACATCAACTTCGTGGAACTGATGCCGGTGACCCAGACCTTCGGTCCGCTCACGATTCACCGAGAGGGCTGATCGCATGGCCAACATGGCCGGGCCGGCTGCCGCGCCCGGGCCGGCGGCCGCGCTTCAGCATGATGGGCGGCCATCCGGAGACGACGCGCTCCACGTGGAAAACCTGCGCGGCCATGATCGCGGCCATGGTGGTGGACCTTACTCGCTGGTGATTCCCGCCGGCAAGTGCACGATCCTGTCGGGCCCGTCCGGCAGCGGCAAAAGCCTGCTGCTGCGCATGATCGCCGATCTCGATCCGAATACCGGCGATGTCCGCCTCGGTGCCACCTCACGCAATGCGATAAGCGGCCCGGCGTGGCGGCGTCAGGTCATCTACGTGGCCGCCGACGCGGGCTGGTGGGCCGATGACGTGAGCGCCCATTTCGACGATTTCGCGCACAACCGGCCCGAGTTCGATCGGTTGGCGCATCAGCTTGGCCTGCGCCCGGACATCCTGTCGGCACAGGTCAGCCAGCTTTCCACTGGCGAGCGGCAACGGCTGACGCTGATGCGCGCGCTGGCACGTCACCCCCGATTCCTGCTGCTCGACGAACCGACCTCCGCGCTGGACCAGGACACCACCCTTGCCGTGGAGGCGGTACTGCGCCGGGTCATGGCTGGCGGTATCGGCCTGCTCATGGTGTCGCACAACCCGGCGCAAGCCGCACGCCTGCGTGACGCGCAGTACGTCATGAGCTCGTCGGGGCTGAAGACGCTGGAGATGCATTCCGCATGAGTCCGATCATCCTGACCACTGGCGACCTGGCGCTGGCCAGCCTGCTGATCATCCTGGGCGCGGGGCTGTCGGTGGCGACGTCACTGAATATCCACCGCACCTTGCTGTGGATGGCGCTCCGCATGGTCGTGCAGCTCTTGCTCGTGGGCCTGGTGCTGCGAACCGTGTTCGCGCTGTCATCGCCGTGGATCACGCTGCTGGTGTTGCTGCTGATGGTCGTGGCGGCCGCGCGCGAAGTTGGCAGCCGACAGCAACGGCGCCTGCGGGGCCCGTGGCAGTGGATGATCGGCCTGACCACGGTCAGCGTGCCGACGCTGACGATCACCGTGCTGGCGCTGACCACGGCGCTGCGTCCCTCGCCGTGGTACGACGCGCGCCACGCGATCCCGCTGGCCGGCATCATCCTCGGTAACGCCATGAGTTCGGCCAGCCTGACGTTGCACACGGCATTCAATGCGGCCTGGCTCCAGCGCGGCGCCATCGAGGCACGGATCGCCCTGGGTGACGACCGTCGCACGGCACTGGGCCCGATCCTGCGCCAGGCCGTGCGCAGCGGGATGCTGCCGACGCTGAACGTCATGGGCGCGGCCGGCATCATCACGCTGCCGGGCATCATGACCGGCCAGATCCTGGCTGGCATGGACCCGATCGACGCCGCCCGTTACCAGATCCTGCTGATGTTCCTGCTGGCGGGCGGCTGTCTGCTGGCCGCGTTCCTTGCCGCATGGCTCGCGGTATGGCGGCTGACCGACGAACGACACCGCCTGCGGCTCGATCGCCTGGACGCGCGCGGGTCCGACCACTGAGTCTTGTATCCGCCATGTACGCCAAGCCCGGGTTCGCGGATACCTGCGGTAATCTTGTGATTCCGGGCGCATACCAATGATTACGGCCCGTTAAATGCGGGGTAAACCGGTTCCTGCTTCGCGGATGCAGGCCCGATGCGGCAACTAGCATTCGGGCCTTGGCCATCAAGTAAGCAGGAGACCCGAATGCGTTTTGCCTTTGCCGGGTTCGACCTTTGGTGCGGTGTGTTCGATGCCTTCGTCGCGCAAGGCTGGCAGCCGCTGGCGTTGTTCACGATGCCCGTGGACAACCAGCATGACTTCAACGAGCAGGTGGTATCGCGGGCGCAATCGCTCGGCATTCCGGTGCACATGTCGCCGATCCGCACCGAGGACCTGCGCGCGCTGCGCGACCAGCAGTGCGAGGTACTGGTCGTGGCCGGGCACGGCTGGAAAATTCCCGACTGGACGCACGACCTGCATCACGCGATCAACTTTCATCCATCACCGCTGCCGGAAGGGCGCGGGCCTTACCCGCTGTTCCGCGCAGTCATGGAAGATCGCCGCGACTGGGCGGTGACATGTCATCGCGTGTCGCCCGCATTCGACGCAGGCGATATCCTCGCCGCGGAACCTGTCTTGCTGACGACGGACGAGTGCCATGAGACGTTGCAGTTGAAGCTGCAGCTTGCCGCACGCAAGCTGGCCACACGCGTGGCCAGCGACTTCCGCTCAATGTGGAATACCAGCCAGCCACAATCCGGCGGCAGCTACTGGCCGAAGCTGACCGATGCGGACCGCACGCTCGATTTCACGGGTCCGGTGGCCGAGATTCTGCGCCTCTGTCGGGCATTCGGACAGCACGAGTGCATCGCGCACGTCGGCGCCATCGCGCTGTATGTTCGTCATGCGGCGGGATGGCCCGAGACACACGACTACCTGCCGGGCACTGTCGTGCACCACTATCGGCGCAGCCTCGTGGTAGCGGCACGCGACGGCTTCATCGCACTGCTCGACTGGAGCGCATTGCCACCGCCGACCCGCGCGCTCAACGGGCGCTGAAGCACATGACGCACATGAGGCGCAGGCAGCGCCACCCCGCACATTGCGCACATGTCACCCCTGCGTCATGCCTGTGACCATGGCGCGGAAGCATTCTTGTCCCTGACAACAACCCGCCCGCGCAGCAGCACGGGCCATTGATGACAAGGAGGGCAAGACGATGCAAACCGCTTATCTGTTGATGCTGATTCCGGCGCTCGCGTCAGCCACTGCATTCGCCCAAGGCACACAGGGCACACAGGGCACGAGCGATACCGGCAGCAAGCGCACCACCGCGCAGGTGAGACAGGAACTGATCGAGGCGAAGCATGATGGCACCTATGCGCGGGGCAACGCGGAGTTTCCGCCCAGCGAGCAAACTGTCAAGCGACACAAGGAGGAGCATGCCGCGGCCAAGCATCCGAACGAAGGCAAGCCAACGAAGCCGGATGCGCACGACATGAAGTAGCCCGTTGCAGGTTGCATGCCTGCGTGCGAAGTGGCAGGCAGGAATGCAACCGTCGATGATGGCGCGGGTTGCCCATTTCTTGAGCAGCCCAGCTCGAACGCCTGATTGCAGGCGGCCTGGCGCGGCGATGTCGATGTTATCCACAGTTTCTGTGGATAAGGCCGGAGGCCATTCGGCCGCGTTTACTCACCACCGTTTACTCACCACCGTTTACTCACCACCGTTTACTCACCACCGTTTACCCACCACGTTTGCGCACGTATACGCACGCATACCCACCACACATCCGGCCTCGTTTCAAACCCAGCGAGGCCGCATTGCGTATACGCACCCGGCGTGCTCAGCCCTCTTCGCCGTAACCTTCGATCACCACGATGTCCGCCTGCGAGTGCGGCGATCGAACCGCCACCAGCGCCTGATATTCGGGCGAACGGTAGCACTCCAGTGCGCGCTGATAGCTCTCGAACTCGATCACGACGATGCGGTCCCGGCAATGACCCTCGACCACGGTCCGCTCGCCACCCCTTACCAGGAAGCGCGCGCCGTACTTGTCGAACACGGCCTTGTTGGCGGTGATGTACCCGCGATAGCCATCCATGTTGGCGATATCAACTGCGGCAATCCAGTATCCCTTGCGCATGATGTCTCCGAGTAATCCGGCAACCCGACTATAGCGGCGGCAACCGGCGCTTGACGGGCTGTGACTTCACGATGGCCGAACTCGTTTCGGCCAGGTCCGTGATTCTTTCGAGTATGTGATCGAGATGTTCGATCGAGCGCAGGTAGAGCCGGCCGATGAAGCAGTCGTCGCCCGTCACCTTGTCACACTCGGCGAATTCCGGAATACCTTCGATCAATCGTTGCACCGCCTGCAGCTTGCCCGGCAGTGGCTTGATCCGCACGATGGCCTGCATCGAGAAGCCCAGTGTGCGGGGCTCGACATCGACTGTGAAGCCCCGGATGACGCCCCGGTCCTCCAACCTGCGCAGGCGCTCCGACGCGCCCGGCGCCGACAGCCCGATCTGCTCGGCCAGCGCCTTGACCGGCATTCGCGCGTCCTGCTGCAGCAGTGTCAGGATGCGACGGTCGATGTCATCGAGGGACATAAGGAATTTCCCGTCTTAGCTTTGGAAACGACGGAAATATAGTCCATTCGCCTGCAATCCGATATCCCCGAGCGCCGTCTTACCCCCTAGAATTCAAGCCCTGAATGCCAGAGAGGCCAAAGAGACTTGTGGAGGGAACGCGGTGGACAACAAGACACGCGGAATGATGGAGATGGTTGCGGCGATGGTGATCTCGGGCACCATCGGCTGGCTGGTGGTGATATCCGGGCGACCGGTCACCCAGGTGGTGTTCTGGCGCTGCGCGTTCGGCGCGCTCGTGCTGTTGCCGGTCTGCGCGGCCAAAGGCTATCTCCGTCCCGGCAGAATCAGCCGGCGGCAACTGGCGCTGGCCGTCGCTGGCGGCCTGGCCATCGTCGCCAACTGGCTGTTGCTCTTCTCGGCCTACTCCGGCGCGTCCATTTCCATCGCCACGGCGGTCTACAACACGCAGCCGTTCATGCTCGTTGGCCTTGGCGCGTTGTTCCTTGGCGAGCGCCTGACGCTCGCCAGGTTCGGATGGCTCGTGTTGGCGTTCGGCGGCATGCTGCTGATCGTGCGTGCGGGGCCCGATGCGGGCGCCATGGATGGGCGCTATCTCGTGGGGATCCTGCTGGCACTGGGCGCCGCGTTCTGCTACGCGCTGGCCGCGCTGATCGCCAAGAAGCTCAAGGATGTCCCGCCACACCTGATCGCGCTGATTCACGTGATCGTCGGCACGGTGACGCTGCTCCCGATGAGCCTGCAAGCGGACTGGCCCACCGGTGCGGCGACATGGACGACGCTGGTCACCCTCGGCTTCGTGCATACCGGCGTGATGTACATCCTGCTGTATGGCGCCATCCAGAAACTCTCCACCTCGCTGACTGGCGCGTTGTCGTTCATCTATCCGATCGTGGCCATCCTGGTGGACCGGCTCGCGTTCGGCCATCACCTGCACCCGTCGCAGATCGCCGGCGCCACGCTGATCCTGCTGGCCGCCGCGGGCATGACGATGGGATGGTCGTGGCGCAAGCGCCTGCCGTCGGCCGCGCGCAAGCCGTCCGCCTGACAGCGGTCAATCGACTTCAATGACGGCCGGCCTTCGTCCACCCGGCGTCGTGACGCCGAGCCAACGGGCGAAGAGCTTGAGCGTCAGCCCATTGAAGAACAGGTTCAGCAGCACGAAGCCCGCCGCCATGGCCGCCGCGAAATGGCGGGTGTCTGGCGCCAGGTCCTGATTCCGGGCCAGGCAGATGGCCAGCGTCAGCGTCACGGGGCCACGCACGCCACCCCAGGCAATCAACAACTGGTGCGAGATCGGCAACGGTTTGCAGATGCCTATCCGGCTCATCATCGGCATGCTCACGGACAAGATGCCGAACCGGCTCGCCACTGCCGCGACCAGCACAAGCAGCAGGATGACGATGTCGATCATGCGCAGGTCGTCGAGCAGCGACGGCACATGTGCCGTCGCCAGCAGCAGCACACCGGCGCTGGCAATGGTGGCCTGATAGAGCCACAACTGCCGAAACAGCTTGACGTGCGATGCGGGTCGCCGCGAAAGCATGATCCGCCCGACCACGAGCCCCGCGCACACCACCGCCGCCACGCCCGACACATGCAGCACGCGCTCCGCGAACGGATAGATCAGGTTAGGCAACGCGAGCGACAGCGCGTACTCGGCGAACGGCGGGCTGCGCATCACGCCGGACACGAACACGAACACCACGCCCACGAGCCAGCCCACCGCGCACCCCCCCAGCAGCGAGAGAAGAAACTGCGCCAGCGGAAAATGCGCGGCATCGTGTGTCGGCATCACGGAAATCACACCGGTCAGCAAGGTCGTGATCGCAATCGCGGCGGCATCGTTGAACAGGCTCTCGCCTTCGACCAGCCGAATCAGCCGCGCCGGCGCGCCACTGCTCTGGAACAGGCCGATGACCGTGGACGGATCGGTGGTGCTGACGATCGCACCGAGCAAGAGGCAGGCGATCAGCCCCTGCCCGCTGGTCAGGTAAGCCACCGCGCCGACGCTCAGCGTTGCCGCGACCACGGCGCCGATGGCCAGCAGCAGGATTGGGCCGAGGTCGGCGACGAACCCTGAACTGTCGACCTCGATTGCCGCCTGAAACAGGATTGGCGGCAGGAAGATCCAGAGATAGGCCTCGGGCGGCATGGCCGGCGCCAGGAACGGCGCGATGGTGTTGGCCGCGAATGCAGGCGCGACGTGCTCTAGCGCCACATAGCCGAAGCCGAAGGTAACGCCGGCGGCGGTCAGGATGATCGGGTCGGGCAATCGCACGCGCTGTGCGATGACATGGCAAATGGCGATGAGGAACAGCAGCACGCCGACTCGCGTAGTCAGTTCAATGGCAACGTCCAAGGTTGGGCTCCTGATGCGGATGGGGAGTTGGCTGAGGGCGCTGGCGGCTCTTCCGGCACTATTGCGGGACGAGCATTGAGTAGACCGGTTAGATGCACGGCTGGCGGCCAAGATTCTGCCGATTCGCGCAATTCCGCATTGCAGAGTGACGGCGGAGCCGTGCGGAGCCCCGCGCTGCAAGGCGGGGCGGGGTATTGCCTCCCACCGGTGACCGTATGCGATCCGCCACAACCCCTGCGTGGCATTGACCGTGCGGGTCGCCGTCGCTAGGATAGGCCGGCGCCAGCCCCTGCCTGGCCGGCGCGGCAAACGGCGCCGCAGGCCGGACTGCGCAACCGAAGTGGCCGATCGACCAGACCATGACCCACCAGCCCCCGGCGATGGACGCGGATATCCGCGTGATGCTTGTAGAAGACGACCCGGCCACCAGTGCCCGCCTGACTTCCGCGCTTGCCAGCGTGCCCGGCATCCATGTGATGGCAACCTGCCACAACCGCGTCAGCGCCTGCGAGTGGCTGACCGTCAATACGCCCGATGTAGTGCTGTGCGACCTGGGCCTGCCCGATGGCTCCGGCATTGATGTGATCCGCTTTGCCCGGCACCGGCACCCACACTGCGAGTGCATGGTCATCACCATGTTCGGTGACGAGGCCAATGTGCTGGCCAGCATCTCGGCCGGGGCCACCGGCTATCTGCTCAAGGACGCTTCCGACGAAGACCTGCGCGCTTCCGTGCGCGAACTTCGCGCGGGCGGCTCTCCGATGAGTCCCGTGATCGCCCGCCGCGTCATCAACCGGTTGCGCGATGCGAACGTCCCTGCCCCGCGCGCCGTCCGTGCGGAACCGGCTACGCCGTTGTTACCAGAAGCCGCCGTTGCGCTCTCCGCGCGCGAGTCCGAGATTCTCGACCTCGTCGCGCGCGGCTACACCTATGCGGAAATCGCCCGGCACCTGTCGATCAGCGTGAATACGGTGGCGGCCCACATTCGCAACATCTACGGCAAGCTGGCCGTGAACTCGCGCTCCGAGGCGGTTTTCGAAGCCCACAAGCTTGGTCTGCTGAAATCCATGTGAGCCGCACGGTGATCGCGCGCCTCGCTTCCGCCCCGCGCTCCTCGCGATGGATCGCCTTGCTGTTCGGGTTCGTCACCCTGGCCGCGCTGATGCTGGCCGCGTGCTCGTCCGTCGGCGACGACAAGCACGAAGACAAGCGCGAAGACGCCACCAACGCCTCCACACAGATCTTCAGGCAAGCCGATGCCACATTCGGCGCGATCCACTGCAGCGGCGGCGCACACGCACACGCACACGACAACGCCGCTGGCAGCACTGGCTCGCCATCCGCACCGGTCTCGCTGCCGTACTACTGGGACCGCGAATTGCCGCGCCAGAGTGGCACGGCCACTTTCCGTATCCGCTTTCCCCATGAGGCTGGCGGCCGCGAAGGTCTGGGGTTCTACCTCGCACGCGCGGCCAACAGCTTCGAGATGCGTCTGAACGGCAAGCTGCTGGCCACTGCCGGCGACCTTTGCGCGCCGGCCCTGTATGGCGGACAGCGTCCGCTCCATGTGCCCGTGCCGCAGGCCATGCTGCAGCCCGACAACGAACTGTTGGTCACGATCTCCGCCCGGGCGGACGCGCGTGGCGGTCTGTCGGCGATCGAATTCGGGCCCGACAGCGTGACGCGCGCGCACTATGACCGCGCGCTCTGGTTCCGCGTGATCGGCCCGCTGGTGATTGCGGCTGTCAGCCTGGTGCTGGCCGGCATCTCGCTGATGATCTGGTGGCGCCAGCGCGATCCGCTGTTCGGGCTCTATGCGCTGGCGGAGATCGCCTGGGCCATCAGCCTGGCCGAGTTCTTCCTGACCGACGCGCCGCTACCGCGTGGTCTCTGGCAGGTCATCATCCTCTCCGGCCGCGCCGTCTTCATGCTGGCCACCGCGAAGTTCGCATTCATCGTCATCGACGTGCGCGCGCGCTGGCCGGGCTGGCTGGTCAACGGGTATCTGTGGCTCAAGCTGCCATTGATCCTGCTGATGGCCAGCGTACTCAGCATGCCCTACCTGAAGCTGGCCGACTGGGCGGTCAACGTGGTGATGGCCTGCTGCGTCGGCGGCGCGCTGGTGTGGTCGGCATGGCGTCGCCCCAATCGCGAGCGCATCGTGCTGGCCGGCGCGCTCGGGCTTGCCACGGCACTCACGCTGGCGGACTTTATCCGGATCACCATGATCGGCGACTTCTACTGGGAAACCGCCCTGACGAAGTACGTGTCGTTGCTGTTCAGTCTGGCGATGGCATGGCTGCTGGTGGAACGCTTCACCGGTACCAGCCGGATGCTGGCGGACCTCAACCGCGATCTGGATCGGAAGGTGGCGCAGAAGGAAGACGAACTGCGGCAGCTCTACGCCCGATCGCGCGAGATCGAACGCGAACAGGCCGCGATGAAGGAACGTGGCCGCATCATGCGCGACATGCACGATGGGCTCGGCAGCACGCTGGTTGGCGCCCTCAGCCTGGTCCGCTCGGGGCAGAGTTCGTCGCCGGTCATGCAGAAGCACCTGCAGCAGGCCCTCGACGCGCTGAAGCTCTCGGTCGACGCGATGCAGGACACCGGTGGAGACCTGGCAGCCGTGCTCGGCACGCTGCGCTACCGCCTGCGTGAACGGCTCGAAGCGGCGGGCATGACAGTGGACTGGCAGGTGGACCGCCTGCCAGAACTGAAAGGACTCACGCCCCAGATCGTGCGGGAATTGCAGTACCTGCTGCTCGAAGCGTTCTCGAACGCCATGCAATACGCGCCGGGCGGCGTGATCCGGGTCATCGCGCGCAGCCTGACCGACGATGCCGACGATGCCGAAGCGATCGTCATCGAGATTCGCGACAGCGGACCGGGGTTCGATACCACGGCTGCTTCGCAAGGTCATGGGTTGGCCAACATGCACAGCCGCGCAGCCAGCATCGGCGGCGAACTGCAGATCGAATCGTCGCCCCATGGCACGGCCGTGCGCCTGCTGCTGCGTCCGGATCGCTGGACGGATACCGCCATGCCGCGGCCCGAGACAGACCCGGCCTGAATGGTCCCCGCGGCGCACGCTATCGCACGCACCGACGCCCACACCGACGCCCACACCGCCGTCCATATACGCCTGACGCATAAGCGTATGTCTGCTTGATCGTTCTCCCTGAGACGGGTCGGCCATACAATGGCCCGACGCCATGGCACATGCCGCGACGACATCCATCAAGAACAACAGGGCCAGAAGGGAGAAGACGATGAAGCTGGGCAAGGGACTACGTCTGTTCACCGCGCTGCTTGCGGTAACGGTGATGCAGGCTGCAGGAGCAGCGGACCCCGACAAGAAGGAGATCCGCTTCGGCGCCACCGCCGGCCCCTATGCCGACCAGATCCGCTACGGGGTCAAGCCAATCCTCGAACAGCAGGGCTACAAGGTCACCATCATCGAGTTCAGCGACTACGTCCAACCGAATCTGGCGCTGGCCGACGGCGCCATCGACGCCAATGCGTTCCAGCATGTGGTCTATCTGAAGAAATTCTCGAGCGACCGCAAGCTGGCGCTCTCCGAAATCGTCCAGGTTCCCACCGCGCCGATCGGCATCTATAGCCGCAAGCACAAGTCGCTGGCCGAGGTGAAGACCGGCGCCACCGTATCGCTGCCCAATGACCCCACCAACCTGGCGCGGGCCATCGCGATCCTGCAGCAGATCGGCTGGGTCACGCTCAAACCCGGCACTGATGCCGTGCGCGCCTCCGAGCGCGACATCGACGGCAACCCGCACAAGCTCAAGCTGATTCAACTGGAGGCAGCGCAGTTGCCGCGTTCGCTGGACGATGTGGACTATGCCTTCGTGAACGGAAATTTCGCGCTGGCTGCCGGCCTGAAACTCACCACCGCGCTGGCGCTTGAAAAGATTCCTGACTACTACATGAACCTGGTCGCCGTCAGGACCAGCGATCTGAACCGGCCTTATGTCGCGGACATCCGCGATGCCTATCGTTCACAGGCATTCAAGCAGGTCACGCAGCAACGTTTCGCGGGATTCGTTGCGCCGGCATATCAACGTTGATGTGGCACGTGTCGGGCTGGTCAGCCAGCCCGGCTCTTCAGGGATGCCTGGAGGCCGATCGTCAGGGATGACCTGCCGCTTTCGGCATCCAGAGACGATGACCCGGATGTTTTTCCCTTTGTCGTTACCTTCGGGGTCAGCCGGGCGGGGCTCGTACCGCCATATTCTGGAAGCGTTTTCGGACCTGCCCCATGACATGCCAAGGTTCAAGGACGAGGTACTGCGAAGCGCGCCCGGCATCGTCGCCACGGATGGGCAGAAGTAACGCCGCCTTCTTGCCAACGGCCCGTGTCCGCCAGGCACGTAGCCATCTTCGCGTCACGCAACACAGGTAAAACGTCCCGGAGGATCAGGCCCTCGCCACCAAAAGGCGAGCCTGCGGATGGAAACAAGCGCGACCCGGCATAGCACCGGTCAAATGTATGCCAGCCAGTCATTGGCGCGTCATCGACGCCGCATAGCATCTCGCGCTTCGCAGTCCCCACAACACCCCGTGCCCAAGTCGCGCGATTCCATCCGAGCCAATCCATGCGTTTGCATTACACACTTCCAGCCGTGCTCCTCATGGCGCTACCCGCCCATGCCGAGCTGATCATCAGTGAGTACGTCGAGGGTACCTCGAACAACAAGGCCATCGAGATCTACAACCCCGATGCCACCGAGGCCGACCTGTCGCTCTACAAGATCGAGCAGTACAACAACGGCGTCACCGCGCCGAATGCCACATTCCAGCTCACCGGCAAGCTCGCGCCGGGGTCGGTCTACGTCCTGGCGCACAGCACGCTGGCCGCGGTGCTCGGCTCCAAGGTCAACCAGACCGCGACGTTCACGTTCAATGGCGACGACGCCCTCACGCTCACGCGCTCAGGTACCGTGGTGGACCATATCGGACAGGTCGGCTTCCAGCCCCCGTCAGGTTTCTGGGGTACGGCCACTGCCGGCACCAAGGACCACACGCTACGCCGCAAGGCTTCGGTGACGCAGGGCGACACGGATATCACCGCGGCCTTTGATCCGGCTGTGCAGTGGGATTCGTTCAACGTCGACGACTTCTCGGACCTGGGCCTGTACAACGGCGCGGGCACCGTCACGCCGCCGCCGGTCGCAGCAGTGTGTGGCGCGCCGGCGACACACCTCGCGGACGTCCAGGGCGCGACATCGACCTCGCCGCTGGCCGGCCAGAACGTCGAGATCGAGGCCGTGGTCACCGCCGACTACAGCGGCACCGGCGGTTTCAGCGGATTCTTCGTGCAGCAGCCCGACGCACAGCGCCGCAAGCTGCCCGGTGTCTCCGAAGGTATCTTCGTCTATGCGCCCGGCGTAACCGCGCGCGCCGGCGACCTGGTCCACCTGGTGGGCAAGGTCGAGGAGAAGTACGGCCAGACGCAACTGACGCTGGCTGCGAACGGCCTGGCCAGCTGCTCCAGCGGCAACAAGGTGACGGCAGTCGATGTCACGCTGCCGCTGGCTGACGCCAAGTCGCTGTCGGCCTATGAAGGGATGCTGGTGCGCCTGCCCCAGACGCTGACGGTCAGCGAAACCTACGAGCTTGGCCGCTATGGCAGCGTGCTGCTCAGCAACGGCCGCCTGCCACTGCCGACCAACGTGGCCCCGGCCGCGAACGGCGCCGCTGCGCAAGCTGCCGCCAACGCGCTCAATCGCCTGGTGCTGGACGACGGCTCGAATCTGCAGAACCCCGCCACTGTGCCCTACCCCGCCCCGGGCCTGTCCGCGGCCAATCCGGTGCGTGCCGGCTACACGGTCAGCGGCGTGCAGGGTGTGCTCGAGATCCGCTACAACGCCTGGCGCCTGCAGCCGGTACCGGGTGCCGCCGCCCCCGCGTTCAACGCCGCCAGCAATCCGCGCACGGGCGCGCCCACGCGCCATGCCCAGGCTGACGTGCGCGTGGCCTCGTTCAACGTGCTGAACTACTTCAACGGCGACGGCAAGGGCGCTGGCTTCGACGACCCGAACAACCGTGGCGCCAAGTCGCAAGCCGAGTTCGAACGGCAGGAAGCCAAGATCGTTGCCGCCATCCGCGCGATCGACGCCGATGTGGTCGGCCTGATGGAAATCGAGAACGACGGCTACGGCGACCTGAGCGCCATTCGCCGCCTGACGAGCCAGCTCGGCGCCGACTGGCGCTACGTCGATCCAGGCCTGCCCAAGCTGGGCGGCGACGCGATCACCGTGGCGATCATCTACAACAGCCGCAACGTGGAACCGGTGGGCGTGCCCGCCACGCTGGCCATCGACGACAAGAACCGCCAGCCGCTGGCCCGCACGTTCCGCCGCCTGGGCGGCACGCAGAACTTCACGGTGGTGGTGAACCACCTGAAGTCCAAGGGCTGCACCGGCGCCACCGGCAAGGACGCCGACCAGGGCGACGGCCAGAGCTGCTGGAACCCCACCCGCCTGCGCGCGGCGGGCCTGATCGCAGACTGGCTGGCTACCTCCCCGACCGGCGTGGCCGACGTGGGCAAGCTGCTGATCGGTGACCTCAACAGCTACGCCAAGGAAGATCCGGTACTACTGTTCGCCGAAAAGGGTTACGCCGACATGGTGGCAAAGTTCGTAGGCAAGGATGCGTACAGCTACGTGTTCGGCGGTGAATCAGGCTACATCGACCACGCACTGGCCACTTCCGCACTGGCAGACCGCGTGCGTGCCGTGCATGAATGGCACATCAACGCAGACGAACCGATCGCGCTTGAATACTCGTTCGCGTACAAGAGCGCCGAGCAGCAACAGACGTTCTATGCGGCCGACCCTTACCGTTCGTCGGACCATGATCCGGTGCTGGTCGATCTGGCCCTGAACACGCAGTCGACCGGTGGTGGCACAGGCGGCAATGGTGGCTCGTCTGGCGGCACCTCGGGCACAGGTGGCACTGGTGGTACCAGCGGTACGGCGGGTTCCGGTGGCTCCAGCGGATCGGCCGATTCCGGCAACTCCGGCGCCGGCTCGATGGACCCGTTCACGTGGCTGACGCTGGCCGCTGGCGTGGCAGCGCTGGCACGCCGCCGCTCGTGGCGCTCGTGGGCAGTCTGAACGCCCTGGCGCGCCGCAGGCCTGACTGGCGGTGGCGAAGCCCGGTCCATCCGGGCTTCCTCGCCGTCGCCCTGCTGATGCTCGCGCTGCAGGCGGGCGGCGCCACGATGGCCGATGCGTTACGGTACGAACGGTCGGCCATCGCCAGCGGAGAAGTCTGGCGACTGGTGTCCGGCCACTTCGTGCATCTGGGCTGGACGCACTGCCTGCTTAACGTCGGGGGCGTGGTGGCGCTGGCGGCAATCCTGCCCGCGCCGCTGTGTGCGTGGCGCTGTTGCCTGCTGCTGGCCACGATCATTGGTCTGGCTCTGTTCGCCACCTTGCCCGGTCTGCAGCACTATGCCGGGTTCTCGGGCGTCAACTACGGCCTGGCCGCGCTGGCACTGCTGCCGCGTGCCCGCGCGGAAGCAACCGCCGCGCTGGTGCTCGGCGTGCTGATTGTCCGTGCGCTCTGGCAGTGGCTGGGCGGTGGGGGCGCGGCGGATGCCGCATGGCTGGGCGCGCCACCGCTGGCCGCCGCCCATCTCGCCGGGCTGGCAAGTGGGGCGGCAATCCTCTTCCTGCCCCTGATGCGTCTGGACCGTCTGCCTGTCGGACCCGTCAAACGCTCAGAACTTGTGACGCAGCCCCACCGCGATGCCGAACATTGAGCTCTGCCCGTTGGCCAGGGCATAGCTGTTGCCAAGCGACAGGCTGTTGGCATAGAAAATCGCGGCGGACTCCATCGCCAGACCGGCGTTCTTGGTGTAGGCCGCCGTCACGTAGACGTCAGTCCGCTTGGAGAACGCATAGTTGGAGATAGCCGAGATCTGCCACGGGTTGGCCAGGTGCGCATCGCCGAACTGATTCTTGACGTTGTCGTAGTTGTACTCGAGCGTCAGCCCGATGGCCGTCGTGATCTGGTACGTGCCGCCGATCCAGTAGAAGTCATCGCGCAGGAACTCGGCGCCCTGCTGGTTCTTGTTCTGGCCCCACCGGTATCCCGCCATGACCTTCGCCGGCCCAATCGCGTAGCTGGCGCCGACCGTGGCCTTCTTGAAGGTGCCGGTACCAGCATTGGTCGGCTGCGCGGTGGGCGCGATAGTCGGATTGAACTGGTCGTAGCCCACCACCACGCCAAGTGGTCCGGTGGCATATACCAGTGCCGCGCCGTAGGCCGTATCACGCCGGAACTGTCCCGGTACCTCGCCGTTGCCGCCGAGGATGAACGGGGCGCCCACCGTGGGCGGCAAGGCCAGGCCCGTACCGAACGAAAAGTGCCCCAGCGCCGTGATCGGCCCAAAGCTTCCCGTGTACTTGATCGTGTTGTCCTCACGGAAATTCGCGCCCGCCATGACCACGACGGGCTCGTACTGCGTCGCGTACGCGGCTGGCGCGAAGTTCGCCAGCGCTTCGAACATGGAGGTGTACTGCCGGCCCAGCGAAAGCTGGCCATAATCGCTCTGCAAGCCCACGAACGCCTGCCGGCCAAACAGGCGGCCGCTCTGCTGCGAGGTGCCGGTATCAAGGTTGAAGCCGCTCTCCAGCACGAAGACGGCCTTCAGGCCGCCCCCCAACCCTTCCGAGCCGCGCAGGCCCCAGCGCGAACCCGACACACCGCCGGAATCCATGCGGAAGACGTTGTTCGACGGGCCAGGGTTGAAGCCATTCGCGGCAACCGGCACGGCGCCCAGATGGTTGGCGAATTCGAGGTTCGCATCGACGACGCCGTAGAGCGTCACGGTCGACTGGGCGTGCCCGACACTGGCGCCGGTGCATAGGATTGCCACTGCAAGATACTTCCGCTGCATCTTGAGCCCCTCCGCTTGTTGTTCTTCTTTATCCGGACAGCAAACGCCCCCCTCCACCGATGGCGCTCCCAGCCATGATGGAATCTCTCCAGACAATCTTCCGGTACTGCCCACACTGCGGATGTTCGCCAGGCCACCGACGTGCCTGCCTGAACCAAGCGTATGTGTTGAACGCGCGTTTTGCCACGTTTTGCCGAACTACTTCAACGCACGTTGCGAAACCGCGACGATCGCAATGACACAACACGCGCCCGCCAGCAACATCAGCAGATTGGCGGTGCCGATCAGCGTCGCCTGCTGGTCGATCAACCGTGACAGGCGTGCCAGTTCGGCCGGGTCGATACCCTGCTGGAATTCAAACGGCGTCACATGCGCAACCAGTTGCGTACGCGCGATCGCCTCGTCATATTGCAGCCACAGGCTGGCCAGCCCAGTCCCCGCCGCCGATGCGATCTGGCGCACGATGTTCTTGAACTGATAGCCATGAGCGAAGTCGTCCACGCTGAACTCCGCCCACGTCAGGCCAGCCACCAGCATCAGCACGAAAGGCAGCGTCAGGTTCTGCAGCACAAGCACCGGCAGGATGACTTCGAGCGAGGCGCCGGGCATCATCCGTTGCGAGAGCAGCCACGCGGCCATGGCGAAAATAAGATAGCCCAGCGCGATATACCGCCGCGAGCCGGGCAGCGATGTGCCCCAGAACGTGAACGCGGCCGCCGCTGCGAAGCCCAGCAACGACGTGGTGGTGAGCACCGTGCCGGTGGTCTGGAAGGTGAACCCCATGCCGTTCTGCAGCATCGTGGAGATGACATAGGTCCACAGCCCGTTCAGCAGGTAATAGATGGCGTAGAACGACAGCCCGATCAGGAAGCGCCGCCCCAGCAGCAGCTTCGGGTTGAGCCACGGGTCCGGATGCCGGCGCAGATACACCATGCCCGCTGCGAAGAGCGCGATGCCGGCCATCGGCGTGAACGCCACCGAGGGCGAGTTCGCCAGCTCGTAGAACCGCAGGTCTCCCAGGCCATGCAGCAGCGTCAGCGCGCCCGCCCCGAACAGGATCACCGTCACCCAGTCCATCGCGTGATAGTCGACGTCCCACGGCGCCACCGTGACCGTCAGCCGGGGGGGATAGGTGAGCACGACAAACAGCAGCGTGGCCAGCGCGATCCCCGCCTGGAGCACGAACACCATCTGCCATTCGGCGTTCTCGACCAGTTGCGCCGTGATCCACGGTGCCGCCGCCGGCAAACCCATGCTGCCGATATTGAATCCAATGAACAATGGCCGGCGCTCCTCACGCGCGGCAGCAAGCTGGATGATGATGCGCGACGCTGCGAACAGCCCGCCCGCGCCGAAGCCCTGCACCGCGCGGGCCAGCGCAAGCTCGAGCGGATTGCGGCTCAGGGCGCATAGCGCCGCGCCAGCGGCGGCGATAACCAGCCCCGCCATGGTGAAGCCACGGTAGCTGATGTCGTGCGCGAGACGCCGCAGCATCAGATTGGCCACCACCGCGGCCGCCGCATACGACGTCAGTGTCCAGAGAAAGTCCTCGGGGGATGCGTGCACGCCACCGCGAATGTGAGTGCCGGCCACGCCCATCATCGCGGACGCCCAGAAGTCGACTCCCGTCGAGCAGCCGAGGGCCAGGCCGATCATGTAGACCCGCACTGCGGACAACTCCGGATGCTGGCTCAGCAAGGGCTTGCTTGGCATGGGGGGCGACCACCGTTCTGACCGTTGGACGGATGCGGGCACTGGCCGGTCACGACGCGTGGGGGGCGCGTCGGGCGCGACGAAATCAGCATAGCAGATGCATACTGCCCGCACGCGGGCAAAACCGCGTGCCGCTATACTCCGTGCATCCCACGCCCTCGGCCGTTCATTCCGGCACACCAGACACCATGACGCCAGCCACTCCACCCATCGCAGTCGTTGGCGGGCAACCCGTGCCGAACGGCCATGCCGGGGCCACCTCCCGCAACGGCGCAAAGGTGCCGTTCGAGACCGGCATCCGGTTGGCCGGTGTCGGCAAGTTTCAGTATCGCCTCTTCGTCATCTTCGGCCTGGTCTGGCTTGCCGATGCCATGCAGGTGCTGTCGATCGGCTTCAGCGCGCCGTCCATCGCCAGGACGTTTGGCATCACGATGCCCCAGGCGCTGCAGACCGGCACGCTCTTCTTCGTCGGGATGCTGGTGGGCGCGATCGTCTTCGGCCGCCTGGCCGACCGCATTGGCCGCCGCCCCGTGCTGATGATCGCCATCGTCATCGACGCGCTCTCCGGCATCGCATCGGCCTTCGCGCCAGAACTGTCCTGGCTGCTCGTGTTGCGCTTCCTGACGGGCGTCGGTGTCGGCGGCACGCTGCCGGTCGACTACACCATGATGGCCGAATTCCTGCCCAGCGACCGTCGCGGCCGCTGGCTGGTCCTGCTCGAATCGTTCTGGGCGATTGGCACGATCTGCCTGGCGGTACTGGCGCTCGTGGCGCTGTCCCATGGCGATCAGGCCTGGCGCGTCATCTTCCTGGTCACGGGCATTCCCGCGCTGATTGGCGTTGTCCTGCGCTTCTACATTCCGGAATCGCCGATGTACCTGAACCGTAGCGGGCGATCGGACGAGGCCCGCAAGGTACTGGAACGGGTAGCGAAAGCAAACGGCCGAAACGTCGAAATCCCGGCCCTGCAATCCGAAGTCGTCGCGCCGAAGTCGGTCTTCACGCTGTTCTCCGGAACGTTCCGCCGCCGCAGCTTCGCGCTGTTTGCCGCGTGGGCGCTGATCTCGATCGCGTACTACGGTGTGTTCGTCTATCTGCCGATCAAGCTCGGCGCGGAGGGCTTCGCCTTCATGCGCGGGCAGGTCTTTCTGGTCGTCCTCGCCATCGTCCAGCTCCCCGGCTTCGCCTTGTCCGCGTACGGCGTCGAGCGCTGGGGCCGCAAACCCACGCTGATCGGATTTCTGCTGCTCAGCGCGGTCGGCTGCATGCTGTATAGCCTGGGCACGTCTCCCACGGTCGTCGTCGGCTCCACGTTGCTGATGAGCTTCGCGCTGCTGGGTACTTGGGGCGCGCTGTATGCGTTCACACCGGAGGTCTACCCGACCGACCTGAGAGCCACTGGAATGGGCGCGGCCGGTGCGGTGGCGCGTTTCGGCGGCCTATTCGCACCCGCCATCATCGCGCCGGTGATGGCCACGCATTTCACCCTGGCCCTCGCGTTGATCTCCAGCATGTTGCTGGCCGGCGCCTTCGCGATCGGCATCGTCAACGTGGAATCGAAGGACCGCGCGCTCGATTGAGCAGGGCCCACGGCGGGTCTCCGACTGGACCGGCCAGACCCTTCCTCGGCCAATCTACCCCTGCATTGAAGTCGGTCTGCTTGCCGGCCTGACCGACGGCCTCCCATGGCACGCCGTCGCCGCTGACCGCGACGGCGCCCTTCGCCATAGGGATAAATCCTCCCCCCTCTTGCTCCACATTGGCAGGCCGCCCCACCCCTCCCGGAGGGGGTTCCGCCTCGGGCCGCGCGATCTAATGCGCATCAGCCCACCTCCATGTCCTCCCAGGCACCGGCAAACGGTGGGCGATCACAACACAAGACCAATACGGAGAAGACAGAGCATGAGGAAGCAGGCTATCGCGCTGGTGGCTCTCGCCGCGGCCAGTGTCACAGCACACGCGCAATCGAGCGTCACGCTTTACGGAGTCATCGACGGGTCGATCGAATACGTCAATCGCGTGGCGTCGTCCGCCGCCACGCCCAACCAGGGTGGCAGCCGCTTCGGCATGCCCAGCGTGGGCGGCCTGTCGGCGTCGCGCTGGGGCCTGCGCGGCGTCGAGGATCTGGGCGGCGGCAACCAGGCGCTGTTCGTGCTGGAGTCCGGCTTTCAATGGGACACCGGCGCGCTGCAAAGCGCCCCCTTGTTCAACCGCCAGTCGTACCTCGGCATCCAGAACGCCACCGTCGGCAAGTTCTCGTTCGGCCGTCAGTACACGTCGTTCTTCGACGGCATGGCCAACTTCGCCCCGCTTCGCTTTGCGGCCACCTATGAGCCGGGCATCTGGTGGATGGGCCTGAACTACCGCGAAGACAACATGGTCAAGTACACGGGCCAGTTCGGACCGTTCCAGGCCGTGGCGCACTTCTCGTTCGGCACCGGCGTGGCCGTGCAGAACGCCACCATCCTGCTGGCCAATGGCGGCGCCGGCGAAGTGCCGGGGCACTTCTCCGACAACACCGGCTACGGCGGCTCGCTGATGTACCTGAGCAACGGCCTGGGATTCTCCCTCGCGGCGGATGAATGGCGTCCGGCAGCAGTCACCGGCCAGCCGGGCAAGATGACCAAGCTCGGTGCGGCGGCTCTCTACAACACCGGGCCGCTCAAGTTCACGGCCGGCTATCGCTACAACAAGGGAGAATTCTCGAACGGCGGCACGCTGCTGCGCGACGACTACTGGTGGGCAGGCGTGAACTATCAGGCCACGCCGGCACTGGGACTGTCCCTGGCCTACTACTTCGCCAACGTCAAACAGGCCAGCGCGGCGGCGAACACCCCGACAAGCAATCCGCCCAACATGCATCAGGTCAGCTTCATCGCCGACTACAACTTCAGCAAGCGCACGGACGTCTATCTGTCGGCCGGCTGGGCGCACAACGGTGGTCTCAGCTTCGACGGCGCCGCCACGGCCTATGCCTTCAAGTACCCGACCATGACCGGACAGCAGAACATGGTCGGGGTGACGGTAGGCATCCGGCAGATCTTCTGACCTGGAACCCTATTCCTTGTCTCAGCCCTTGCGGTGGCCGACGGCGGCCACCGTTCTTTTTTTGGGGCTCTTCGTCGATTTGCGGGATGTGGGAATGGACTCAGAACGACCCACAAGGGACGGTCGCAATTCTCCAAGGCGGCCATTCGCCAACGGTGCAAATATCCGACGATGCCTGGCCATATTCGTAGTCGCTTTCGGCCATGCTCAGTTACTGCGGTACGTCCATCTGTGCATTTTCAAGCTCGACATGCGCTTCGTCGACTTTGCGTTGACGATCGGCGATTTTCTTCGCGCTCTTGCCGTTGGCCTTTGCTTCCTGCAGGTCACGCTCGCGTTCAGCCAGTTTCTTTTGCGCCGCGACCACCTTGCGTTGTGCGTCGCTGCGCAGCACAGCATCGGTGCAATTGGCATTCATTTGAGCAAGCGCTGCTTCGAGGCCATCTACGCGCTTCGCATTACCGTGTGCTTTCGCGTAAGTGATTTCTCGCTCTATCGACTGGCGCTTCGCATCACAACCGTCAGTTTGAGCGGCGCATACCATCGGGGAAAGGACCACGCCGAGCAAAAATGCTTTGATCACGATATTCATGAGAGGCCTCGTAGTAGTGGCGCGTTGATCGTCGACTGTGCATTCGGCAGAGATTATAGAGCGCTCGCAATTGGCTGCCCTGTCGGATACCGTTCCAGACGAACAGTCCCCTGAATTGCCGACGGCCCGGATTCATCTGGTTACGTTTCGTGAACAGACTACCTCTAAGCATAAGCGCAACGGGTCGCTCTCAATCGCCGCTCGCTAAGGCCTATATAAGATCACGGCTGAGTTCGGACAGAGCAGCGACTAAACCGTTGTTCGACAACGTTGGTCCCCCATTGCGTCCCCTCTGATTCGCTGGTCAATTGAAAATCAAATGATTCATATAAGTGGCGCGCTGCATCTAGACCCTTGAACGTCCAAAGGTAGGTCTCACTAAATCGCTCGTCGACAAATCTCATCGCGCGTGACATCAATTGCCGCCCGACACCGGAACCACGCAACGAATCGTCCACGATAAACCATCGCAAGTGAGCGATGCCCGTTTCATCATCCCCATCGATTGCCACAGAGGCGAGAGAGCGACCATTTTCGGCGTAGAGCCATAGCGCCTTGCCATCGGCTGGCAAGGTGCCAGCGAACTCGGCAAGCTCTCTCGCCACCTTCTGCTCGAAGAACGCGCCGAAGCCCCAGTGCTCTGCGTAGAACCGGGCGTGCAAGCTTGCTATGTCACCGATGCAGCCGGGTTGATAGCCCTCCTGAATCTGCGTGGCTATGACGCGTCCGGGGGCCGCTTCGGTTGAGTTGTCTTGCGCGAGCGCGTCGGCGTACAGCGCGAGAGAACGAACCAGGAGTTGCTGGTCGGCAGGAACCATACGTCGAAGCGCACTGGACACCTGATCTGTCGCGAATCGGTCAATTTTTCTCCGGAGCTTCTGCCCTGCCTCTGTTAAATACAGCTCAGACGAGCGCGCATCCTCGTTTGCAACCTTGCGGTTCACGAGTCCGCCAGCCTCCAGTTTTGCAACCTGTCGACTTGTATTTGATTTGTCGAGGCGCAAGATGTTGCCTAAGTCCTTTGCACTGATCCCTGGCGTTGCCCCGATTTCGATGATCGCGTGAACAGCCGAAGGTGCAAGATCACTGTCAGCCAAGGTCGTTCGCATGAAGCCTAATTCGCGAACCAGTTTTCGGGAAAAGTCCCGGAGCTCGAGAATCGTTGTCTCTCGGGATTTGGCTGGAAGATCGACAAGGTCCATGTGCGGGCTCAAATAAGTTGCGCATCGCAACCAACATAGTTGCGATACGCAACCATGTCAAGGTCCGCTTTATAGTGGTGTTGAGTTGTGGCGCGCTATTGCTCGCCTAAACCCTACAGGCGTAAGACATTGGCCGCTGAAGGTTCTTTTGTCATGGTGCAGCGGACGTACACGCAAGCCGGCGGAACGTCGCAGCCTGGCCGGGAAGAGCCCGATCGAGTCGGCGGCCGACCTGTCGGCGACGACGGGCTGTGGCCGACCCTTGGCGGTCCCTGACATTGCTCCAGAGCGGACATCCCGATGGGCAAATTCACCGTTCGAACGCAGCGTCGCCCGTTGAACCATGACATTGGCCGCCCACAGAAATAGAGACCGTCACGCGACGGCCTCGATACTCGAATTTCCCCTGGGCAGGCCACTTGCGGCCGCCGCAGTCGTAGTGCCGATGGAGATCGGCCACGCCCAGCGGCAGATCATGGTCTCTGGGTTCAGCAATGCTTTAGACCCATTCTCATAGTGGCCGCTACCAACGAGACGCGTAATGCTGCCGGTGCCACCACCTTCAGCGCGAGCTCGTCGTCGTCCGCTTGAGCGGCTTACTTTCCGCTGGCCTCGAAGCCAGCTACTACCCTGGCGACAATGTCGGCCTTCTTGGCAAAGAGTTCGCGATGCCCAGCGTCCTCCACCCATTCGACAGTGACGTCTGTGCCAACTGCGGTTGCGCGTTCTGCGTACGCCTTTGAGCTTGCCGGAGCCACAATCGTGTCCTTAAGTCCTTGTATGACCAAGACCGGCGTTTCGGAACGCTTGAGCCCAGCATTGTTTCGACGTAGTGCATCTATCCACCCCGGATTATCTGTGACGTTGGATGTCACAGCAGGACCGGCTGCTGCTACTGCAGCCAAACAGGGTAACCACGCAGTTCTGATGCGAAGCTGCCAGAAGCTTCTGGCCGTCGTCGGTAAAGAGGTTCTTGTCCAGGTTGTAGGCATCCGGGTAGGCGACCGTGCCTACCAGAATCTCCGCCGCGTCTTGACGCGTGGCTCTGATGTCGAGCGCCGGATGAATGGGATGGCTTGTCTGGAGCAATACCAGACGACGCTGGAAGACGCGCCCGCGTGAGGGTTCGGCGGGCGGGCCGTCAGCCCTTTAACCGTGGGGCGGAACGGCTTCCGGGTCCATCCACATCACCTCCCAGATATGGCCGTCCGGATCCTCGAAGCTGCGTCCGTACATGAAGCCGAAATCCTGGACAGGCGTGGGGTCCGCCTTGCCGCCGGCGTCAGTCGCCTTCTGCACGAGGTCAGACACCTCTACTCGTCCGCCCGCTGACAGACACAGCAATACCTGCGCCTCCGCGTGCGCGTCGACGATTCGCTTCCCCGTGAACTGCCGCCATTTGTCGTGCGTAAGCAGCATGGCGTAGATCGTCTCGGAGATCACCATGCATGCCGCGGTTTCATCAGTGAACGCGGGATTGTTGACCGCGCCAATGGCTTCGTAGAAGGCCTTGGATCGCGGCAGGTCTGTCACCGGCAGGTTGATGAAAATCTGCTTGTTCATGATCTGGAGTCCTGTATTTGAGCGATATTTGAACTTCCGTTGTTGATGTAAGCCATGAAGCGATTGCCATGGCATCTTTCGGGCAAACAGTGAAAGAAGGTATTCGACTGGACCTCTTTCGGCCTGCGGCGCGACCGGACAAGCGTGCTGTACTTCCATCGCACATCACTGCCGCACGGACGGCCGGCCGGCGCGGCGCCATCAGCCAGATCACCGGCGCGCAGGAGAGCATCGCGATGACCGCGGCCGTGGCACCCGTAAAGCGGGCGAGGTCAGCAGCAGGATAGGCAGGAGCATGGGCGGGCCGCCTCGCTCAGTCGGTGAAGCCACCATCCGTCAACAGCGAACGGCCGGTGACCCAGGCCATATCTGGCGAGACCAGCGCCGCGATGACATTGGCAATATCTTCGGGATCGGCCAGCCGGCCCAGCGGCGTCCTTTCGCGCGCCTGATCCAGATGCGCTTGGGGAATGCCGGCGGTCATATCGGTGCGCGTGATGAAGGGCGCCACGGCATTGACGCGGATCCTCCGCGGCCCGAGTTCGAGCGCAAATGCGCGGGTGAGCGCGTCCACCGCCGCCTTGCTGGCCGAGTAGACGCCGGCCTCGGCCGTGGGTGCACGGGCAAGATTGCTCGACACATTGACAATGCTGCCGCCCGCCGCGCCGAACAGCGGTGCGAACGCCTGCGTCATCAGCATCACGCTGAGTGCGTTGTGGTGGAACTGTTCGTCGAAGAATGCGGCATCCAACTCGCCGATCGGCCGCGCGCCGTACACGCCCGCGTTGTTGACGAGGATGTCTATGCGGCCACGCTCGTTCGCGATGGCGTCGGCCAGTGCGTGGACAGAGTCGGCGCGGCTGACGTCCGCCTGGAACGCATGAGCGCGGCCGCCGGCGCCCCGGATCTCATCGATCACGGTCTGCGCCGTCTCGCGCTGCTCGCGGTAGACGACAGCGACGCTGGCACCGCGAGCGGCGAGCGCGATTGCGGTGGCGCGGCCGATGCCGCGGGAGGCGCCGGATACGACGGCGACTTTGTCTTTCAGGGACACGAAAGTGCTCCGGTAAGGTGCGGGCGAGAATGAGGCCCGTCGATACGGAGAACGTTATCGGCTCGCCCCGTTGGAAGGAAGCTGGCAGATTGCAACGGGGCGTTGCGGAACTGGAACGGGCCCGCCGGACAGGAGGGATCAGGCGATGGCCTGATCGGACGGCCACCTTGCGCGCACCAACTCGAGGAACACACGCACGGCGGACGTCATGCCGCGCCGGCTCGGGTACATCGCGTACAGCGTGGCTGGGCGCGAGCGCACGGCTTGCAGCACGGGCACCAGCGTACCGGCATCGATGGCGTCCTGGCAAAGATAGGCCGGCAACTGCGCCATACCGGCGCCGCGCAGCGCGAGTTCGCGGATGGCCAGCAGGTTATCCACGGCAATGCCCGGCGTGACAGCGATATCGATCGGCTTGTCGTCTGCGTCGACGAACTGCCATGGCCGCGGATTTGCCAGTGTGCCCTGCGCGAGGCAGGGGTAGTCAGCCAACTCGTCGAGGCGCGCGGGCGGGCCGTCGGCTTCCAGCAACGACGGATGGGCCACGACGATCGACGCCGACGTCGCCACCGGCGTGGCGATCACGTCCTCCGAGGCGAGCGGCACAACTGCCGCGCGGATGACAAGGTCCAGTCGCTCTTCGGCCAGGTCGACAAAGCGATTCGAGAGCGTCAGTTGCACCTGCACGCCCGGGTGGGCGCGCGCAAACTCGGCCAGGATCGGAGGGAGCGTGGTCTCGGCGATCAGCACGGAGGTATGGAGGTGGATCACGCCCGATGGCTCCGCCACGGCGCTGCGCGTGAGGGCGCCGATCTTGTCGACGTGCGCGGCCGCCTCCAGTGCGTGCGCGAGCACCGCCTCACCAACCGGCGTGAGGCCGAAGACCTGCCCCGCCCGGTGCAGCAGTCGCACGCCGAGCGCACGCTCAAGTGTCGCCACCCGGCGGGACAGCCGCGACTTGGCGATGCCGGTCTGCCGCTCGGCGGCGCTGAATCCGCCGGCATCGACCACGTGGATGAAGAGAAGCAGGTCGTCGAGATGTGCGCCGATGCTCTGCGGCATGGGGGCGGATTCTCTGTGGGCGGCGGAGGCCGCTCGGGGATCTGGCATAGGAGGCGAAGGCGCGGGGCCGCGAGATTGCGGGAAAGGTAGATGCTACGACCCTGACAGGCGCCTGGGAAGGCCGTGGCCGCCGATCTGCCGGCACTCGGGTCGCCGCCCGACCTGCGCCTTAAGCGCTCCACAGCCACGGGACTGAGCAGCCGGCGGCTGCAACGGCTGGAGCGTGGGCGCCCTCGCCTTTGCTCGGGCTCCCGTTGTCCGGAGCGCACGGCGGTCTCGTTCCTGCTGCGTTGCCGGACATGCTTCTGGACCAGACGGAGTACATGGGCAGCAAGAACACCGGGGCCAAGACGGTCCCGGTGTTCTTGCCATGAGCGGGTAGGCCCAGCAAATGCCCGGAACATTGGGTGGCCGCTGCGAATGTCCCCTTTTGGCCGGTCTCAGCCTTCGGCCCGCCCACGCAAGGGCTTGGGACGCGAGGCTGAGCGACTGCGATTGGCTCGATTGCTGCCGATGCTGTCAGCTTCGCGCTAGCTCTGATTAGAGCTTGGGGAGCTGACGGTGCCTTGAAAGCCGGTGATCGAAGAACGGCTGGGACTACTGAGCACGGGACGATGAGCCGTAGAGGAACGTCGTGGGGAGGCTCCGCAGGAAGGGGCCCCAAACCAGGTCCACCTTTTCCCAATATTTTTTACCCGGGTAATATTGACGGCGATTTTTATCCGGGTATAATTCGGATCATCAAATCTCACCTCGCCACCATGTCACCAGACAAGTCCAACTCCCTCACGTGTTCCGGTGGCAACCGCCGTGTTACCACCAGGCCTGTTCGTCCGAGCATCGTAGAGTCGACCTCGCTTTTGTGTCTCGCAAGGGTTGTCTCGCGGGGTACAGGCCACCGCCCGGCGGCGATCGACGACTCGCGGCTGCTGCCGTTTTCGGGAGTCGGGGACAGCCCTTCGGCATAGACACCGCGTCACTCCAAAAACCCGCTAGTGCCCTTTCTCGGACGGTCTGCTGTCAATCCGGGCGGGGAGCCCTTTGTCCAGAAAGAGAAAATGACCTCCAGTTCGTCAATCGCACCCGCTGCTCCAGCGACCTCCCGCCCGCTGTGGCGTACATACCTGGCCATCCTGCTACCAATGATTCTGACAAACACGCTGCAGGTTGCAGCCGGAACCATAGATGGCATCTACCTGGGGCAGATGCTCGGCGTTCAGGCCATAGCGGCCGTCTCGGCCTTCTTTCCGGCGTTCTTCATGCTCCTGGCGATCATCATAGGATTGAGTACGGGTGCCACGGTGCTGATCGGCCAGGCATGGGGGGCACGCAACCCGGAGAAGGTGCGCTCCATTGCAGGAACCGCCATTGCATTGGCACTGACCACAGGCATTGTCGTCAGCGTCGCGGGCGGCGTGTTCGCTTCATCGTTGCTGCAGCGGCTGGGAACGTCGCCAGACATCCTGCCCGAGGCCACGCTGTATGCACGCATCATGTTTGTTGGCTCACCACTCATCATTCTGCTGTGGCTGATGACTTCGATGAGTCGGGGAGTTGGTGATGCCGTCTCGCCATTGTGGACATTGGCCGTGGCAACCATCATCACCATGATATGTACACCAGCCCTGATTTGCGGCTGGGGTGGCATGCCTCGATTGGGGGTGGCCAGTGCGGCCGTCTCGACGCTGGTCGCGTTTGCGCTGGCGCTAGCGTGGATGGCTCGCCGCTGGCTTCGCGCTTCGCATCCACTGGCACCAAATGTCGAACTGCTTTGCCAGATCCGCTTCGACTTGCCCACGGTACAGCGCATGTTGCGTATCGGCATTCCGTCGTCGCTTCAAATGTTCACGGCGGCATTGGCCGAGATCGTGCTGCTTGGCCTCGTCAATGGCCATGGCTACAACGCAACTGCGGCCTATGGTGCCGTGAACCAGGTCATGAGCTGGATTCAGTTGCCCGCGATGTCCCTGGGCATCACTGCTACGGTTCTGTCGGCGCATGCAATCGGCGCAGGTCGCAACCAGCGTGTCCTCGACATTGTGCGGGCCGGCCTCTGGCTGAACATCGTGGTCACAGGTGCCGTAGTTTCCATCGTGTACTTCATGGCTCCCGCGGTCATTTCGCTGTTCTTGACGGATGGCCCCACTGCCTCCCTCGCTCAGGATTTGCTGCGCACAGTTGCCTGGAGTGTCGTGATACTGGGTGCAGCCAACGTCGTTGTCGGCGCGATGCGCGCTAGCGGTACGGTTTTGTGGCCCGCGATGCTTGGCATGGTATCGATCCTGGGAGTGGAGGTTCCGTTCGCCTATTGGCTGCACAGTCGCATCGGAATTTCCGGGATATGGTGGGCTTACACCGTGGGATTCGGGGCCATGCTGCTGCTCCAGTCGATGTACTTCCGATGGGGCTGGCGTCGTCAGCGCATCGAGCAGCTCGTGTAGCGGGCGAATTCGCTCGTGACGGTGGTAAAACCTGACGGCTTCGCCCTGGCAGCCTCCGGCATGACCGTTGGGAACCTCGGCGGACATTTGCATTGTCGATGCCGAGCGTCCGTCTCCGACGAACTCTGATGTCGGTCCGCCCGCCCACAGGCGGGCTGGCGCCAGAGGCAACTGCCGACCCGGAGCGGTCCTTTATCCGTTCGAAGTCTGCGTCCCCTATTCGAGCAAAAACGGACGCTGAACCGCGCAGTAGCTTCTGGCCGAACCGAGGAGTCTGCAGGCCGCCAAAATCTCGATGCACGGCCGGACTTGTTGAACTCGCGTTATCTGCACTCCCGCCGTTGGTGGCACAAGTGCCGCTTACTTCTCGGTGCGTGGTACCTGCAGCCTCGACGTCCAAAGCTGCTGGCACGAGGGTGAGGGACTTTTCTTCCAATTCGTCACGGTAGGAGGACCAGACGAAAACACGGAGTCTTTAAATATTTAAACGATGGCATGAATACTTTGATGGAACGCTCCAAACTGCGACGATTGCGGCACCATGCTTTCCGCGAGCGGTAGTAGCCGGAGGATAGGCAGCTCCTCGGAATTGCCGTAGTGCTTGTCTGCGACACGTTTAGATTTCATAAAGTAGCTTTTTCACCGATATAGGTAGGGTCATGCTCACTGTGAGAAGCCTGTTGTTAAGCCTTGTCTTGGGCTCGGTATCCATTGGGTTGGCGGAAGCGGCGGAGAGACCCAACATCGTGGTCATCATGGTCGATGACATGGCACCGATGGACGTGTCAGCCTACAACCGCGGGCTCGGCGCCGTTACCACGCCGAATATCGACCGCATCGCAAAAGAGGGGCTAATGATCTCCGATTATTACGCCCAACCGAGCTGTACTGCGGGCCGCGCGGCGCTCATCACTGGACAATATCCGATCCGTACCGGACTCACGGCAGTCGGGCAGCCTGGCGCGAAAGTCGGCCTGCAGGACTCCGACGTCACCATGGCCCAGTTGTTGAAGGCCGAGGGGTACGCGACCGGCATGTTTGGCAAATCGCACGTCGGCGACCGCAATGAGTACCTGCCGACAGTACACGGGTTCGATGAGTTCTACGGCTTTCTCTATCACCTCAACGTGATGGAGATCGCTGAAATGACTAACTTCCCGAAAGACCCGAAGTTCCCCGGCATTCCCCGCAACATGATTCACGCGGTCGCTACCAGCTTGAATGACACCACTGACGACCCGCGCTGGGGGCGTGTGGGCAAGCAGAAGATCACGGACGAAGGACCGCTCACGATCGAACGGATGAAGACCATCGACGACACCTTCACCGACATGTCGATCGACTGGATCAAGAAGCAGAAGGCAGCCAACAAGCCGTTCTTCCTGTGGTTCAACCCTTCGCGCATGCACCAGAAGATTCACGTCAGCAATCAGTGGTTGGGCAAGAGCGGGCACACCGAATACACCGATGCCGTGATGCAGCTCGACTCGCTGGTTGGCAAATTGCTGGATTCACTCGATCAGGAGGGGTTAAGCAAGAACACTATCGTCCTGTTCACCTCCGACAATGGCGTGAACCTCTCGCATTGGCCGGACTCTGGCGCTGCGTCGTTTCGCGGCGAGAAGGGGCTGACCTGGGATGGCGGCTTCCGTGTGCCAATGCTGGTCCGCTGGCCCGATCACATCAAGCCTGATACCTGGACCGGAGAGTTCATGACATCCGAAGACTGGCTACCCACTCTGATGGCTGCCGTCGGCAAACCGGACGTGAAATCCCAGCTACTAACTGGCCTTTCCGTCGGCGGCAGGACATTCAAGAATCACCTCGATGGCTACAATCAGCTCGATATGCTGACAAAGCCCGATGGCAAGTCCCAACGGCATGAATTCTTCTACTTCGCCGAAACCAGCATGAACGCGGTTCGCGTGGACCAATGGAAGATACACACGGCCATCAAGGACAAGTGGATGGAGGCAGCCAAGGAGATCCCCGGCGGGCTCGTGATCGACATCAAGGTCGACCCGTACGAGCGCTCTCCCGAAACCGGCGACCATTTCCGCTGGCAACAGCAGCGGAGCTGGATCATTCCAATCATGGCACCGTATATCGAAGCGTTTCAGAAGAGCATGAAAGACTACCCGCCTTCACAGAAGGGCGCCGGCGGGATAGGGATGGCTTCCATGGAGAATTAGCCTAAAGCGGCCGTTTGACATTGAGTCGTAAAAGTCGGCTTTTGGGACGCCGTCCACGGAGCGTCGAAGGTCGGCTTCTGGCCCGTCTCGGCCTTCCGTCTATCCAGGAAAGGGGTTACTGGCGCCGACGGCGGCTACCGCCCCTTCTCGGCCAGTCAGCTTCACAGCGCCGAAAGGCCGAGTCGGCCAGTTTTCTGCTGTTCGGTTTCATAGGATCGAGGGCCGTTCCCGACTCCAGAGCGGCCATCGTCGACCAGACCAATGGCCGGCCGCACATCGGCCAACACCGACTTGCGGCCTGGCATCTGCTTTTCAAGTCAGTCTCAGTCTCCCCGTGAAGGGCGGGATGGCCGCGCTGTTTGCCGCGGCGCAAGGTGCCGTAGGGCAGGATGGACACGCGGACATCAGTAGTCGCCGTTGTCCCGCAACAGCGCCGGATTCACCACCCGGATGCTTCGAAACGCAATCTCGATCAAGCCGCGTCTCTCCAGTTTCTTCAGAAGCTCGTTCAATGTCTGGCGCGAGACACCGACCATGGCAGCCAGGTCCACCTGGGACACCTTGACCGTGACAGGACCGGCATGTTGCTGGTCCGGACGCTGTATCCGCAGCAATGCCGCCAGCTTTGCACAAACACGCTCTTCCGGAGAAATCAGTCTTGAATCCGAGACGTGGCGCAGCAAGCCGGCATATCGCTCCGCGATGAACAGCGCAAGGTAGCGGTAGAAACTCGGATCTTCCTTTGCGATTCGCTCGAATTGCGCCTTGGAAAGCGTGAATATCCGGACGTCCGTGTCGGCGATCACTGCCACGGTGGTCTTCTCGTTGGTGACCAGGGCCAATGGGCCAAACCAGAAACCGGGGTCTCCTACGTGATAGAGGTTCTCCTCGCCGCCGACCAGCACGCGCGTAACGCGGACGTGGCCCTCCAATACTGCACTCATCGCTTTGGGTGTACTTCCCTGTGCGGAAACCACCGCCTTCCTTGGGAAGGTGCGCACCGTACCGCGGGAAATGATCTTGTCCTGCAAGGCTGCGGGCAGACTCGCAAACCACGCATTGCTCACAAGGATGCGTCGGAGTTCCTGATCAGTGGCGTCACCGGTAGCGGGCATGGAAAAACGAGATGAGTTGTCGTCCGGGCGACAAGTGCCAGGGCGCTTCAAATGTAGCATGCCCTCGCATGCTGGCCGTGCGGGCCGGGACGCTCTACTACAGCAAGGAGACGAGTCGTGAAGCAACATTCTGGTTCGGGATCGGTCAGGTCGACCGCGTGCCATCCATTCCGCCGCCGAATCGCGATGGCACTGGCGTTCGCCGCTGCGTGTGGCACAGTTGGCACGGCAGCCGCGCAGTCGCCGCAGTCGCAGCAATCGAAGTCTGGCGGGACTGCAGTCGTCGATGCTATCAGGGACCCGATTCCCGGCCCGCGCAATTGCTTCTGGTCGCGTGGCCCGGTCAGTGCCGATCCGTACATCAATATCGCATATCCCGATGCCGGCACGTTTTACTGGGGCGCGACGTTCTCGATTCCTGAGGGCGCGAGGCTTTCCATGGAAGGCAATTTTCCGCACTCGCGGTATATGTCGCTGATCAGCTATGACGGCGCCGGCGTTCCCGTCGAATCCGTCGCCGACTATCTGATCAAGCCCGCAACGGGTGCGGTGAATCCTTTCCTGCCCGGGGCAAATCGCAACGCAAAGGCGCGAGGCTACTCGCTGGATGTCCTCGACGCAGCGCCTCCGGCCGACCAGCCTGTGGGCATGAACTTGCTTGGGCAGCAGCGCTCGATATTGCATGCTCCGAAGTACGGACCCGGCCAACAGCAGGTTCTCTATCGCATCTATGCGCGAGACAAAGGAGTGGACGAGACAGGAGGCGTCGGACTGCCTGTTCCCGTGCTAACACTCGCAGATGGCCGGGTACTCAGGGGGGATGCGGCGTGTCCCGCATTGCGCACCCGGCAGCCGCTGCAGATCGATCCGGCAGCGCTCGCGGTCCCGATGGAGAAGTACCACGAGCTTGTTGCCACCGCCCGCGAGGTAGGCAAGGAGAAGCACCAGCCTGCGTTTCCGGCAACCAGCCCCCCTACTTGGTTTATCCAGTACGACCGAGAATATCTGTACAGCCTATACACCGGGAAGCCACTGACCAGCCCGAAGAAGAGCACCGGGGGCTTCTATCCGAACCTCGACAACCAGTACATCCGCACTATTGTCAACCGCAAGCTTGGCAAGGTGTTCGTCATCCGCGCCGAGGCGCCGACAACGCCTCGCACAGCCAACGGTGATGCCGTGATGGGCACGGGCGAGCTTAGGTACTGGTCCATGTGCTCAAATCAGGGCTTTGCCAATACCCGCGTCAATGGCTGCGTCTACGACGAGCAGGTTCCGGTTGGTCCGGATGGCTTCTACACGATAGTAGTGAGCCGGAAGGAAGACCGTCCACGCAACGCAACGACACAGTGCGGCATTGCCTGGCTGCCGATGGCGGATGACGGAGATGGCGCCGAAGACGCTGATGTCACGGTGGTGCAACTGCGGCACATGCTTGGGACGACAGACTTTCCCCACGCGGTACAGGCCATTTCGAAGCCGGGCGATGAACGCAAAGTCATGGGCGACTATTACCCGGCGGGCCGCTACATGTCGACCTCGGCCTTCGAGATCGCGGTGCCTTGCATGCAGGACAAGCACTAATCAGCTGCCGTGCTGGCGGAGTTCTTTCGGAGCAGTCGGTCGCTGGCGACATCGCGGAGCCAGCGGCCGGCGAGCCCGCCACTACTTCAAAGCAGAAACAGTACGGCATGGCGACGCGCATATGCGGATGCGCTGGCAAACGCCTACGCCACATCGCTTTCGCTCGGCAACGGCCAGCCGCTTTTCGTTCGATGCCGCGATCAGTTGGCTAGATCGCCGCAACGTCGTCGTCGACGTATGGGGCGTTTTACCGACAGATTGGTCGTCACACGCGTAAGAGCCAACGTTGCTACCGACCAAGGGGCGCCCGCTCAAAACGCCGTCGTTGGCCGGCTACTGTCTGGAGGGGAAACTCAGCCTGACTATTCAGATGGCAGCTTTGGGCCGGTTTCCGCCCTCAGCCTATCCGCGCCTAGGCTTCCAGGCGCTAGAGGCTTCTACCGACCCATCTCTGCCGGTTGAACTTCGTTTAGCAGACGACCGGAGTCACAACTAAACCGGCCATCGAGATTGAAAAGGCCAATGACTCAAAATGGCCGAACTCTGCCCTCCCCGGAAGTTGGCGATAAGCCTTCTTTCTGACGCCCCTTACCGGCCCTCGCCCTATCCAGGGTCCACTCATTCGGAGTCCAGCAGTTTCATGCTATCCAGGATCTTCGGCGGATAGTGCAGCACGTGAGTCACGTGGTCCGCCGCGAAATCCTTGAGGGGCCGTTACCTCGCGCGGATGGCAAGGCCAATGCCATGGACAGGAGTCTGTCCGCACGCCGGCGCGATGCCGACGCTGCCGCTCACTCGTCTTCCGCCTTGCTCATCACCACATTTGGCACTGCCGCGGCGGGAGCAGTCACGAACGCCGCCTGGCGCGGCTTGTCGATGCTGTAGCGCAGGCGCCCCGTCTCGATATAGAAGCGCAGGTTGCGATTTTTCATCAGATAGAACAGGCCGACGAGCGCCGCGGCAAAACCCGAAGCCGCTCCAACACCCAGCGCCCAGCGCGGACCAAAGCGGTCCGCCACCCACCCCACCACCGGCGCGCCAAGCGGCGTGGTGCCCAGTGCAATGGCCAGCAGGATGGCGATTACCCGGCCACGCATCGCCGGCTCGGTCGAGATCTGCACGAGGCTATTGGTGGACGTGGTGAACGTCTGTGTCGATGCACCGATCACCGCCAGCGTCAGGCCGAACAACACCGCATTCGGCATCAATGCGCCAAACATGCAGCCCACGCCAAAGATGGTTGCGGCACCGACCAGGATCGCCATGCGCGGGCGTGCCCGGCGCGCGGCCAGCAGCGTGCCGGTAACGGACCCTATCGCCATGGTCGAACTCAGCAAGCCGTACTGTCCCGCACCGGCATGAAATGCACTGACCGACATCGTCGAAATGAAGATCGGGAAGTTCAGGCCGAAGGTGCCGATCAGGAACAGCATGAACAGCGCCGCCTTCAGGTCGGGGCGTTTCCACACGTACCTGAAGCCTTCCAGAAAGCTGCCGCGTGAGCGCTGCGCGGGCGGCTTCAGGTGCAGCTCGTGCTGACGCAACATGCGCAGCGCGCCGATCACCGGGACAAACGACAGCGCATTGATCAGGAATACCCATCCCGTGCCAATCGATGCAATGAGCAGACCCGTGATCGCAGGGCCAATCATCCGCGCCCCATTGAACGAAGTGGAGTTCAGCGCAACGGCATTGGGCAGGTCCTCCTCGCCGACCAGATCGGAGACAAAGGTCTGCCGCGCTGGGGCGTCGAACGCGGTGACGCATCCGAGCAGCAATGCGAACACATAGACATGCCACAGTCGCACCAGGCCAGTGACGGTCATCAGGCCCAGCCCAAGCGCCAGCAAACCCATGGCTGTCTGCGTGATGAACAGCAGTTTGCGGCGGTTGAAGTGATCGGCCGCATAGCCGGTAAGCGGCAACAGCAGCATCTGGGGGCCAAACTGCAGCGACATCACGATCCCGACGGCAGTCGCGTTGTGATGCGTGAGTTCGGTGAGCACGAGCCAGTCCTGCGCCGTGCGCTGCATCCACGTGCCGATGTTGGACACGATCGCGCCACTCGCCCACACCCGGTAGTTGAAGTTGCGCAGCGAACGGAATGTACGAGCCACGGACGTGTTCCCTATGAATCTATCGTGTTGACGTCACGGCGCGACCAGCCGCTTGAGAAGCTCGATGCCGGTTGCGAGTTGCTGCTGTTCGGCAGCGGTGAAACGACTCTGGATGGCGCGGTAGAGCCAGTCCTCGCGCGCCGCGCGGCTGGCTTTGACTTTCTGGCGGAAGGCCGGGGTCAGCGAGAGAACAGTTTGCCGACCGTCGTTTGGATCGGGCGCGCCGCTGACGGCACCCGCGGCCTTCAGGACTGTCAGCGTCTCGCCCATCGATTGCGGACGCACATCCAGGGCGCGGGCGAGTCCGGCAACCGTTGCCGGGCCATCGCGCTCGAGCAGATGCAGCACCTGGATCTGCGAAGGCGTGAAATCACCGGCCCTCGCCTCTTCGCGCAACCTTCGGCGCAGCGTGCCAATCAGGGCGCGCAGGTCTTCGGCCGTGGCGTGCGCCAAAGCGTCACTTGCTGAAGGAGGACTCTTGCTCATGGCATGCAACTAGAAAGGTTACCTTGCAAGGTTACCTTCCTAACTGGGACAGGTCAAATCGCGCCTCAGGCTGCCAGCAATGGGACGTCAACTGCCATGCAGAACGCCAGCGCGCGCAATGCCCCGGAAAGACCAGCAAGGGCGAATACCGAACGTTTTGTTGGGCCCATGCATCTAGACTGAGCGGTCCGGTCAGGCTAGGATTTTCGGAAAATTACCCACTTGAAGAGGAGGAGACGATGCTGGCTGTTGTTGCGCAGATCAAAGTGAAACCCGGTGCCGAGGCTGAGTTCGAAAAGGTCGCAGCCGAACTGGTGGCGGCATCCCGGCAGGAGGAAGGATGCCTTGAGTACACGCTCTGGCGGACCGCTGAAACCGGGCTTTACGCATTCACCGAGAAATATCGCGATGCCGATGCGGTCGACGCGCATCGGAAATCGGAGCACTTCCGCTCCATCGGCAAAGCAATGGGCGCGTTCATGGATGGCCCGCCCAACGTACTGCGCCTGTCCTCAATCTGATCGACTACGATCCGGCGAACGTCCATGATTGCGTCGACGACCCGATTCCAGGGTCGTCGCCATCCCGGATGAAACTCCTGAAGCCCCGCGCCGTCCAATGCTTTTTGGAAGACATCGGACAATCATCATGCATCGGGTAGTTTTCAGCGCAATTGGACTGGTACTTCTGCTTGGCGCCATTCAGGGATGCGCGTCGTCAAGCGCCCCGGGAGGCCGGGAATCAAGCGTCACCGTGTACGGCACCGTGGATGCCGGCGTGAGCGTGACGCGCGACAAGTGACCCCTGCACGTGCCGAATCAGGCACACCCCTCAGTTTACAAGGAAGGCTGAGCCAGTAACGCCAAGGCATCGGTGAGTGAGAGCACCGTCGTACGCGATTCGAATGCCGTGGCAAATAGATGATCGTGGACGACCGGATCCGGGTCGTAGCAGCAGTCCTTCACCGTGAACAGCCGGAAGTCCGCATCGCTCGCATGCGCCACCGACGACAGCACCACCCCCGTCGACGCGATGCCAACCATGATCAGCGTGTCGATCCCCCGGGCGGAAAGCCGCACCTCCAGGTCAGTGCCGAAGAACACGCTGGCGCGATGCGCGAGGATCAGCGGTTCGTCGGCCCGCTGGCCGAGTTCCGGCGAGATCTGGTCATTGACGAACAGGCCAAGCTGCTTGATGACCTGCCCGTTCCGGTTCAACGGACTGACTTCCGGATACCCCGCGCTGAAATGAATCTTGGCGAAATAGACGCCGACGCCCACCGCTCGTGCGGCATCGCACAGCCTGCGTGTATTCGACAGCAGAGCCGGCGCGACGGACGGGAACAACTCCAGAATATCGGTCTGGTAATGCATGACCACCAGCGCGGTTCGCGCAGGCTCGATTACCGGAATCTGCATGATCATCCTTTCTGGCCTCGGGTTGATGGCAAACCGCTTCGATGCTGCGCCCGTCGGGACCAATGACGAACGCCGCTTGTTAGTTCGCGTGGTAGTTCGCGTGGTAGTTCGCGTAGTGGTTCGCATGGTAGCGCGGGCGTGGACCAAGGGCACCGTTGTCCTTGCTGCCAGCGCCCTATGCCGCGCGATTCATCGCTGACGCCGAATTTGACGTGATCAAACATTGGCGCTCCTGAAGCGTCTGGGCCTTCGCGAAATTCTGCGTACTGTATCCCATCAAGGCCGCGCAACGATGTGCGCCGTGCGCCTGCCGTGCGCCTGCTGTGCGCCTGCTGTGCGCCTGCTGTGCGCCTGCCGTGCGCCTGCCGTGCGTCAGTGGCACTTCCTTCGATCCATCGTCGGAATCGTCTGACGCACCTTTCGGAGCCGCCCTTCTGCTTCCCTCCCCCACCGCGAACCTAACCTTGATGCATGGGCGCACAGCCCTGCCCCCGCCGCCGGGCAGCAACGGGAGGGCCCGGCGGATCCGATTGAATCCACTTTGAACAGGAGCTCGAACGTGATGAGTAAATGGCTCTCGGCAGTAGTGTGTTCGATGCTGGTTGCCACGCCCGCAGGCATGGCACTGGCGCAAGCCCCGGCAGGATCGAAGGCCGATCACGAAGCTGCAATCAAGCAGGCGGATGCCGACTACAAGGCAGCATCCGCGAGATGTGACGGCATGAAGGACAACGCGAAGGACGTGTGCAAGCTGGAGGCCAAGCGAGATCGTGACGTGGCCAGGGCTGACGCGGATGCGCGCCACGAAGGTACCGAAAAGGCCCACGCCAAGGCCATGAAAACCAAGGCCGATCGAGACTACGACGTGGCGAAGGAAATGTGTGACGACAAGAAGGGCAACGAGAAGGACGTCTGCGTGAAGGATGCCAAGGCCGCGCATGAGCGGGCCGTGGGCAGCGCGAAGATCGAGAAGGCCGCAGCCACCGGCAGCCCCGAGGAAGTCGCGCAAGCGCGCCGTGCTGCCCAGAAGGACAACCTTGACGCGGCATACGAGGCTCGCAAGGAACGTTGCGATGCGATGTCCGGCGACGCCAGGAGCCAGTGCCAGGCCGATGTCGCCGCCAAGTTCGGCAAGTAATCAACCGTCAATCATCACCTCCGCCAATTGCTGGCGTGTTCCCGGGGCGGCGTCCGTATGTCCGCACCAGGAACTTCACTCAAGGAGTCAGATATGAACTGGGATCAGATCGAAGGTAAGTGGGAACAGGCCAAGGGCAAGGTCAAGGAACAGTGGGGCAAGCTCACTGACAGCGATATCACGCAGATCCGCGGTAAGCGGGACCAGCTTCTCGGCCGCATCCAGGAACGTTATGGCTGCACCAAGGAAAAGGCCGAGGATGAGCTGAAGGCATGGGAGCGTGACGTCCACTGGTAACCCATCGCTTGCAAGAAAGAAGGGCGTGCCACCCGGGCACGCCTGTTTCCGGGAGTCACCATGACCATGGTTACCAGTGCGGGACCCCTCATATCGTTGATCGCTGGCATCCTCATTCTGATCATGCCGCGACTGCTCAACTACATCGTCGCCATCTACCTCATCGTGATCGGTCTGCTCGGGTTGTTCGGCGGACATCTACGCTAAGAGGCACTATCAAAATGATTCTGGCGTCGTTGCGCGGCCTTGCCGTACCACTTGTACTGTCTGCGGCCCCGCGCCTAGCCAGAACCGCTTCGCTTCATTTTGATAGCGCCTCTAACGGCGCCGTAGTGAAGGTTGGCCGTCCCGGAGCAAGAGATGGCCGGACACGTCAGCCGCGCAAATACGCCACGGCCCCCGACCCGGCCACGCGCCCGCTCGCAAAACAGGCCGTCAGCAGATAGCCGCCGGTCGGCGCTTCCCAGTCCAGCATCTCCCCCGCGCAAAACACGCCCGGCAATGCGGTCAGCATCAGTCGGTCATCCATCGCCTCGAAGCGGACACCGCCCGCCGTGCTGATGACTTCGTCGATCGGCCGCGCGCGAACGAGCCGCAGCGGCAATGCCTTGATGGCTGCCGCCAGCGTCACGGGGTCGTGCATCGCTTCCTTCGTCAGGACCTCACGCAACATGCGCGCCTTGACGCCGGTAATACCCAGCCGGCTCTGCAGATGGCTCGATACCGAACGCGAGCCGCGCGGCCGGCTTACTTCGGCCGCGACATCCTCCGGGGAGCGCCCCGGCGCCAGGTCCACCGTGATGATTGCGAACCCGTGCGTGTCGATCAGATCGCGAATCGGCGCGGACAGCGCGTATACCAGACTGCCTTCGATGCCGGTCTCGCTGATGACGAACTCGCCCTGCCGCTGCAATGCCGTGCCATCGACCGTCGTGACGCCGATGGCCACCGACTTCACTGGCTCACCCGCATGTTGCGCGCGGAACACTTCGCTCCAGGCGATATCGAAGCCGCAGTTGGCGGGCCGCAGCGGCGCCACGTCAACGCCACGCGCCGCCAGCATCGGCAGCCATGCGCCATCGGAACCAAGACGCGCCCAGCTACCGCCGCCGAGCGCGAGCACAACCGCACGTGCCGCCACCTCGATCTCGCCGTCCCGCGTGGCAAAGCGCAGCACATGCCAGCCGTCGATGGGCGCGCCAAAACCGATCCAGCGGTGCCGCACGTGAATGCGCACCCCGGATTCGCGCAAGCGATGGAGCCATGCCCGCAACAGCGGCGCGGCTTTCATGTCAGTGGGAAATACGCGCCCCGAACTGCCGACAAAAGTGTCGATGCCCAGCCCGTGCACCCAGGCACGCAGTTTGTCGGCGTCGAAGCTGTCGAGCATCGGCCCGATCCGGTCCGCGCGTGCGCCATAGCGGCGCAGGAAGGCTTCCGCCGCCTCGGAGTGGGTGATGTTCATCCCGCCCTTGCCGGCCATCAGGAACTTGCGACCGACCGATGGCATGGCGTCGTAGACGTCCACCGGCAGGCCTTGCCCGGCCAGCATCTCGGCGGCCATGAGACCGGCAGGTCCCCCGCCAATGACAATGGCGCCATCGTGGCGGATGGGTTCTTGGGCAGGAACAGCGGGCATGGAATCGTGGATGACGGAGGGCTGGCGAATTATAAGCGTAGCCACGCCAGCGGCGATCCGTCCGCGCTCGCCGCCTGCTCCCGGGCTGTGGTACCGTCGATTCCCTTCGTCCGCCGCACAATTCCGTCAGGCATCACATGGACAGTCCAACACTCACGTTCGCCGATCAGCAAGCATGGGAAGTCTGGCTCGAAGCCAATGGAGGCACCGCATCCGGCGTCTGGCTCCGCATCGCCAAGCGATCGGCCGGGGAAGCCACGGTGTCCTATGCGCAGGCGATTGAAAGCGCCCTTTGCCACGGGTGGATCGACGGGCAGAAGCAGGCCGAGAGCGAACACTATTGGCTCCAGCGCTTCACGCCGAGGACTGCAAGGAGTATCTGGTCCAGGATCAACAAGGAAAAGGCCGAAGCGCTGATCGCCGCCGGGCGAATGCGTCCAGCCGGGCTTCGTGCCGTCGAGCAGGCCAGACGCGACGGACGCTGGGAGGCCGCCTATGCATCCCCGAGCAAGGCGACCGTGCCCGACGATCTGCAGCAGGCCCTCGACGCCAACCCCAAGGCCAGGAAATTCTTCGCCACCCTGAACAGCCAGAACCGCTTCGCCATTCTGTTCAGAATCCAGAACGTGAAGAAAGCCGAAACGCGCGCCAGAAAGATTGCCCAGTTCATCGAGATGTTGAACAAGGGGGAGAAGATCCATCCCTAATCCCGACGGCGGCACCAGGGCAACGCTAGGTCAGCGCCCGCAAACCCTGCAACACCGTCGGCACCAGTTCGGACACCGTGGGGTGGATATGCACCGCGCGACTGATGGTCGTGTAGGGAGCCCCGGCGTACATCACGTCGAGCAGTGAGTGCACCACCTCGTCGCCGTTCAGGCCGAGGATCGCAGCGCCCAGCAACAGCCGCGTGTCGGCGTCGACGAGTATCTTCATGAAGCCCTGGCTTTCGCCCTTCTCCACGGCCCGCCCGACACGGCTCATGGGCCGCGTGCCCACCAGCACCTTGCGCGTTGACTGCCGCGCTTCCCGCTCCGTCATGCCGATGCGGCCCAACGGCGGGTCGGTAAACAAGGCATAGGCCGGAATGCGATCCGTCACCGCGCGCGGATCGTTATCGAGCAGATCGGCCGCGACGATCTCGTAGTCGTTGTAGGACGTATGCGTGAAAGCGCCCCGGCCGTTGCAGTCGCCAAGCGCCCAGATGCCGGGGACGCTGGTGCGCAGTTGATCGTCCACCTTGATGTAGCCCCGGGCATCCGTCTCGATACCTGCCTTGTCGAGCCCCAGATCGTCCGTATTGGGCACGCGCCCGACGGCCATCAACAGGTGCGAGCCGTGAACTTCAGGCGCCCCGCCCGCGCAATCGAGCCCGACGGCAATATGGTCACCGTCCTTGCGCGCGCTCAGACAGTTGGCGTCGAGCCGGACCTCGATGCCCTCGCGTTCGAGGATCTCCCGCACGGCTTGCGACACGTCCTCGTCTTCCCGCTGAATCAGCCTCGGGCCTTTCTCGACGATGGTCACCCTGGCCCCGAACCGCCGGTACATCTGGCCGAATTCAAGGCCGATGTAGCTGCCGCCAACGATGATCAGATGCTCCGGCAGGAAGTCGACTTCCATCATGCTTGAGTTGGTCAGGTATGACACCTGATCCAGCCCTGGCATCGGTGGAATCAGCGCCCGGCCGCCGACGTTGATGAAGATCTGGTCGGCCTCCAGCAACTCCCCATTGACCCGCACGCCGCGCGCGTGCTCGAAGCGGGCGTGCCCCTGATGGACGGTGACGTTGTCCAGCCCGCGCATCCACTGCTCCACGCCCTGGCTGGACCTGCCCGAGATTTCGTCCTTGCGTGCCTTTACCTGCCTCATGTCGACCGCGACCGGCCCACCGATGGTCACGCCGTACTCGGCAGCCCGCCGCGCCAGTTGCGCGGCGTACGCACTGGCGATCAGCGCCTTGGTAGGGATGCAACCGGTGTTCACGCAGGTACCGCCAAACCGCCCGCGCTCGATAACCGCCAGCTTCTTGCCCGCGCCGGCCAGCCGCGCCGCGAGTGCGGGGCCGGCCTGTCCGGTGCCAATGATGATCGCGTCCAATCTCTGAGCCATCACGATTCTCCTTGCCGGGTACCGTGCTCGCCACCGGGCGAACCACGAAAATGGGCGCCTCCGCGACATCACCCGGGCCGCCAGCGCCAGGACCGCGCGTGCCCGATGATTCCCGGAAGCCAGATCCGAGCATAGTGGACGATCCAGACGTTCGCCGGCCGCGTTGCAGCGGCCAAGTGCCGCCCGCTTCCGGGTTTCCCCTCAATCTTGGGTATGAAGCGCGGTGCGACAATCCAGCCTGATCGCCCGAAGCAGGCGTCGCGGCGAGGCAATGATCGCAGGCCAACCCAAGGGAGAAGAATATGCGTCGTCTTGCCGTTTTTTCCGCCGTCCCGGTCGCTTTTGCTTGCGGCTATCTTGTCGCCCACATCGACCTGCCGCATGCCCACGCCCAAACCCCGCCGGCCGCGCTGGCGCCCCTGATCGTCAACCTGGCGGCCATGAGCGACGAGGCCATCGGCCCGCAAGTGCCCAACATGGGCACACTGCGCACCAAGGGGCTGGTCAACACGCCTTCCGGAACCATCGCCGTGCAGTCGGGCAATGTCCCCAAGCACTACCACAACAGCGCCGACGAGATTCAGTACATCATCTCTGGCAAGGGCGTCTTCTGGCTGGGCGATGAAAAGCGCGAGGTCGGCCCCGGTGACCTGATCGTGATTCCCAAGGGCACCGCGCATGCGGGCTCGATCGCATCCAGCGGCGAGTTCAAGGCCTTGGCCATCAAGCTGCCGCCTCAGGCCGCCGGCGATACCCATCTGCTGCCCTGAATGCTGACTTGAATCCGCGGCCGCCTGGCGGCCCTGACCCCGCAACCTGCCGGCGCCGCATGTGCGGCGCCGCTCATATCTGGCCCTCTAGGCCATTGTCCGGCAAGGCAACTCCCCATAAATTCCCGGAGGAGACCTATGCCGCTTTCCTGGAGCCGCCAGCACATGATTCGCGACCTGATCGAGTCCACCCCCGCCCCGGGCGATCGTGCCGACGTATGCATCGTCGGCGCCGGCGCGGCCGGCATCCTGCTTGCCGTGGAACTGGCCCGCCATGGCCGGCGCGTGGTGATGCTGGAAGGCGGCGGCGAAGACATCGAGCAGGCCTCGCAGGACACCTATCGCAGCGAGATCGCCGGCCTTCGCCACCATGGCATTCACGATGGCCGCTTTCGCGCCATCGGCGGCTCCACCACGCGATGGGGTGGCCAGATTCTGGAGTTCGATGCCATCGACTTCGAGCAGCGCCCCTGGGTGGAAGGGAGCGGCTGGCCCATCTCCAAGCGGGAACTGGCCCCGTACTATCAGCGCGCGATCGAACTGGAAGGACTCGCCAGCGCGTCGCTTGAGGACGCGACCGTCTGGCGCGAACTGGGACTGGCGCAACCGGTGTTTTCGAATCTCGACACGTTCCTGACCCGCTGGTGCCCGGAAACGAACTTCTCGAACCTCCACGCCAGTACCCTGCGCAACCATCCACTGGTGACCGTGTGGCTACATGCCAATGCCGTATCCCCCATCGTGGAAGGCACCCATGTTCGCGGCGTCCGATGCAGGACGCTGCAAGGCAAGGAAAGCACGTTCCGCGCGGACCGCTTCGTCTGGTGCATGGGTGGCATCGAAAGCTCGCGGTTCTTTCTGCAGCCGGAGCTGACGCAAATGCCGTGGCAACGCAACGCGCTGCTGGGCAGGCATTTCCAGGACCACGTGGTCTGGCATACATGGCTCGACGTGACGAACCGGCGCAAGTTCCTGGACGTGTTCGGCAACGTGTTCAGTCGGGGCTACAAGTACCAGCCCAAGATCCGGCTTTCGCGCTCGCTGCAGCAGCGCTATCGCACGCTCAACGTCGCCGCGCAGATCTCCTTCGAAAGCGAGTCCGGCGAGATCCAGGCACAGATCAAGACAACGGCCAAGAAGCTGTTGCGCGGCCGCGTTGGCGAAGTCACGGGCGGCGAGATTGGCCGGCTCGTCCGCCATGCGCCACTGCTGGCGCGTCAGAGCTGGAGCTACGCGGTGGCGCGCCGCGCGTATGTGCCGCCGGACGCCCGCATCGGGCTGCAGATCCAGTGCGAGCAGTCGCCACGCACGGACAGCGCGATCCGCCTGTCGAACTCGCGCGACAGCCTGGGCCTCTGCCGCACAAGGCTCGACTGGCGCATCTCCAATCACGAGGTGGATACGATCCGGGCCTTCGCGAAGGTCGCGCAGGACTCGCTGGCGGGCATCGCGCGCGTGTCCGACCCGAGTCTGTCAGAGGCCCCCGATGACAGTATCCGGGCCACCTGCGACGACATGAACCATCACATGGGCGGGATGCGCATGTCGGCCAGCGCCAGTGACGGCATCGTCGACCTCGACCTCAAGCTGCATGGCATGGACAACGGCTATGTATGCTCCGGCGCGGTATTCCCGACCTCGAGTTTCTCCAATCCGACGCACACCGTACTGGCACTGGCCGTACGGCTGGCCGAGCATATCGGGCGTCGCTGACATGGATCTGGCGTCTCCATCACGCCACCGCAACCGATCAACCTCCAAGGACTTGTCGATGGAAATCATCCCGTTCGCCAACACCGGCCGCCAGACCACCCGGCTCGGCTTTGGCGGCTCAGGCATCATGGGCGCGCTGGACCGCCGCCAGTCGCTGTCCATGCTCCGGGCGGCCTACGACGCCGGTGTCCGCCATTTCGATACGGCGCCGATGTATGGCTATGGCGAGGCAGAAAGCTGCCTCGGCGAGTTCCTGCGGGAGGTACGCGGCCAGGTGACCATCACGACCAAGTTCGGCATCCCGCCTCCGGACAGCAACGCCGTCACGCGCCTGGCGCGCGTGGTAGCGCGGCCGGTGCTGCAGACGTTTCCGGGCCTCAAGCAGATGCTGCGCAAGACCGTGATACCGATACCTGGCACATCCTTCTCTCCGGTCACCCCCTCCGAACCGAATCCCATCTTCACCGCACGCCAGGCGCGTGAATCGCTGGAAGCCAGCCTCGCCACCCTCGGCACCGACCATATCGACCTGTGGCTGCTGCATGAAGTCACCGCCCAAGACCTGACGGCGCGCGACGGCAACCACGAGCTCCTGCGTGTCATGGAAGACGCCGTGCGCGACGGCAAGATCGGCACGTTCGGCGCTGGCTCCCATCGCGACCAGATTCCCGAACTGGTCCGCACCCAACCCGCCTTCTGCCGCGTGGCGCAGTTCGAATGGTCGGTATTCGATCCGGCCATTCCCGATACCCCCTATCCGCGTATCCATCACCGGGCGCTGAACCAGCACCTGCCGTTGCTTGTGGCGTGGCTGCAGGCCAGCCCGGCCACCTGCCTGCGCTGGTCCACCGAGGTCGGCGCCGATCTCGCCAATGCCCGCGTGCTGGCGCAACTCATGCTCAAGGCCGCGCTGGTCATGAACCCGGCCAGCGTGATCCTGTTCTCGTCGAGGCGGCCGGAACACATCCTGGCGAATATCGACGCAGCCGAGGACACGTCACTGGACCAACCGGCACGCCGGCTTCACGCGCTATTCCAGCGGGAGCGTCCACCTGTCCCCGCCTAGGCACCTGATCCCGTCCTGATCCCATCTTGATCCCCCAATCCGCTCCCAGATTGGCTCGCTGATCCCGAGCCAGGTCATTCCCCTAGGGTCCACGCCTCGCTCGCCGGCCCGGTTTCACCACCCCCCGCCACTGCTCCCACCACCACAACAAGGCTGGCGGCCCCAGTGCCTGCTTTGCCACTTGTGACACCCACTCCATTTCCCCACCCACCCAACCCCATATGGGTGGCTGTTCTCTTGAACGCAATTTGATGTACTGCGCACCGGCCATGAGCTTTTCGCGCGTGCGCGCCGGCTCGGCGACCCAACAAGCCGCATACAGGAGACAGATGTGACCCAAAATGAAAAGCTCGCCGGCGACACGCCGGCGGTGGCGGCCTTCGACTACATCATCATCGGCGCAGGATCGGCCGGGTGCGCCGTAGCGGCGCGGCTGGCCGAGGATGCTGGCGTGACCGTGGCCCTGCTCGAAGCTGGCCCGACCGATCATCACTTCAGCGTCTGGACGCCGGTGGCCGTTGCCGCGATCGTCCCGAAAGCCGGTCCGCGCAACTACGCCTATCGCACCGTACCGCAGCCGGGACTCGACGGCCGGCAGTCCTACCAGCCGCGCGGGCGCGGCCTGGGCGGCAGTTCGTCGATCAATGGCATGGTCTATATCCGTGGCCACCGCAGGGACTACGACACCTGGGCGCAACTGGGCTGCCATGGTTGGGGCTATGACGATGTGCTCCCCTATTTCCGTCGCAGCGAAACCAACCATGCGCTCGATGACCGGCACCACGGCAAGGACGGCCCGCTGCACGTCAACGAGCTGCGCACGCCCAACCCGTTTTCCGCGCGCTTCATCGAGGCCGCGATGCAGGCCGGCATCCCGTTCAACCGCGACTTCAACGGCGCGGAACAGGACGGCGCCGGCTACTACCAGGTCACGCAGCGCAACGGCGAGCGCTGGAACAGCGCGCGCGCCTACCTGCACCATGGCGATGCCAACGATGGCACCTTCAGCGGCGGCCGCCGCAACCTGACAGTCTGGCCCGACACGCAGGTGCAGCGCATCGTGTTCGAAGGTCGCCGCGCGGTCGGCGTCAGCATCACGCGCGCCGGCGTCACGCAGGTGCTGCGCGCGCGCCGCGAAGTGATCGTCAGCGGCGGCGCCTTCAATTCGCCGCAGCTTCTGCTCGCATCCGGCATCGGCCCGGCTGCCCATCTGCGCGATCTCGGCATCGACGTCGTGCACGACCTGCCCGGCGTGGGCGAAAACCTGCAGGACCACCTCGACATCGCCGTTTGCCGTCAGGTGTCATCGCCGCAGCTTTTCGGATACTCGCTGCGCGGCGCGGCCAGGATGCTGGGCCAGTGGCGCCAGTATCGACGCGACCGCACCGGCATGTTCAGTTCCAACCTTGCCGAAGCAGGCGCCTTCCTGCGCAGCCGGCGGGACCTGGCCGAGCCCGACCTGCAGTTCCACTTCGTGCCGGGGCTTTCCCCGACGCACACCGGCATGCGACGCCGCGATCTCAAGCATGGCTTCACCGGCCTGGCCTGCCTGCTGCGCCCCGAAAGCCGCGGTCACGTGCGGCTGAACAGTGCCGACACCCGCGACGCGCCGCTGATCGATCCGCGCTTCCTTTCCGCCGAATCGGACATGGCGGGCATGGTCGCCTGCTTCCGCCTGATGCGCCGCATCTTCGCGCAGCCGGCGCTGGCTTCCGCGCAAGGCCGTGAACTGCTCACCGAGGAGATCGGCCCCGGCGACGGCGACGAAGCCGCCATCCGCGCGTATGTGCGCCGTCATGCGGATTCGGTCTTCCACCCGATCGGCACCTGCAAGATGGGCGTGGATGCGATGGCCGTGGTCGACCCGTCCCTGCGCGTGCACGGCGTGGAAGGCCTGCGCGTAGTCGATGCCTCGATCATGCCGACGCTGATCGGCGGCAACACCAATGCACCCGCCATGATGATCGGCGAGAAGGCCGCCGACCTGATCCGCTCGGGCGCCTGATGACCACCACCTCTTCCCACCTGGAGCATTTGATGCGCTGTTCCACCCGCTTCGCACTGACCGCCATCGCGGCCAGCCTGATTGCCACGACCGCCTGCGCTAATGGCCCCGCTGTTGGCACCGCTGCCGGCCCCGCTGTTGGCCCTGTCGCCGCCTCCGGCCCGGCGCCGAATCCGTTCCTGGCCCAGTCGTACAACAACCAGACTCACTGGAATGACGCCGCCACGGACAGCGTCGGATTCACCGTGCCGCGTGGCAACTTCGAGATTACGCCGGAATCGGTCCAGGTCATTCCGAACGAGTCCGTCAGTCTCCCGCTGGTCATGGACCACGTGGGCGGCAAGGACATCTACTGGTGGTGGGCCGGCTTCTCGCTGCGCAAGGTAACGGTCGAGAACGGCAAGCTGACCGAGATCGCGCGTACCGATATCCCCGTGCGCCTGCCGAACTACACCCCCGTGACGCCGACGGAGCGCCAGGCACAGGCCGAGAAGGTCAAGGCGTTCCTGGCGGCCCGCGACGAGGCTGGCCTGCTCGCCTACATGAAGTCGCAGCCGAACCGGATGGTGTCGTTCGCCGAGGACCAGGTCGCCAACGGCGCGGTCTACGCGGTGCTGGGCCGCGACGATACGTTCTACGGCTGCAGCGGCCGCCAGATCTTCCGTATCGACCAGCTCGACCCGAAATCGCCCGCGTCGGGCATGACGCCGCTGCGCGCCGCCACGCTGCCGGCCAGCCTGTTCGACAACGAGAAGATCAAGCGCGGCAAGACCCGCCTGCCCGCCGATATCCTCTTCGGCATGGGCATGACCTACAACGGCTACCTGGTCGTCAACACGCTCGGTGGCAAGGTCGTTACGCTCGACCGCAATTCGCTGCAGGTCATCGACAGCTACACCGTATCCGGCGCCGACGAGATGTTCATGAACAGCTTCGCCACGGGCCCCGAGGCCGGTGGCGGCGCGGTCTACGTGGCGTCCAACACCACGATGTACCGTCTGGTGGTGGATATCCACGGCAAGATCCACGACGACGAGGCCAGTGGCGCGTGGCACGCCAACTACGACCGTGGCGTAGTAATGCCCGCGCCCAAGATCGCCGACGGCACCGGCTCCACGCCGACGCTGATGGGTTTTGGCCCGGACGAGGACAAGCTCGTGGTCATCACCGACGGCGCGCGCAAGATGCGCATGGTGGCCTTCTGGCGCGACAACATCCCCGCCGGCTGGAAGGCCAAACCGGGCACGCAGTCGCCGCGCATCGCGGACCAGCTGGCGGTGGACATGGGTCCCAAGCTCGAATCGGTCCAGTCCGAGCAATCGGTGTCGGCTTTTGGCGACTACGCGTTCGTGGTCAACAACATCCCGACCAACGATTCGCCCCAGATCGAGCGCGGCGGCGGCTTCACGAGCCTGATCAACGGCGCCACGCGCCCGGGCCCGAGCGGCGTGGCCATGCTCAAGTGGCAGCAGCGCACCCACAACTGGAAGATGCAATGGGTGCGCACGGATGTGTCGTCGATATCGGTGGTGCCGATGATCAGCGGCGGCGGCCGCATGGCGATCGTCGACGGCTACTTCACGAACCGCTGGAACGACCGCTATCACATCGGCATGGATCTGGACACCGGCAAGACCGTGATGACGATCCGCACCGGCACCGATCCGACCTTCAACGGGCTGTACTCGCCCGTCAAGGTCGATGCCGAGGGCCACATCTTCTATAGCGGCGCATTCGGGCTGGTGCGACTGGACACCTCCCGGATGAAGCGCGTGACCGGGGATGCCGTGACCACGGCGCAACGCCAGTGATCCAACACCCGACAACGACAAGGAGACATGCATGAAGACACTCGACAGGTTCTACATCGACGGCCAATGGGTTCCGCCAGCCGCCGCAGCCCGCAGCATGCCCATCGTCAATCCGGCCACGGAAGAGGTTGCCGGTCACGTCACGCTTGGCAGCGCGGAGGATGTCGACCGCGCCGTGGCCGCGGCGCGTGCCGCGTTCCCCGCATGGTCCGAGACCAGCCGTGAAGAACGTCTGGCGTTACTGGAACGGATCACCGCGTTGTACAAGGCACGCTTGGGCGATTTCGCAGAGGCAGTGCGTACCGAAATCGGCGCGCCGGTCAGCCTCTGTAATACGCTGCAGGCCCCGATCGGACTCGCCCATCTGGGCGCCGCCACCGAAACGCTGCGCGCCTTCCAGTTCGAAACCGCCCACGGCAACAACTACGTGCGCCATGAACCGATCGGTGTGGCCGCGCTGATCACGGCCTGGAACTGGCCACTGAGCCTGATCTGCGCCAAGGTGGCCGCCGCGCTGGCCGCCGGCTGCACCATCGTCCTCAAGCCATCGGAAATCGCGCCGCTCGACGCGGCCCTGTTCGCCGAGGTGATGCACGAGGCAGGCACCCCTGCCGGCGTATTCAACATGGTGTTCGGCGATGGTCAGGAAGTGGGCGCGCGGCTTGCCGCCCACCCCGACGTGGATGTGATCTCGATCACTGGCTCCACCCGCGCGGGCATTGCCGTGGCGCAGGCCGCAGCCGCCACGGTCAAGCGCGTGCACCAGGAGCTTGGCGGCAAGTCGCCGCTGCTGATTCTGGACGACGCCGACCTGCAGGCCGCCGTTGCCCAGGGCGTGGGGCACGTGATGCTGAACTCCGGGCAGACCTGCATCGCGCCCACCCGGATGCTGGTGCCGCGCGATCGCTATGACGAAGCCGTGCGCGTGGCGGCCGCCACCTGCAATGCATTGCAGGTGGGCGACCCCGCCGAGCCGGGCACGCGTATCGGCCCCATCTCCAACAAGGCGCAGTACGAAAAGGTCCAGCGCATGATCGGCACCGGCATCGAGGAAGGCGCCCGGGTCGTGGCGGGTGGACCGGGCCGGCCGGACGGGTTGACCCGTGGTTTCTATGCGCGGCCGACCATCTTCGCCGACGTCGACAACAGCATGACGATTGCGCGCGAGGAGATCTTCGGACCGGTGCTGGTCATGATTCCGTACGACGACGAAGCACAGGGGATCGACATCGCCAATGACACGCCATACGGGCTCGCCGCGTATGTGGCATCGGGCGACCCTGCCCGCGCGCGGCGCGTAGCGGCGCGTCTGCGTGCAGGTTCGGTCCGCATCAACGGCGGCCAGGTCGACCTGTCGATGCCGTTCGGTGGGTACCGCGCATCCGGCAATGGCCGTGAGAACGGGGCGCACGGGCTGGCCGAGTATCTCGAAGTCAAGGCCGTGACGGTCTGACCGTACCCGACAAGGAAGAAATCGATAAGGAAGAAAACGGAAAGGGAGCGACGGCGCCGCTCCCTTTTTCGTTCCTGGGTCATCGAGGACGCCGGCTGATCGTCCATCCCACGAACGGGTCCGCGCCAGTGCGATGCCGCATCCAGTCCGTCCGGCACAACATGCACTGATGCGCGCGCGTTTCGCACATGGCGCTACCGCCCAGGCTGCGCCACTGCAGATCGCCCGCGGGACGCAACGCCCCGTGGCCGCCCGCGCGACGGCTGTCGTGACGTAGCCGCTCGCAGTGCGTACACAGCGGCGATTCGCCTGTGGCCGGCATGGCGCGGACGCGCGCGGCGGCCACCGTGGCATCGCCGATATCGAGCCGGCGCGCGGCCTCGCCCCAGCGGCTACGCAATCGGCGCGCGGCGGCCAGGTAAAGCATCCGCACGGCCTCGCCACCGTCGCAGGTGGCGGCCTGACGACATGACTCGGCGTACCGCCTCACATCCAGACCGAACTGCGCCGCCGTGGCAAAGCAGACCACGCGCTGCCGCCCATCGCCGGTTGCCATCCATGCGTCGAACAGTGCAGCCAGTCGGTCCTCGTAGGCTTCCGTGGCACTTGCCTGCGCCAGGGCCATGCGATGCGCGCGTTGCGTCAGGGCGCGTACCTCGCGGCGAAGATCGCCGGCGTCGGGGGTGGTTTGGGCAATACGCTGCGCGCCGGGCATGATGTCTCCTCGATATAGTCAGCCGATTATAGGAACGCGATTCGCCGCCACCGCGCAAACCCGACACGTCCAACCTGATACGGGTGGCTTCGCCCCATGCCGGATTTTGGTCTACTGGCAGGCAGACAAAACCAACTTCGGGAGACAACCATGGGCGTCCTCAGCGGTATCCGCGTCATCGAATTCGAAGCCATCGGCCCCGGGCCGTTCGGCGCCATGCTTCTGGCCGACATGGGCGCCGACGTGCTCCGCATCGACCGGCCCGTGGCCCCCACGGACCTGGGCCCGAAGCGCGGCCCCGGCAAGCGCATCGACGTCACGGGGCGCGGCCGCCGCTCGGTCACCATCGACCTCAAGCAGCCGGAAGGCCAGCAGGCCGCGCTGGAACTGATCGCCAAGGCCGATGTGGTCATCGAGGGATTCCGCCCCGGCACCATGGAGCGCCTTGGGCTGGGCCCCGCCATCGCACTGGCGCGCAATCCACGCCTGATCTACGGCCGCATGACCGGCTGGGGCCAGACCGGTCCGCTGGCCGAACGCGCGGGACACGACCTCAACTACGTTGCGCTGTCGGGCGTGCTGTCGGGCATCGGCCGTGCCGGCGAGGCCCCGGTTCCGCCGCTGAACCTGGTGGGCGACTACGGTGGCGGCGGCATGTTGCTGGCGCTTGGCGTGGTATCCGCCTTGCTCAACGTGCATCGCGGCGGCAAGGGCCAGGTGGTGGATGCGGCGATGATCGAAGGCGCCGCGCAGCTCGGCGCGGTGATCTGGGGCCTGATTGCCTCGGGCAACTGGCGCGAGTCGCGTGGCAGCAACTTCCTCGATGGCGGCACTCCCTGGTACGACAGCTATTGCACCCAGGATGGCCAGTACATGTCGGTGGGCGCCGTGGAGTCGCGCTTCTACGCGGAACTGATCGAGAAGCTTGGCCTGGCCGGCGAGACCCTGCCCGGCCAGCACGACCGCGCCGGCTGGCCCATCCTGCGCCGCCGCTTCACCGAAGTATTCCTGACCCGCACGCGCGATGAATGGTGCGCGATCTTCGACGGCAGCGATGCATGCGTGGCCCCGGTGCTGGGCTTTTCCGAAGCGCCGGACCACCCGCAGCACCGCGCGCGCGGCAGCTTCATCGAAGTGGACGGCGTGGTGCAGCCCGGCCCGGCGCCGCGTTTTCTCGGCACCCCGTCCGAAGTCCGCCGCGCAGCCCCGGCACGTGGCCAGCATGGCGGCGCCGCGCTGCGCGAATGGGGGTTCGACGACGCCGCGATTGCCCAGTTGCGCGCGCAGGGCCTCGGCTTTGCCGAGGAGCAGCCATGAGCGCGCCGATGCTGGTCCTGTTGCCAGCCACCTCGGACACGCCGCACGGCTTCAGACGCGTGCGGTCCAGCCCGGGCTTTATGACGACCTGCGGCGAGTTCTATGTCCACGAGAGCGAGCCAATCCTGGCCACGCGCATCACGACTGCCCACCTGAACGCGCAGGACATCGTCCACGGCGGCTTTCTGGCCACGCTCGCCGATTCCGCGTACGGCGTGGTCCTGCGGCGCACCAACCCCGAACTGATCCCCCGCACGGCGCAACTGAGCGTCAGCTACCTTGGCGCCGTGCGCGAGGGCGACTTCGTGGAGGCACGCGTCACGCTGCACAAGATCGGCAAGCGGCTCGTGAATGGCAGTTGCGATGTGTATGTGGGGGACCGGATGGTGCTGCAGACGACAGCGGTGTTCTCTGTAGTCGCTGCTTAGTCCAGCCCGGTCTGGTCCGCTCCAGTCTGGACCCGGCCGTCACGGCCTTCCATCGTCAGGCGGTACCCGTGCGCAGCGCCCGGTTGCGCACGGCCAGTATGACTTCGTAGCGCGTGGAGACGCCCAGCTTGGCGTAGATCTGGCGCAGGTTCCACTTGACCGTATCGACACTCAGGTTCAATACCAGCGCGATGCGCTTGTTCGACATCGACTGCTCGAGCAGCGCGACGATATCGCGCTCGCGCGGGGTCAGATGCTCCGGATCGCCGTCACGCCTGCGCCGCCGAACCATTGGCAGGCACGTGGCGGGCTGCTGGAGCTGATCTTTCGCGGCGCGCACACGGCCCAGCCAGTTGTCGCGCACCGCGTCGCCCGATGGCTGCACGCAGTCGAGCAGCGCCGGAATGCCCGGCTCGTCGCGCAACATGCGCAACAGGCCAAGCCGCAGCCCCGCCGCCAGCGCCGATTCAAGATGGCGAACCACGAGGTGTGGTCGGTCCAGGGCGGCATTCACACGCGCGAACAGCAGATCGATCAGGACCAGCGCGCCGGCGTTGTCGGAGCGAACCGGCTCCAGCGCGGCCAGCGCCCCGACCGGATTGCCGGCACTCAGCGCCACGCGCACGCGCGACAACGCCGCGATCGTGCCAACCTCCCGGGCGCGCATGTCCGATGCATCCAGCGTGGCGGCCAGCGCCTCGAGCTCGTCCTGCAGCAGGCCAGCATGCCGCAAGTCCCCGGCCTGAATGGCGAATAACACCCGCTGCGCCAGCAAACGCACCTGCACCCGTATCAGCCCCCGCCCCGCCGCTCGGGCCTGCGCTTCTATCAGGGTCGCGCGTGCGCCATGCTGGTCACCGGCCAGCCACTGCAGCCGCGCCTGGCACAGCGTGGCCACGATCATCACGTCCGGCGAGGAGTGATGGGCCAGGTCGAGCCAGCAGGCCAGCATCTCGGCAGCTTCTTCGGCGCGATCCTGTTCGAGCAGGGCGGCCGCGACCGGCACCGCGCATACGCAAGCGCTCACCGAACGCCTGCCGTGAATCTGCTGCGCCATGCGTGCCGCCGGCATCCCGATAGCCTGAGCCCTGCGCGCATCCCCGCGCATCAGCATGGTCAGCGCGGCCGCGCCATGCGCCATCGCCACCAGTTCATCAGGAGGTGCCGCTTCCAGCCTTGGCACCGACGGGAACTCGGGCCGATGCAGCATGGCCCCGCATCGCACCGCCAGCGCGGCGCGAATGTGCTCCAGCGACGGATGCGGCAGTGCATGGCCTCCGAGCCGGGCCAGCCACACATCCATGGCGGCAGGGTCATCCTTCTGGAATGCGATGCTCGCGCGGATCAGCACGACCTGCGCGGCAACATCGTCGCGCCCGGCGAGCATGGCCAACCAGCGCTCCGCATCGTCCAGGCGTGCCGCAACGGTGCAAGCCCAGGCCGCCGCCAGCAGCATGGCGGGCTCGTCGACCACACGTTCGATGCCAGCCTGATCGATCCAGACCGGTAACGCGCGAAGTTGACTCAGCGCCGGCATCGCCGGCATGGCTTCGCGCACGACGTGCGCCACGAGCCCGGCATCGTCGGCACGCATGGCGTGGTCCAGCGCCTCGCCGCTGCTACCCACCCGCACCCATGCGGCGACGGCTCGCCGGTGCAGCGCCAGCCGGTCGGCACCGGCGAGCGGCATCGACCGCCGCAGCCAGTCGGCAAACAGCGGATGGAGCGTATGCCAGCCAGCGTGCGCCCGGGCTGGGCCGATGAAGATGCCCTGCCCGACCAAACTCCGCGCGCATTCGGCGGCGCGCGGCACACCCGTGACATCGGCGGCAAGTTCCGGCGTCCAGCGGTCGAGCCATGCGAGCCAGCGCAATAGCCGCGCCTGTCCCGCGCTCAGCCCTGGCGCGACCACTTCGGTCCAGTACGCGTCGAGCGCCGCGCGCGATTCGTCCGCCGCGCGCCCCCCAGCCAGCATTCGCACACCCGCCGGCCAGCCGCGCGTAGCCTCCAGCAACCGCACGCTCGCGGCTTGGCCCGATTCGGGCGGCAGGCACGCGCGGGTTTCGGCCAGGGTAAAGGCCAGCGATTCGTCGTCGAGTTCGACCACCACGCCCTCCGCCCCAAGCTGGCCAAGACGCAGGGCCGGACGGCAGCGCGTGGCCAGCGCCAGATGCAGGCGCGGCAGGCGCGCGTCGATCAAGGCCTGCAACACGGCCCATGCGCCCGTGTCGCGCAGGTACTCCGCGCCATCGAGCATCAGATAGAGTTCGTCGGGCACGGCGGCCAGCGCCGCGATCAGGGCTTCGGTCGAGTCGTGCCGGGGTGATGGCGACACGTCGCCCTGTATAACACTGGCCACGCTGGCCACGCTGGCCACGCTTGCCTCGATGGCCGCGCAAAGCCGGGCCGGCGCGTCAAGCTCCGGGCCGAGCGAGAGCCAGCCCACGCGCGCGCGCGCCCCCACGAGTTGCTGGCGCCACTGCGCCAACAGCGTGGTCTTGCCATACCCCGGGCTGGCGGCCAGCACCACCAGCGCCGCATGGCGCGCCTCATGCAGCCGCGCCAGCAGCGCATCGCGCATGGCGATGCCGCCGCCCAGCCTTGGCGGCATGAGCTTGTGGGAAGGCACACTGCAATCCATGGACATCCGCTCCGTACCTGCCGGCCCACACTCGCAGACCGCTCGCAGACCGTATGACCAGCAGGATATGCCCGCACGCGCGCGTTGCGGCCGACAGCCACCCTGGCCCACCTGAAGCGGGTGGGAACGACGCAAAGCGCACGGTCGTGCGCTTTTGGTCGTCCCGCGCCACCGGGGGGGCGAGTAGAATCGCTTGGCATCGGGCCTTGCCCCTCCTGCGCGCCGCCGCATCCGGCGCTGGTCAAACCCATGTCCCAGCCTTTTCCCGCGCCGGCTGAATCCGCATCGACCGACGTCTTCGCGGATATCTCTCCCGACGTTTCTCCTGACGTTTCGCCGCTATCGGCTGCGCGCGCGCATCCGCGCGGCACGGCGCGCGTGGTGGCGCGCGAACGGCTGCTTGCCCAGCTCACCGAGGCTCGCCGCCGCCGCTGCATCGTGATCCAGGGACCCGCCGGCTTCGGCAAAACGGCCGTGCTGGTGGCCTGGCGGCTAGACCTGCGCGCCCTGGGCTTCGACATGGCCTGGGTGACGCTGGCCGACGACGACAACGACATGACCCACTGGCTCGACCACGTGCTGTCGAGCCTGGCGCAGGTCAGCCCCGCCATCACGCGCGAGGCCGCCCTGCTCGGCGGTCTGGGCGACTTGGAAAGCGAGGCCATCGAGCGCACCGTGATCGCGCTGGTGGGCGGCATCGCGGCGTGCCCGCGCGAGATCGTGCTGGTGATCGACGAACTGCATCGCCTGACCAACCCCCGCGTGCTGGAAGCCATGCAGTGGCTGCTGGACTACGCGCCGCCAAACCTGCACGTGGTGCTGGCCTCGCGCAGCCAGGTGCCGCTCTCGCTGGGACGCCTGCGCGACCAGGACCTCGTGCTTGAACTCGACCAGCGCGACCTGCGGCTGACCGCCGACGAATCGCGGCGCTTTCTGGCCACGCAGTTGACCGGGATTGACGCGCGCGATGCGCGGGTACTACACGAGCTGACCGACGGATGGGTGGCCGGCCTGCAACTGTTCGCCACGCACTGGAAGCGCAAGAAGCAGGACGCCAACAGCCTGTCGTTCGCCAACGACTTCGTGCGGGCCAATGTGCTGAATGCGGGCGCCTTCTCGGCCTATTTCGAGCGCGAGGTGCTGTCACGCCTGGCCCCGGACGAAGCCGAGTTGCTGGTGCACGCGGCCGCCTGCGAGCGCTTCTGCGCATCGCTATGTGTCGCCCTGACCGGGGGGCGCGCCGATTCGGAACCCGTGGTTTCGGCGCTGCTGGCGCGGCTCGACAACGAGAACCTGTTTATCGAACCGGTACAGGGGCCCGACCGGGCACCGTGGTACCGGCTGCATCCGCTCCTGCGCGAAACGCTGGCGGAGCGGTTCCGCCAGCGCAGCGAATCGGTGCGGCATCAGGTCCATATGGCGGCCTGGCAGTGGTTCCGCGATCACCGGCTGCTCGTCGAAGCGGTCAGGCACGCGGTGCTGGCCGGCGAATCCGGTACCGCCGCCGATCTGGTCGAACGCTACGCATCGACCCTGATCGGACGTGGCGAGGTGCGTAAGGTGGCGGGTCTGCTGCAGCAGCTTCCCAAACCCGAGGTCCGTGCCCGGCTGGCGTTGCGCCTGCTCACGGTGCAGATGCAACTCTATGCGCACGAAGTCGATGCCGCGCGGGCCGAGCTCGACGCGCTCGATGGCGAACTGCCAGCCGAAGGGGAGCTGCGCCAGCGCCTCAGGCAACTCCAGATGATGCGGATGGTGCTGACCGACGACGCCGAGAGTGCGCAGCGGCTGCAGCCGCTGCTCGAATCCATGCCGGGCGACGTCGGCGGCTTGCTGGTGGGCGCGCGTAACAACCTGTTGACGTGGCTCTACATGCATCAGGGCAACTACGAGCGCGCCCGCGCCATCCAGTCTGACAACGCGCCACTGATCGTCGAGGGCGCGCCGCTGCTCGGCAGCGCGGCCGGCATGCTCAACGGCCGATGCATGGCCGCCTTCAGCTACGCGATCGAAGGCAAGATCACGCAGGTGGAGCGCATTTGCCGTGACGTGCTACGCGAAACCGAACAGGTCGGCGCATTCGGGACCGAGCCCGAGTACTTTGCGGCAGCCATGCTTGGCGAGGTGCTCTACGAGCAAAACCAGATCGAAGCCGCGCTGGCCATGCTGGAACCCCGGGTGGACGTGCTGGAGCGCATCTCGATTCCCGATTCGGTTTTGCGCGTCATCATGACGCTCGCGAAGTGCCATGCCGTCCGTGGTCACCATCTGGATGCCTTTGCCTACCTCGAACGGCTGGAAGAACATGCCGCGCGACGCAAGCTCGATCGTTTGCTCGCGCACAGCCTTGCCGGCCAGGTCCGGCTGCATCGGCGAGCCGGCGACCGTGCCGCAGCGGATGCCTGCCGGTCGCGGCTCGAGGCCATCGCCGAACGCCACCGCGGCGCGGGCCCTGGCACCGTGGACGAGATCCTTCTGGTGGCAGGCCGCGCGCGCGTCATGGGATACCTGCTGGACGGTGATCCCGCGAAGGCGGCCGCTGCCGTCGGCCCGCTGATCGACCAGTGTCAACGACGCGGATGGCAACGCCATCTCGCGCAAATACAGTGGATGGCGGCACTGGCCGACCATCGACTCGGCAACGCTGCGTCCGTGCGCGAGCGCGTGCTGGCTGCGTTGCGCGCGAGCCACCGGCTCGGCCTGGTGCGCAGCCTGCTCGATGTCGACCCGGGCGCGTTCGACGAGATTGCTGCACTAGCGCAGCAGCCCGGTGAAGCGCCCGATCCGCTGCTCGCGTTCTACATCAGCCGCCTGCGCGCGACCGGTGCTGCCAACCCGGTGGCATCAGCCGGCGCTGCGGCGCCAGCCACGCTGCGCACGCTTGCAGAGCCACTGAGCGAACGCGAAGCCGATGTGGTCGAATTGCTCGGACAGGCCCTGCCCAACAAGAAGATCGCCCGCACGCTCGGCCTCTCGCCCGAGACCGTGAAGTGGCACCTCCGCAACATCTTCCGCAAGCTTGGCGTAACATCGCGCGACGAAGCGGTCGCGCGTGTGCGCGACCTCTCCCGCCCGAGCTGATCCCGGCGCTCGCTCCCTCGCAAGAGTTGACCACTACAAGCGGCCGCGCCACCTGACATGGGTGGTAGTGGCCGCCCCCTCCCCCGGCGTAACTTAGCGTCATTCGATCGCACGTCCGATCCCGCTGGATCGGCAGGCGACAAACGCCCTGCGGCACCCGTGTGCCGCTGACCGAGGAGACGCGTTCCATGACCGCTACGTCCGCTGTCCGCAGCGACACCGTGCCCAAGTTCCGGCCAACGGTATTCCCGCCGCGCCCTACGCTCGTCGAACAGCGCGCCGACGGCACCATCCTCCTGCGCTGCGCCACCCCGCCGGCCGACCCCGCACAGCGCGGACTCGGCGAGTTTGCCGCCCACTGGGCGGTTCAACGCGGCGACACCTGCGCGTTCGCCGAGCGCGAATCGACCAGTCCGGACGCCCCGTGGCGCATGATCACCTGGGCCGAGATGTGGCAGCAGATCCAGGCCGTGGGCGCCGCCCTGCTCGAGATGGGCCTGGGCGCCGACCGTCCGCTGCTGATCCTCTCCGGCAACTCGATCGAACACGCCGTACTGGCCCTGGCAGCCGAGCACGTCGGCGTGCCCATGGCGCCGGTATCGCCCGCTTATTCGCTGGTGAGCAAGGATTTCGCGCGACTCCGCGACGTGGTAAGCCTGGTGCCACCGGGTGCGATCTTCGCGCAGGATGCCGCCGCCTTCGCCCGCGCCCTCGACGTCATCGGCAAGCCCAATGTGCCCGTCATCGCGGTACACGGCGCGCGCGACGGCCAGCACGACTGGGCCTCGCTGGTCGCCACCACCGTGACGCCTGCACGCCGCGCGGCGGTGCAGGCCGCGCACGATGCCATCCGCGAAGACGACCTGGGCCGCGTGCTGTTCACGTCCGGATCCACCGGTGTGCCCAAGGGCGTGGCGCTGTCACACGGCAATCTCCGCGCCGTGGCCGCTTACTACCTGGAGAGCTATCGGCCGCTGCTGGAACGCCCGTCCCGCTACCTCGACTGGCTGCCATGGCACCACGGCCTGGGTGGCGTGCTGAACATGACGCGCGTGGTCACGCTGGGCGGCAGCCACTATATCGACGATGGACGCCCGCTGCCGGGTCAGTTCGAGCGCACCGTGCGCAATATGCGCGATGTCGCTTCGACCGTGTTCACCGCCGTGCCAGCCGCCTGGACGATGTTGGTGACTGCGGCCGAGCGCGATCCGGAAGTCGCGCGCAACCTGTTTTCCGAGGCGGTGAACTTCTCCTACGGCGGCGCCAGCCTGCCGCGCGATGTCTGGGACCGCATCCACGCGCTGTCCGAACGCACGATCGGCGAGCGCGTGGCGTTCTGCTCGGGCCTCGCTTGCACCGAGTCGAGCGGTGTGGGCCTCTACTGCACGTGGCCGAGCGAGACCACAGGGAACATCGGTGTGCCCATGCCCGGCGTTTCCGCGAAGCTCGTCCCGCTCGAAGGCGGCGATGGCCGCTACGAGATCCGCATCAAAGGCCCCAGCGTGTTCAAGGGTTACGTGCAGCGCCCCGACTTGACTGCTGCCGCGTTCGATGAAGAGGGCTTCTTCAAGATGGGAGACGCGGTGCGCCTGCAGGACCCATCCGATCCCGCACGCGGCCTGTCGTTCGCCGGCCGTGTGGCCGAGGACTTCAAGCTTACCAACGGCACCTGGGTCCGTACCGGCGCGGTGCGCCTTACGCTGGTCGAACGATGCGCGCCGCTGCTCAACGACGCGGTGATCTGCGGCCACGACCACGACTACCTGGCGGCGCTGGCCTGGCCCAATGTCGCAGCCTGCCGGAGCCTTGCGCCCGAACTGGCGGCGCTCGATGCCGAAGCGCTGGTCCGGCACCCCGTCGTCGTCGAGGCCATTCGCGCGCGGCTGCAAGCACCGGCGGGCGGCAACGGCGCAAGTTTGTCCGTGCGTCGCGTGATGCTGATGGCGGAACCACCGTCGATGGACGCGAACGAAATCGCCGACAAGGGCTACGTGAATCAGGCCGCCACGCGGGCGCGCCGCGCCCATCTGGTCGAAGCCCTGTTCCATCCCGAACCCGAAAGCCACATTGCCTGCGCGCGGTAAGTCCGCACACACGACAACAACTCAAGAGGAGACTGTCATGCAAGTCCAACGTAACGTTTACCGTGAAGATCACGAGATGTTCCGCGAAACCGCCCGCCGCTTCCTGGAGCGCGAGTGCCTGCCCAAGCAGGCCGCCTGGGACAAGGCTGGCAAGGTGGATCGCGAAACCTGGCTCAAGGCCGGTCGCGAAGGTCTGCTGTGCGTGACGCTGCCCACGGAGTACGGTGGTGGTGGCGGTGACTTCGGCCACTCGGCTGTGTTCAATGAAGAACTGGCGCGCGTCGGTGTCAGCGGCCTGGGCTTCGGCGTGCATTCGGACATCATCGCCCCGTACATCGCACGCATCGCCAACGAAGAGCAGAAGCAACGCTGGCTGCCCAAGGTGTGCTCGGGCGAGGCCATTCTCGCCATCGGCATGACCGAACCGGGCACCGGCAGCGATCTGAAGGCCGTACGCACCACGGCCATTCGCGACGGCGACGAGTACGTGATCAACGGCAGCAAGACCTTCATCTCGAACGGCCTGACCTGCGACCTGATCATCATGGTCTGCAAGACCGATCCGGCGGCCGGCTCGCGCGGCGTGAGCCTGATCATGGTGGAAGCCGACCGAGAGGGTTTCCGCCGTGGCCGCAAGCTGGAGAAAGTGGGCCAGCACGCCCAGGATACGGCCGAGCTGTTCTTCGACAACGTGCGCGTGCCGGTGGCGAACCTGCTGGGCGAGGAAGGCAAGGGCTTCGCCTATCTGATGGGCGAACTGCCGCAGGAACGTCTGTCGATCGCCGTCAGCGCCGCCGCCAAGCTCGAGGCGTGCCTCGAACACACGATCGCCTACGTGAAGGAGCGCAAGGCCTTCAACCAGACCGTGTGGGATTTCCAGAACACCAAGTTCAAGCTCGCCGACATCAAGGCACAGGCCGTTGCCGTGCGCGTGATGGTGGATTACTACCTCAGCGAGCATATCCGCCGCCGCCTCTCCCTTGAAGAAGCCGCCATTGCGAAGCTCTACGCAACCGAAGCGCTGGGCAAGGCGCTCGACGAAATGGTGCAGCTGCACGGCGGCTACGGCTACATGCTCGAGTACCCGGTGGCGCGCGCGTTCGCCGATTCGCGTGTCACCCGCATCTACGGCGGCACCAGCGAAGTGATGCGCGACCTCATCTCCCGCAAGCTCTGAACCCCTCCCCCCAAGACAACCCTAAAGCCATACACCTGACAGGAGACTCTCCATGACTCGCAAGGTTTTTGTTGCCGGCGCCGGCATGATCCCGTTCAAGAAGCCGGGCACCAGCGACACCTATGACGTGATGGGCGCCACCGCCACGCGCCAGGCGCTGGCCGATGCCGGCGTCGACTACAACCTCGTGCAGCAGGCCTACGTCGGCTACGTCTACGGCGATTCCACCTGCGGCCAGAAGGCGCTTTACGACGTTGGCATGAGCGGTATTCCGGTGATCAACGTCAATAACAACTGCGCCACGGGTTCGTCGGCACTGTTCCTGGCCCGCCAGGCCGTGGCAAGCGGTGCCGTGGAATGCGCGCTGGCGCTCGGCTTCGAGTACATGGGCCCCGGCGCGCTGAAGTCGGTCTGGACCGACCGAGCCAGCGCGCTCGAGCGCGCGCTCAATCTGACCGACAAGCTGGTCGGCAAGACCGAAGGCATGAGCAATGCCATCCGCCAGTTCGCCGGCGCCGGCCAGACGCACATGCGCAAGTACGGCACCAAACTGGAAACGTTCGCGAAGATCCGCGCCAAGGCCAGCCGCCATGCCGCGAACAACCCGCTGGCGGTATTCCGCACTGTGGTCAGCACCGAAGACGTGATGAACGCCCCGATGCTTTGGGATGGCGTGCTGACTCGCCTGATGGCCTGTCCGCCGACCTGTGGCGCGGCCGCTGCCATCGTCGTATCGGAAGACTTCGCCCGCAAGCATGGGCTGCGCACTGATGTGCTGATCGCCGCCCAGTCGCTGACGACCGATCGCGCCAGCAGCTTCGAGAGCGACATGATCCGTCTGGTGGGCTTCGACATGACGCGTGAAGGCGCGCGCCAGGTCTACGAGCAAGCCGGCATCGGTCCGCAGGACGTCGACGTGATCGAGCTGCACGACTGCTTTGCGCAGAACGAACTGCTGACCTACGAAGGTCTCGGCCTGTGCGACGAAGGCGGCGCTGAGAAGCTGGTCAATGACGGCGACAACACCTACGGCGGCAAGTGGGTGGTCAACCCGTCCGGCGGCCTGCTCTCCAAGGGCCATCCGCTTGGCGCCACGGGTCTGGCGCAATGCTACGAGATGGTCCAGCAGCTGCGCGGCAATGCCGATCAGCGCCAGGTGGCCGGCGCACGCAACGCGCTCGCGCACAACCTTGGCCTGGGCGGCGCCTGCGTGGTGACGCTCTACCAGAAACACGACTGAAGGAGCCCCCCATGATCGACAAGAAGCATATCGGCAAGGTCATCGCGGACTTCCGCACGTCGGCGCCCGCGAGCCAGTTGCGCTTCTTCGCCAAGGCCACCGGCGAGACGCGCGCGATCTACACGAACGAGGCAGCCGCACGCGACGCCGGCCATCGCGGCCTGCCGTTGCCGCCGACGTTCCTGTTCTCGCTGGAACTGGTGAACCCGCCGAGCGGCTGGCGCGAGGAACTGGGCATTCGCACCGAGCGCATCCTGCACGGCGAGCAATCGTTCACGTATCACCGCATGGCCTACGCCGGCGATGTGCTGCACTTCCGCACCACCATCACCGACATCTACGACAAGCGGAATGGCGCCCTGGACTTCGTGGTGCGCGAGACCCGTGTCACCAACCAGGACAACGAGCACGTGGCGGACCTGCGCGGCGTGCTGGTACAGCGCAACGGATAAGCGGAGGGGTTCCATGAGTATTCCGAATTTTGAACAGATCCAGGTGGGCGACACGCTGCCGCCCCTGACGCTGGAGCCGATCAACCGCACCACGCTGGCGTTGTTCGCCGGCGCGTCGAACGACCACAACGCGATCCATATCGACATCGACTACGCCCGCATGGCAGGCATGCCGGACGTGTTCGCACACGGGATGCTGTCGATGGCGTACCTGGGCCGGTTGCTGACCCTTTGGGTTGACCAGCGCCAGATCCGCAATTTTGGCGTGCGCTTCGTCGGCATCACCCATCTGGGCCATCGCATCACCTGCACGGGCCACGTGGTCGAGAAGTTCGAAGCCGACGGCGAGCGCCGCGTGAAGGTCGAACTGCGCACCGCGAACCAGTACGACGAAACGAGGATCCTGGGCGACGCCGTCGTCGCCCTGTAACAAGCTGTTCAAGCCACTCATCATCACCAAAGGAGTCAAGACATGGGAGCACTCGAAGGCAAGGTGGCACTGGTCACCGGTTCCGGCCGCGGCATCGGCAACGCCATCGCACAACGCCTGGCGCGCGAAGGCGCTCGCCTGGTCATCAATGATCTGGACGCGGAGCCCGCCCACGCCACCGTGGAAGCGTTGCGCAAGATGGGCGTGGAAGCGGTGGCCTGCGTAGGCAACGTGACGGCGCCCGACTTCGCCGACCGCTTTATCGGTACGGCAATGTCCGAGTTCAAGGGCATCGACATCATCGTCAACAATGCCGGGTTCACCTGGGACGACGTGGTGCAGAAGATGAGCGACGAGCAGTGGTATGCGATTCTCGACTGCCACATGACGGCCCCGTTCCGTATCCTGCGGGCCGCGTATCCGCACCTCAAGGCGCTGCACGCCGCTGACAAGGAAGCGGGCCGCGAGGTCTATCGCAAGATCGTCAACATCTCGTCGACATCGGCGCTGAACGGCAATGCCGGGCAGATCAACTACTCGGGCGCCAAGGCCGGCGTGATTGGCATGACGCGCGCTATGGCACGCGAGTGGGGCCGCTTCAACGTCAACGTGAACGCCGTGGCATTCGGCCTGATCCATACGCGTATGACCTCGGCCGATGCGAATGCAGGCGCCACCGTGAACATCGAAGGCCGCGAAATTCGCGTTGGTCTGAATCCGGAGATGCTCAAGTCGCACGCCCAGCGCAATCCGCTCGGCCGGGGCGGCACGCCGGAAGAAGCCGCTGGCGGCGTCTACCTGTTCTGCTCGCCGGATTCGAACTACATCACGGGCCAGACCATCGCCGTGGCCGGTAACCTGCAGTAATAGGCACGCTGTTGATCTGAAGCGTGCCGGCACCAGTCATGACTAACCGTCGTGCGCAGGCGTCGGCACCAATGAAAAAGCCCCGGCCGTTCGTTTGCGGCCGGGGCTTTTTTCGTGAGCGTGACAAACGTCAGAACGTCTCCACCACCTTCCTCACCGCGTCTGCCATCTTGCCCGCCAGGTAGATATGGCCCGCGGGAGTCGGATGCACCCCATCGGCGGACATGTAGATATCGCTATTGCCATCCCCCTTCGGGTTGGCAACGGTCCCCGTGCCGGTCTGCCACTGCTCCGCCATGTTGTCGATGAAGTAGAAGTTGGGCCGGGTGCCAACGGCCGCCTTGATGGCGTCCTGATGCGCCTGAAGCTCGCAACCGGGCGTCCACGGCCCCACAACGAACACCACGGTGTTGGGCAGGTTCTTCTGCACATCATCGAACAGGGCGGTGGCTTCCGCCTGGAACTCGTCCGTCGGTGAGCAGGCATCATTGACCCCGCCGGCGATGACGACCACGTGCGGCTTGAACGGATAGATATCGGTGGCGACACGGTCGCGGAACTTGAGTTTCGGCGCTGGCGCGGCCAGATAGCCGGTGGCGCCTACACCGGACTGATACATGTCGTTCCAGCCCACCAGATAGCCAAGCTTGGCCGCGTAATTGTCGAAGCTGTAACCTAGTCCGGACATCCCCTCCGTGATGGAGTCGCCCAGTATCACAGCCCGCACCTTCGGCACCACCGGTGGCGCCGTGACGGAATCCCCGGGGGCGATCCGCAGTCCGCCAAATCGCATGTTAGGCGTCTCGATACGGATCTTTCTGGACTTCCTCACCCCCTGGAAATCGACGCGCGTGAGGTACAGGTTGCCGTCGTCCGGGTACGCAACCGGTGTGGTGGAGGCATACTGCCCATCCACCAGAATCCGGTGCGCCGATATCTGGTAGTTGCCCTTCACCAGGATCTCGAACGTTGGCGCATCGGTGACGAACTCGATGTAGTAGACGTTGGAATCACGGCCCAATCCGCCATAGTTCACTGCCGTATTCTTGACGAGCAGATTGTCCGGGAAAGCGGTGCCGGCCGTTTCCATGGCGCCGATGTATCGCAGCGACGGATCGTTTGGTGGCACCAGCGTGCTATCCGTGATCGTCGACGGCATGTTGGCCGTGCCAGCCGTAATGATCGGTGGCGACGTCATGGTGGTTGGCGCCCCGCCATCCGCCAGGGCCGATTTGAGCAGCGCCTTGGTGGTCTGCAACTCCGTCACCGTCGCCGGCGGATTGGTAGTGGTCGGTGGCGTTACCGGCGTCGATGGCGTGGTGACCGGTGCTGCCGGGCTCGCGGTGCCGGAGCTGCCGCCCGACGCCTGCGTTGTTCCATCCCCACCACCACCTCCGCAGCCAGATACGAGTCCGACCGCCAGGGCCATCGACAAAGCAGCAAGTTTTGATTTCATCCCGTTCTCCTTTCTTTTTTTTAATTATTTGCATGAAGTGAGCACGGCGGCACTCCGCCAGAGGGCCTAATTTCGCATCCATCTTTTGAATTACCTCTGTCGCGGATATCGGATCCGGAACTCAGACTTTCGGCCCATGAATCTCCACCCGACAATCTGTTAGCGCAGTAATTGACTCCTCTGCGATCCGGTGCCGAGGAACAGCGGCTGGCAGCGGCACTGCGCTATTCTCACGACAGTCATTCCGGTACGGGGCCGGCGTGACGTAACGGGAGACACCTTCCAGCCATGATCCGCGGCACCGACATCGCCCAAACCACCCCCACCAGTCATGCCATCGCAAACAGAATCCGCCAGGCGTACGCGCTTGGCGACGTCACGCAATGCGAGTTGCTGCGACGCGGGTTCAATCACGTCTATGGCCTCCGCTTCCTCGATGGGCGACGGGCTGTGGCACGACTGTGCGCGGACCGCCCGCGCGGCGCACCGAACAGCATGTATGAGGCCGCGCTGCTCGGTCACCTGAAGGCGGCCGGCGCGCAGGTCGCCGCGTCGCTGCCGACCGCTAACGGTGAAGTGGCGACGGAAATGGCACTGCCCGAAGGCAGTCGCACACTGATGCTGTTCGAACATCTCGATGGAGACCTGCCGGATTCACTGCCCGACTTCGAGGCAACCGGACGCGGCCTGGCACTGCTGCACGACGCCGCTCATGGCTACGATGGCCCACCCAGCCGCTACACGCTGGAGCTTCCGCAATTGCTGCACGCATCGCTGGACCGCCTGTGCTCCGCGCCGACATTGGACGATGCACTACGCGCGACGTTCTCCGCCATCGCCCGCAGACTGGACGACCGCATCGCTGCAATCACCGGCATGACCCGCGTGTACTGCCACGGCGACTGCCATGGTGCCAACAACTTCGTGACCGATGGCCCCGCAGACACTCGTATCGCCTCGTTCTTCGACTTCGACGACGCTGGACCCGGCTGGCTTGCCTATGAACTGGCGGTCTGCCTCTGGGCCATGCTGCCGCGAACGGAAGGTGCGGGACTGGATGCCCAGTCCCGGGAACGATGGGAGCACTACATCGCAGGCTATCGCAGCGTTCGGCCAATCGGGCCAGCAGACTTTGCCGCCATTGGGCTCTTTGTCGCGGTACGGCAGTTTTGGCTGATGGGCGAATACGCGGGCCGTAGCGATGTCTGGGGAACCCAGACGTTGCCGAAAGCCAGCTTGCTCAAGTACGTGAAGTTGCTGGCAGAGTGGGAGGAAATGGAGGTACCGCAGTGACCGGGAGCGATCCCTCCGTGCAACTGCCCCTCAGTCCTTGACCACGTCGCCCTGCGCGCGGCGAATGCAGGCATGACAACAGCATTCGAGTGATGCGCAGCCCGCGAGGCGTGAGATCCCGCTGCGGCGAAACGCCGCGGCGGCCGCCCTTTACACGAGTTGCCGGCACAAGCGTTGATGCAACACATGCTCCAGTCACATGCCGTTTGAACGTTCCTGCCGTGGGAACGTTCAAGCATCCTGAATGCCAATCAAATCCCGCTATTGCTTTCAATGAAAAAGCCGTTATGCTTGGCGCTGTTTTGACATCCTCGTAGATCGTGCGTCATCTGGCCCGCCGGCATTCATGGATTGCCGGATTCCTTCTGATCTTGTTCCTGTCGGTGCAACTGGCGACCGCAGCCTATGCCTGCACGATGGGGATGAACTCGACGGATGAACATCCGTCGATGGAAGCGACAATGTCCTGCGCCGACATGGCCGAGCAGGATGCCGCGCAGAACGACGGCCAGAAGGCGCTTTGCATGAGCCATTGCCAGGCCAACGCGAAGCACGCCGACCACGCCACGCCGCAGATTCCGGCATTTATCCCGTTCCTCGTCAGCATCGTCGTCGAGCCCGCCGTACTGGACGACGCACCAAGGCTTGCCGAGCGCGCGCAGAGCCAGCCACGCGCCCCGCCTCCGCCGCACGCCATTCTTCACTGCTGTTTCCGTACGTAGCCTCCGAAGCAACGCAAAATCCGTTCCGCCCCCGAAACCTCGGGCGCGGTGGCCGTTGTTTCCGGAGGCTTTATGTCATTCCCGCTTCGCCTGAGGCTGGCGCTCCTTTGCGCGTCCGCCCTCGGCATGTCGGTGTCGCACGCCGCGTCACCACACGCCGCCCCTTCCCTGTCGCTTGAAGAGGCCGCTGCTCTTGCCACGACACATGCGCACGACGCAGAAAACACGCGCGGCGCCGTAGACGCTGCCGTGCAGATGGCCGTGGCGGCCGGGGAGTTGCCCGATCCCGTCCTGAAAGTTGGACTGAACAATGTCCCAACCGATGGCCCCGACAAGTTCTCGCTGACCCGCGAGAGCATGACCATGCGGTCGATCAGCGTGATGCAGGAGTTCACGCGCTCGGACAAACGCCGGGCCCGTTCGGCACGCTTCGAGGCCGAGGCCGCCTCGGCCGACGCCCAACGCATGGTCGGCATGACCAATGTCCAGCGCAGCGCCGTGGCGGCATGGATCGACCGCTGGTACGCCGAACGGGCGGCGGCACTCCTTGCCAGTCATGAGCAACCCCTGAGCCTGACGCTGGAAGCGGCCAACGCCGCCTACCGCAGCGGCCGCGGCACCCGCGCCGACGTGTTGTCCGCGCAACTCGAAGTACAAAAGCTGCGCGACCGCGAGAACGAAAACCAGGCAGCCCTCGACACCGCCAACGTGAATCTCACCCGCTGGATCGGCACCGATGCGAGCCGTCCCCTGGGTGATCCCCCCACGCTGGCGGTTCCAGATCGCGTCGCGCAACTTGCCCAGAACCATTTCGACGGTGTCCCCGAGGTTGCTGCGGCCCAGCGCGACGTCGCACTCGCGGAGTCCGAGATCCGCGTGGCGGACGAGGCCCGCAAGCCTGACGTCTCCCTGGAACTGATGTATAGCCAGCGCGGCTCGGCCTATTCAAACCTCGCCTCGATCAATGTGAGCATCCCCTTGCCCTGGGATCGCGCCAACCGGCAGGACCGCGAAGTCGCTGCCCGGCTCGCGCAGGCCACGGCGGCACGTGCGAAAGCGGAGATGATCCGGCGCGACACCGATGCTGTGGTCGGCGCCAGGCTCGCCGAGTTGCGCCGCAACCTGGAACGCCTGAAACGCTACGACGACGCCACGCTGCCGCTTACCAATGCCCAGGCGGAGGCCGCGTTGACGGCCTATCGCGCCAATGCCGGGTCCCTGCAAGCCGTGGCCGATGCCAATCACCGTGTCATCGATACCTCGTTGGAGCGGCTATCGCTGGAACAACGCACGACCCGACTCTGGGCCGAACTCACCTTCCTGATGCCGCTGCCTACCGCGCAAACCGAACCCGCCAACAAGGATCTTCCATGAAGGCACGACTGACCATCACAGCGACTTGCCTGGTCCTGATTGGTGTGGCCGGCTACAGCGGCTATCGCCTTGGCGCATCGCACACCATGCCGGCAACGTCCGCCACGCAAGGCGACAGGAACATTCTCTACTGGCACGATCCCATGGTCCCCGGCCAGCGATTCGACAAACCCGGCAAGTCACCCTTCATGGATATGCCGCTGGTGCCGGTCTATGCCGACGGCGATGACGCAGGGAATGGCGTGAATAAGGGCGGCGTCAGCATCGACAGCCGCGTCGCACAGAACCTTGGCATCCGCACGGCGGAAGTGAAATCCGCCCATATGGGCGCAGTGGTTGAGGCACCCGGCAACGTGGCGATCGACGAGCGCAGCATCCGCGTGATCCAGGCTCGCACCACCGCCTTCGTGCAGCACGTTGGTGTGCGCGCCACCCTAGATCCGGTACGGCAGGGCCAGACGCTGGTCACTTTCTACGCGCCAGACTGGGTCGCCGCGCAAGAAGAGTACCTGGCGGTGATGCGCTTGCCCGCCAGCCTTCAGAACGATCTGGCGAGCGCCGCCAAGGCGCGGATGCTGCAGTCGGGCATGACGCAGGGCCAGGCCGATGCGGTCACCCGCACCGGCAAGCTGCAATCGGCACAGAGCATCGCCAGTCCGCTGGATGGCCTGGTCACCGAAATCGCGGTACGCGAAGGGATGACGATCAGCCCGGGCATGACGCTGTTCCGCCTGGCCGATCTTGCCCAGGTCTGGGTGATTGCCGAAGTGCCGGAAGCCCAGGCGCGCAGCATCGCACCGGGCCAGACCGTGACGGTGTCTGCCACCGCCGCGCCGGATCCCGTGCAAGGCAAGGTCGACGCGATTCTGCCCGACGTTGACCCTGCCACGCGCACCATCAAGGTCCGCATCGTGCTGCCGAACAAGCAGCGTCGCCTTGTGCCCGGCATGTTCGCCAGCGTCCGCTTCGAGAGTGGCGACCGGCAAGACGTGCTGCAGATCCCGACAGAGGCGGTGATCCGCACGGGCCAACGGACTCTCGTCATGGTCGATGCCGGCCAGCGGGGCTATGCCTCTACCGAGATCCGCACCGGACGCGAGGTCGACGGCATGACCGAGGTGACCGCCGGACTGCGCGCCGGACAGCGCGTCGTAACGTCCGGCCAGTTTCTGATCGATTCCGAAGCCAGCCTGCGCGGCACGTCGGAGCGGCTGGAAACCCCGGTGGCAGCTTCTGCGCCGTCGGCAACATCTGCACCATCGGCACCATCGGCACCATCGGCACCATCGGCACCATCGGCGACCACACAGGAACACGAAGCCACGGGTCGCATCGAAGCCGTGAACGCCGACAGCCTGACGATCTCCCATAGCCCAGTGCCCTCGGCGCAGTGGGGCGCCATGAGCATGGATTTCGCCGCACATGATGGCGCCCAGCTCAAGGGACTGAAACCGGGTGACCGTATCCGCTTCCGCTTTCATCTGGCCGAAGACGGCACGGCCATGCTGTCGTCGGTGCAGCCCGCAGGCGCCGAAGGAGGTCAGCAATGATTGCGCGCATCATCCTCGCGTCGATCCGCAACCGCTTCCTGGTGCTGCTGGCCACGGTCATGCTGACGGCCTGGGGGCTGTGGGCAGTCCGCACCACGCCGCTCGACGCGTTGCCGGATCTTTCCGATACGCAGGTCATCATCCGCACCCCGTTCCCGGGCCAGGCGCCGCAGATCGTCGAGAACCAGGTCACCTACCCGCTCACCACGACGATGTTGTCCGTGCCGGGGGCCAAGACCGTGCGCGGCTATTCCTTCTTCGGTGATTCCTTTGTCTACGTGCTGTTCGAGGACGGGACCGACCCATACTGGGCCCGCTCCCGCGTGCTGGAGTACCTGAATCAGGTGCAGTCGCGTCTGCCGGCGGCCGCCAGGCCCGCACTGGGGCCCGACGCCACCGGTGTGGGATGGGTCTATGAGTACGCGCTGGTCGATCGCACCGGCAAGCATGACCTGAGCCAGTTGCGCGCGTTGCAGGACTGGTTCCTGCGCTTCGAGCTGAAGTCGCTGCCGAACGTCTCCGAGGTGGCCTCGCTGGGCGGCATGGTGCGGCAATACCAGGTGGTGCTGAAGCCTGACCGCCTACGCGCCTACAACCTCCCGCAATCGAAGGTGATCGCCGCGATTCGAGGCGCCAACCAGGAGGCAGGCGGCTCGGTGCTGGAGCTAGGCGAAGCCGAGTATATGGTCAGGGCATCGGGCTACCTGAAGACACTCGAGGATTTCCGGCAGATTCCAATCGAGACCAGCGCGGCCGGTGTTCCTGTGCGCCTTGGCGACGTCGCGACGATCCAGCTCGGGCCCGAGATGCGACGTGGCATCTCCGATCTCAATGGCGAAGGCGAAGTGACGGGCGGCGTCATCGTAATGCGCTTGGGCAAGAATGCGCTGGAGACGATCGACGCCGTCAAGGCCAAGCTTGCAGTGCTGAAAAAGAGCCTGCCCGCCGGCGTCGAGATCGTCACGACCTACGACCGCTCCGCGCTGATTCATCGCGCGGTGAACAACCTTTCGTACAAGCTGGCCGAAGAGTTCGTGGTCGTCGCGCTGGTCTGCCTGATCTTCCTGTTCCACCTGCGCTCCGCGCTGGTGGCCATCGTATCGCTGCCGCTAGGCGTGCTGGCTGCCTTCCTCGTCATGCGGTATCAGGGCGTCAACGCCAACATCATGTCGCTCGGCGGCATCGCCATTGCAGTCGGCGCCATGGTCGACGCCGCAGTGGTAATGATCGAGAACGCGCACAAGCACCTGGAACGCTGGCATGTCGATCACCCCGGGCGGCCACTCTCCGGCGAAGACCGCTGGCGCGTGATTGGCGCATCCGCAGCCGAAGTCGGTCCCGCGCTGTTTTTCTCGCTGTTGATCATCACGCTGTCTTTCATCCCGGTGTTCACGCTGGAAGCACAGGAAGGCAAGATGTTCTCGCCGCTGGCCTTCACGAAGACCTACTCGATGGCGGCTGCGGCAGGCCTCTCGGTGACACTGGTGCCGGTGCTGATGGGTTACCTGATTCGCGGCCGCATTCCCGCCGAGCAGGCCAACCCGCTGAACCGCTGGCTCATCCGCGCCTACCAGCCAATCCTGACCCGCGTGCTGGCCTATCCGCGCGCGACCATCGCACTGGCGGTTGTCGCGCTGGTGGCCACTGCCTGGCCGATCATGCGGATTGGCGGCGAGTTCATGCCCCCGCTCGACGAAGGCGATCTGCTCTACATGCCCTCGGCTTTGCCCGGCCTTTCCGCTGGCAAGGCGGCGCAATTGCTGCAGCAGACCGATCGGCTGATCAAGTCGGTGCCGGAAGTCGACACGGTGCAGGGCAAAGCCGGTCGCGCCGATTCGGCCACCGACCCGGCCCCGCTGGAGATGTTCGAAACCACGATCCAGTTCAAGCCACGCGACCAGTGGCGCCCGGGCATGACACCCGACAAACTCGTCGAGGAGCTTGATCGCGTGGTGAAGGTTCCGGGACTTTCCAACATCTGGGTGCCACCGATCCGCAACCGCATCGACATGCTGGCCACCGGGATCAAGAGCCCGGTTGGCATCAAGGTGGCGGGCACCGACCTGAAGGAGATCGACCGGCTAGCCACCCGCATCGAAGAAACCGTGAAGACCGTTCCCGGTGTCACGTCGGCGCTGGCGGAACGCCTGACCGGCGGGCGCTATATCGACGTTGACATCGACCGCGCGGCCGCTGGCCGATACGGGCTCAATATCGGCGATGTGCAGGCCATCGTCTCCTCGGCGATTGGTGGCGACAACATCGGCGAAGTGGTCGACGGGCTGGCCCGCTATCCCATCAACCTGCGCTACCCGCGCGACTATCGCGATTCGGTCGAACAGCTGCGGAGCCTGCCCATCGTGACCGACCGCGGCCAGCAGATCGTGCTTTCCGACGTCGCCCGCATCCGAGTGGAACAGGGCCCGTCGATGCTGCGCAGCGAGAACGCGCGGCTGTCGGGGTGGATCTACGTCGACATCCGTGGGCGCGACCTGCGCTCCGCGGTGCACGATATGCAGGCGGCCGTGAGCAAGGCAGTGCCGATGCCTGCAGGCTATTCGCTGAGCTGGTCCGGTCAGTTCGAGTATCTGGAACGTGCCACCGCGAAGATGAAGGTAGTGGTGCCGTTCACGCTGCTGATCATCTTCGTGCTGCTCTATCTGGTCTTCGGTCGGCTCGACGAGGCACTGCTGATCATGGGCACGCTTCCGCTGGCGCTGATCGGCGGCTTCTGGCTGCTTTATCTGCTCGGCTACAACCTGTCGGTAGCCGGCGTGGTCGGTTTCATCGCGCTGGCCGGTGTGGCCGCGGAGTTCGGCGTGATCATGCTGCTTTATCTCAAGCACGCCTGGGAGGATAGCCAGGCACGCGGCATCACCGACATCAATGCCCTGCTCGCCGCCATCCAGGAAGGCGCCGTGCAGCGCGTGCGGCCCAAGGCGATGACCGTCGCCGTCATCCTGGCAGGCCTGATCCCGATCATGTGGTCACACGGCACCGGCTCCGAAGTCATGCAGCGCATTGCCGCGCCGATGGTTGGCGGCATGGTCACGGCGCCTCTGCTGTCGCTGTTCGTGGTGCCCGCCGTGTACCTGTTGATCCGCCGTCGCGAAACGAAGACTTCCCCATCATTCACTCACACGCCCATCAAGGAGCAAGCATGAAAACCTCTCTCACCTCTCTCACCTCTCTCCATGCAGCCGTCTTCGCGCTCGCCGTTGGCCTGATTCCTCCAACGTTCGCAGCCGGAATGGACGGCAGTATGGACATGAAGCCCGCCGCCAAGGCAATGAAGACGCCACAGCCCGTCTCCGCCGAAGTCCGGAAAGTCGATCCCGCAGCCGGCAAGGTCACGCTCAAGCACGGCCCGATCATGAACCTGGGCATGCCCCCGATGACGATGGCATTCCCGGTCAAGGACCCGGCGATGCTGGCGAACCTGAAGGAAGGCGACAAGGTGTCGGCAACGTTCGACAACGTGGACGGAAAAATCACGGTCACCGACTTGCGCAAATAGCGCGATCGAGCCGCGCCGACGACCGGGATGGCTTGCCATCCCGGCAAAAAAAAGTCGCCGCGACCATCGCGGTCGCGGCCGAAAAGGGGGCTTGTTCGAAAGAAGGAGTCCTCGGACTTTCGTTATCCCCTGGTGTCAGGCGATCCGTGACCGAACGTGCTCCGTTCGTGGATCTGGCCGTCGCGCCCGTGTATCAGCAACTCAGCCCTTGTCCGCTTCGCCAGTTGCGTGGCGATGTCGATGGCTGCCTCTCGTGTCTGGTATCGCGTGCGGGTTCCCGTCCCTTCGATTGCGATGGCCCACTCACTGCCGTGAGGGAGCACATGAATGTCGCCTGACATGCTGCGTCTCCGTTGACTTCTATGGCGCTATGCCGGCACCCTGGCAAGCACACCCACGTCGCTTGACTCGATTGGTTCGATCGGCTCGATCGGCTCGCTTGCGTGGGCTTCGCGCTCATAGATCATCAACATTGCACGTTCTTTAATGGCCTTGTGTACCCCCGCGGCAATCGCGGCGCCACGAGACGCGTATGCATTCAGCTGGCCTTCGGATTCCACGGCCCAGTGGTTGTCCTGGGTGACCAGCACCTTCACGATAGATGTCGACATGCATGATCCGGTAGAAGTGGGTATGAATAAGTTCTACTCGGTATCCGCGGGCAGCGATGTAGGACGTTTTCCTATTCTGCGAGAAGGGGTGCGTCCGTCACGGCGCCATGCGAACCGACTGGACCGTCAGCACGAAAACGGGCCACTGTCGCAGACCACTATCGGCTTCGATCAGGGATGCAATCAGGCAATGTCGAGTATGGATACAGGCGCTATTTTTCCGCCTTGCCATGCATGACCATGATGGTCTGCTGCATCAGCGCGCAAAGCGTCTCCTTCGATCCTTCAACGGCAAACACTTCGGCCTGCGTCACGATCAGCGTGCGTCCCGCGCGGACGACGCTGCCCCGGGCAATCAGCTTGTCGCCATTGGCGGGCGCTAGAAGATTCAGCTTGTACTCGACCGTCAGGACCGACGCGCCCGCCGGCACAAGCGACATCGCGGCGTAACCGCCTGCCGAGTCGGCGATGGTACCGACCACGCCACCGTGAACGTAACCATGCTGCTGTTCGATGCCGTCCCAGTGCGGCACATGAATCTCGGTTCTGCCCGCCTCCACCACGGGCAGCGTGGCGCGGATCAGATGCATGACGTTCTGGGATTGAAAGCTCGCCTGGACAGCTTCCACGAAGTTTGCGTTGGCGGGTGTCACCGTGCCGTCTCCTTTTGTGCGTTGTCGTGTGCGCAGGATTGTGGCATGGAAACCGCCTGGCGAGCCGGAGCGTCCCCGCTCCCCTACTCTCCTACTCCTCCAGCTTCAGCCCCGTCTTCGCGACGAAGGCTTTCCAGCGCTCATACTGCTCGCGCGCGTAACGATCAAGCGCCGGACCGTCGGTGGCCATCACCTCGAACCCTGCCTGCGTCAGCTTGCGGTGGGTCTCCGGATCATTGAGGGCAGCCTGGAAGTCGCTGGTCAGCTTACGCGCCACGGCCGGCGGTGTGCCGGACGGTGCGAACACGCCAATCCACGAGTACGCCTCGAAGCCCGGGAATCCGGACTCCGCCACCGTCGGCACATCGGGCAGATCAGGCAGTCGCGTGGCGCCGGTGACAGCGAGGGGCTTGATGCGCCCCGCCGCGATCTGGCCCTTGAGCGCGGCGTAGCTCAGCAGAGTCAGGCTCGACACGTTCCCCAGCACGGCCTGCACAGCCGGCCCCCCGCCGGCGTAAGGCACGTGTAGCAGTTCCACCCCGGCCTGACGCTTCAAGTCCTCGGCGACAAGATGGTTCATCGAACCAAGACCCGTGGACGCGTAGCTGTACTGATTGGGCGCGCGCCGCGCGGCATCCAGGAATCCGCGCAGGTCCTTGCCGGGCACCGACGGATTGGCACCGATCACCAGTGGGAAACGCAGCGCCAGCGTGACACCGGAGAAATCCTTGAAGGTGTCATACGGCAGCCGGGATTTCGCGATGGGATTGATCGCATGGGTATCGAAGCTGATCAGCAAGGTGTTGCCGTCCGGCGCGGAGCGCGCCACGTACTGCGTCGCGACCTGACTCGCGGCGCCGGGACGGTTCTCCACCACCACGGGACGCCCCAACACCTCCGCCAGCTTGGGCTGCACGATGCGCGCGGCGATATCCGTGCTGCCCCCGGGCGGGAAGGTGACGACGAGCTTCAATGGCGTTCCACTATCCGCCCAGGCGGAAGTCGGCAACATGCCACCGGGCAGACACAGCGCGGACAGCGCGGCGATGACGGCAAGCCTGCCGCATTGCGCGCGCGGCATCCCGCCAGAAGCGGCCGGCGTGGTTTGCCGGCGCGAGGAAAAACAAGGGAACAGCATGGTACGGCCCTCCTGTCATCCAGATGCAAAGCAGATATCGACTCAGCCCATCCACTGGCTGACCGGTGCCGCGGCGTCCTGCAACTCCTGCGTGATGACGTCCACCAACGCGGGACCGTCATGCTCCAGCGCGGCGCGAATGGCCGCGTCGAGCATCGCGGGATCTTCCACGCGCCACGCGCGCACGCCAAAGGCCTCGGCCACGCGCGCGTGATCGGTGCGGCTGAAATCCACCGAGAAGTAGCGGCGGTCGTAGCCGGCCTTCTGGCTCGCCTTGATCCAGCCGAACACCGAGTTCGAGAACACGATCATCTTCAGCGGGATGCGGCGGCGTACCAGCGTTTCCATCTCGCCGCAGGTAAAGCCGAAACTGCCATCCCCCATCACGGAGACAACCGTGGTGCCGGGGCGACCCAGCGATGCGCCAATACCGGCCGCCAGCGAGAAGCCCAGCGCGCCATGCGCGCGATTGGTGATGAACTGCCTGCCGGCGTGTCGGCTCTCGTGATAGGCGGAGAAATACGGGCAAGGCGTGCCGGGGTCCGCCACCACGATGGCGTCCTCGGGCAAGAGGCGGTTGAGCGTGTCGACCACGCGCTCGGGCTTGATCGGCCGCTCCAGCGAGGCCGCCAGCGGTGCGAAGCCCGCACGCTTGGCCGCGCGCGCGACTTCCACCAGCGCGCGCCCGTCGGCGGTGTCGGCGCGGCGCGTCGGCAGTCGGTCACGCACCGCGGCGTTCAACATGCGCAGGGCCAGCAAGGCATCGCCCACCATGCCGACGTCGGTGTTGTAGTTGGCCGCGATCACCATTGGATCGATGTCGATATGCAGGATCGGCACGTTGCGGCCGGGGAAGCGCCAGTGCTCGGTAGTGGTGGAGCCGGCGCGGCAACCGATGAACAGCACGACATCGGCATTGGCCACCAGATCGCGGGTGGCCAGGATGCCGCCATTGGCGCCTACCACGCCGGCGTTGAGCGGGTGCGTATCGGCCAGACTGCCCTGGCCGCTGACCGTAGTGCACACCGGCGCGTTGAGCGAAGTCGCGAGCGTGTCCAACTCACCGCAGGCGCCCGAAATCACCACGCCACCGCCGCAGATGATCAGCGGCGCGCGCGCTTCGGTCAGACGGCGCGCGGCGCGATCCACCTCGTCGGGGTCCGGCGCGTAGCGCAGCGCCGGGAAACGATCGTGACCGGCCTGGGCCCAGATCCCGGCCGGGTCCACATCATGCTTCTGAACGTCGTAGGGGAGGCACAGATGCGCCGAGCCCGGCTTGCCGGTCGTCATGGCGCGGAAGGCTGCGCGCACGGCGTCCGGAATCTGATCGGCACGGTCGATCGTGGTGTTCCACTTGGTCAGTGGTCGATACAGGGCTTCCTGGTCCAGCTCGGTCAGGGGGTACTTGCCGCGCGAGTTGACGGATACATCGGACGTAATGCCCAGCACCGGCACCGACGATTCGTTGGCCTCCACCAGCCCCGGCAACAGATATGTAGCGCCACCGCCACTCGGACCCTCGCACACGCCGACCTTGCCCGTGACGCGGGCGTAGGCATCCGCCATGTAGGCGGCGCTGCGCTCGTCGCGCGCCAGCACGTGATCCATGCCGTGGTCCAGGCGGGCCAGAGCATCGTAAAAAGGCAGGCTGGTATCGCCACACAAGCCAAAAATGTGCTTCACACCGTTGAGCTGGAGCATACGCACCATCGCTTCGGCGCCGTTCATCTTGGTCATCCGCTTGATCTCCATTGATCGGCCGGGTGAAGGGAGCGCCGGCGTCCGATGGAGCATACTCGAAAGAATACTTTTAAGTATACTGAAACGTATGCAAGAATCCGGACAGCAATTGCCGATGCCGGGTGCTGACAAGGGCATCTGGTAGCGCGCGCGGTATGATCCGTGCGATTCAAGAATCCCATCGGGCAGAAACAAGCATGAATTCGCCTATTTCCACGACTCGGCGCAAGCGCGGTTCCGACGTGTTCCAGACGCTGCGCGACATGGCCATCTCCTACGCGCTGAAACCGGGCGAGCGTCTCAACGAAATCGAACTGGCGGAGCAACTTGGCGTGAGCCGCACGCCGGTGCGCGAGGCACTGGCGCGGCTGGCCACGCATGGCTTCCTGGAGGAGTCGAGCCGTGGCTACGTCCGCCGGCCGCTCGACATCCGCGAGATGCAGGACCTGTATGAGGCGCGCGTCGCCGTCGAACGCGAATGCCTGCGGCTTGCGTTCGAGCGTGCGTCAGCGGAGGGGGTCGAGGAATTGGCCCGATACCTGGAACACAGCCGTTCGGTCTCGCCCGATACGCCGGCACAGCAACTCGTTGAACTGGACGAGGGCTTTCATTTGCGTATCGCGGAGTTGTCCGGCAATGCGGAGTTGCGCCGGATGCTGGCCAGCCTGAACGAACGCATTCGCTTCATCCGCTGGATCGACATGGAGAACGTGGGGCGCGATTCCACCCAGAGCGAGCACGCCGATATTGTCGACGCGTTGAAGGCGCACGACTGGCAACGCGCGGAGGCCCACCTGACCTCGCATATCGCGCTACGCCGCGAGCAGATCGTCGACGCCATCAAGAAGGGCCTGGCGCGCGTCTATCTGGAGGGAGAAGCGGACTGAAGCCGATTGAAGCGGATGGATGCCGGCCCATGCGTTCGGCGCTCAATCAGGCCGTTCGCATACTCAAGACAGCGTGGGTGGACACCATATCCGCCCAAAGCCGGGTCCGGATGCTGTTCCGTCCGGCCCGTTTGGCTTCATAGAGCAGCATATCGGCAGCGGCAATCAACGCGCTTTCGGTGACCTCGGTATCGCTGGCCGAGAAATCGACGGAGAGCACCCCGATGCTGACCGTGGCGCGCATGCGCTTGCCATCGGGGCCGGGCACCTCGCTGTCCGCCACCGCGGCGCGCATATCCTCGGCCAGGCTGGCGGCCGACTCGAAGTCCATCTGCGGCATGACGAGTAGAAACTCTTCCCCGCCGTAGCGAACGACGCTGTCCCGTGGCTCGCGGATGCGGTCCTGCAGCAGCATGGCGACGTGCATCAGCACGGCATCGCCACCCTGATGGCCGTGGTTGTCGTTGACGCGCTTGAAATGGTCGATATCGCAAACCATCAGCGTCAGCCAGCGACGCTCGGCGCGAGCCCGCTCCAGCACCTGCGGCAGCAGCGTCGTGTGCAGATGGCGACGGTTGAAGCAGGCTGTGAGATGGTCGCGGATGGATAGCGCCTTCAATGTACTGAGCGCCCGATACTCGTCGCGCCACAGCCGGTGATAGCGGCGCGCCGCGATGATGCCGAAGCTGTTGGTCAGCAGCAGAAGCATCGCCATCGTGACCTCGTCGGAGAATCTCGACTCCCCCCTCATCACGGCCAGCGCGATGAAGGCCGCCGTCGCGCCAAGGGCGATGCCAATTGCGGTGATGAGCCGATTCGGGATAAAGACGTAGATGACGATCAGCATGATGCAGAGCGACATCGCGTGCCAGGGCAACTCGCCGGGACGGAACCAGACGACCAGCATGAAGATCGCCATCCCGACGACCTCCGCCGCGCTGGCCACCGCCCGGTGGGCCAGCACCGACTCGGTTTTCCGGCGAATCAGATACAGACCGCCGCAGGCAGTCAGCGCGACGGCGATTCTCCCCAGCAACAGCACGAGCAACGACGTCCCAAAGCCCAGCGCGGCGAGATCAGTCAGGGAAAAGGCCAGATAAAACAGCGAACAGAACACCAAGGTGACGCGCAACGACGCGCGCGTGGTCCGCAGATGGTGTTGCTGAAACTCCCGCTCGAGCCCCGGATCCGAGAACTCGACCCGAACCGGATCAACAGCGAAACTCATTTCGACGTCTGCTTCGGACATAAGCGCGTGGGCGACCAGTCGGCCCGGCGGTCATTGAATGTGCGCCATTGTCTCCTATTACGGCCTGGCAGCCGGCAAGAATCCTCAATCCTTGATCTGCCTGGCAGAAACCTCCTGCCTGTCAGATCAGCTCGCGATACAGCACTGACAGCGATTCGCTACCGGGAGCGCCTTCGCGCCACATGCGCGCCGCAAAGGCGTCCTCGAATTCCTCGGTACCTTCCTCGAACATGTCGTAGACGTTGTCGTGCGACAGCCCCTTCTCCAACACCATCAACGCGGCGTCAACGGCCTTGCGGGCGCGCTCCGGCAGTTGCGGCTGCAGCGCCTTCAGGGCAGCAATCTCGGCTTGCACCTGCTCTTCGGTCTTCATCGTCATGTCGTATTTCCATAGTGTTGGCGGCGTTCGCGCCGGAGGGCATTATGCAACGGGATCGGGCCCGGCTATCAGGCCGCTTGCCCGGCCTGGACGACACGCGGACCCAAGTGCCGTGTCAGCCGCTCGGCGCGCCCAGGCGATACCCCCCCTATTCATTCCCCAGTTCCCTTGCGGCACGCATTACACTTAGCCTGCCGCGTGGCGATCGGGCGACTTCACCCGTGTGCCAGCGCCGCTCGACTTCTGCTTGCTCTATCCCAACAAGGAGATCCGTCATGGCTACCGCGCCCAATCCGTTCACCGACATCACCAAACTGCTGGAACAGTACAAGCTCCCCGGCGTCGACATGACTTCGATCATCGAAGCGCGGCGCAAGGATATTGAAGCCCTCGCGGAGGCCAACAGGATCGCCTACGAGGGCATGCAGGCACTCGTGCAGAAGCAGACCGAAATCCTGAGCAAGAGCATGCAGGAGATTCAGGCCACGGCCCAGAAGATGGCCACGAGCGGCAATCCCGCAGAGGCCATGACCAGACAGGGCGAACTCGTGCAGCAAGGCTTGCAGACAGCCTTCAACAACATGCGCGAACTGGCGGAAATGGCGCAGAAATCGCAAGCCGAGGCACTGGCCGTGATCACCAAACGTGCCGAGCAGAGTATCGCGGAAGCGAAAAGCCTGATGAAGCCAGGCGGCAAGTAACCTCCTGGCGGCGAAACCCGGCCTGACCGGCCGGGTCCGCAGGCCTGGAAGCGTCAACGTCTGATCGATCTGGAATACGGCATCTATACGGAGAACCGACTGGTGGCAGGCACCTAGTCCTGCGCGCCATTGCCTCCCGTTCGTCCCGCCTCGCCATCAATGCGCATCCGCGGCAGAAACTGCGGATACTCGCGCTGCATGAAGTCGATCAGCCCCTCGCGCACGACGCAGCGAAGATCCCACGCCAGACCCGAGGATGCGGCGGTGCACAGCACGCGAATCTGCATCGTGCGTTCCGTTGCGTCGGTGACCACCAGGTTGAAAAACCGCCGATCCCACTGGGGCGCGTTGTTCACGATGCGCTCCAGCTCCTTGCGCAGCGGCGCCAGCGGCATCCCGTAGTCGACATGGAAGAACACCGAGCCCAATAGCTGGGAGTTGTTGCGAGTCCAGTTCTGAAATGGCTTCTCGATGAAGTACTGCAGCGGGATGATCAGGCGGCGCTCGTCCCAGATCCGCAGCACCACGTACGTCGCCGTGATTTCCTCGACTCGGCCCCACTCGCCTTCGACGATCAGCACATCGTCGAGCCGGATCGGCTGCGTCAAGGCAAGCTGCAACCCCGCGATCATATTGCTGAACACCGTCTTGCCAGCCAGGCCGGCGACCAGCCCGACCACACCTGCCGAGGCCAGCAGGCTGGCGCCGACCTGCCGCGCGCCGGGAAACGTCATCAGCAACATCGCCGCCCCGATCACCACCACCAACGCCATCGCAATGCGCGAGAGCACGCGTGTCTGGGTATGGATGCGGCGGGCATTCATGTTGTCCTCGACATCCACGGGGTGCCGGTCCAGCACGCCCTGCGCGAAGCCGGCAATAACCCGCGCCACGAGCCATGTCATGGCGGCGATCAACAGCAGGCCATTGACATGCCGCACATTGTCGATCCAGCGCAGTTCGTCCGGAGCGGCCTGCCAGACGGTCTGCAACGCGAGCAGCAGCAGAACCACCTTCGACGGGACCCGCGCCTTGACGACCGTGGGATGGAGTACCTGGGCGGAACGCGTGATCCGCAGTAGCAGCAGGCTGCCGATGCGATGTGCCAGCAGCACGATAACGACCGCAACCAGGGCCGCCGTCCACGTGCCAAACCAGGGGTGATCGAGAAGAAGAGGAAGATTCATCGGCGTCCTTCATCAGGGGAGGCGTGATGCCGGTTACCAAGTAACCGACACGACGAAGGGACAGAAGTTTCACCGATGTTGTCTGCGCTCCACAGACTTTGCGACGCAAGCATCGCACCACGCCTGGTTACTCGGCGCGGCACACGCCGGCCATGCAACCGATCAACGGATCAGCGGATCAGCGGATCAGTCGATACGCCAGCCGCGCGGCAACGCGGGCGCTCTGACCGTCACGGTCGAACTGCGGATTGAACTCCGCAAGGTCTGCCGCGCGCAGCTTGCCGCTACCGCGCACGTGCGTGACGATGGCCTCGATCACGCTGATCGGCACGCCATACGCCGCAGGCGCGGAGACACCGGGCATGACGGCTGCCGGAAGCACGTCGAGATCGATCGTCAGGTAGACATGCGCGGCCTGCGCCAGCATCGCGTCGACCTCGGCCAGTCTGTGGTCGAGATGGCGCTCCTGCATCTCGGTGTCTTCAACGTAGCGCACGCCCAGCGCCTGCGCGTGGGCAAATAGCGATGCAGTGTTGCCGAGCCGGCTGACGCCGAGACACACATAGTCGAACGGCTGGCCTGCGGCACGGCACGCCTCCGCAATTTGGTCGAACGGCGTGCCGGAACTGCCGGGCCGCGCAGTCCGCAAATCGAAATGCGCATCGAGATTGAGGATCAGGACGCGGCCCGCGTCGCCCGCCGCATCCAGATGCGCCCTGAGGCCCTGCCAGGTGCCCCAGGCCACTTCGTGCCCGCCACCGAGCACGATGGGCAGCGCGCCACGGTCCAGTTGCGCCCTGACGACTTCACCGAGCGCCCGCTGCGCATCTTCGAGCGCATCGCCCTCGCAGCGCACGTCGCCTGCATCGTAGAGCGCGGCCACGTCATGAACCGGCAGGCTGGCCAGGGCGCGTCGAATGCCGCGCGGGCCATCGGCCGCACCAACACGGCCCTGGTTACGCCTGACGCCTGCGTCGCACGCGAAGCCAACCAGCACGGCAGCGCCGGCCAGATCGTCGGTAGCCGCTACGGCCAGCGGCTGGACGATATTGAACAGCCGCCGCGTATCCCCGCGCTCGCCGGTATCGGCGCGCCCCTGCCAGACCGCATCAGGGGCCTCGGCTTGCGTCAATGCCGTCATTTGCCGTGCGTCCGTTTCACGAAACACGGGTTTCCCGGGCGAGCAGCGCGTCCGCCTTCGGCTTGGCCCGCAGGAACCAGGCCAACGACAGCAGCACGACCCAGCCCGCGCCAACGTACAGTGCCACGCGCGTGTCCTCGACATACCCCAGCACGCCGATCACGAACAGCATGAAGGCGATCGCCAGCGCCGGACCGACCGGCCACAGCGGTACCTTGAACTTGAGGGCGCGGACCTCTTCGGCCGACAGGCGGCGTCGCATGGCAACCTGCGACAGCAGGATCATCAGCCAGACCCACACGGTGGCGAAGGTCGCGATCGACGCAATGATCACGAACACCTGTTCGGGGATCAGGTAGTTCAGCACCACACCGCCGAGCAAGGCAGCAGCCATCGCCAGCACCGTCACCCAGGGCACGCCATGACGCGAGGTAGTGGCGAACAGGCGCGGCGCCTGGCCCTGCTCCGCCATGCCGTACATCATGCGGCCAGCGCCAAAAATATTGCTGTTGATTGCCGAGATGGCGGCCGAGATGACGATCAGGTTAAGCACCGCCGCTGCCGACTTGATCCCCAGCCCGGAGAAGATCTGCACGAACGGGCTGCCCTGGCTACCGATGCCGGTCCACGGGAAGATGGCCATCAGCACGGTCATCGTCAGCACGTAGAACAGCAGGATGCGGGCCGGCACGGCGTTGATCGCGCGCGGAATCACCTTCTCCGGATTCTGGGCTTCACCGCCGGTGATGCCGATGATCTCGATGCCGCCGTAAGCAAACATCACCACCGCCAGAGACGCGATCAACCCGCCCGCGCCGTGCGGCAGGAAGCCGCCATGCGCCCACAGATTGGTCAGGCCCGGCGAATGCTCGCCATTCATCTTCACGCCGAGGAACAGGATCAGCGTGCCGCCGATGATCATCGCCGCGATGGCCAGGATCTTCACCAGCGCCAGCCAGAACTCGAGCTCGCCGAACACCTTCACATTGCACAGGTTCAGCCCGCAGATCAGCATGACGATGCCGAGCACCCATATCCATTGCGGCACTTCGGGGAACCAGAATCCCATATAGATACCGAATGCGGTCACGTCCGCCAGACAGACGATGATCATCTCGAGGATGTAGGTCCATCCGGTAAGAAAGCCCGCGAGCGGCCCCAGGTACTCGCTGGCGTAGCGGCCGAACGAGCCGGTCACCGGCTCGCGCACGGCCATCTCGCCCAGCGCGCGCATGACCATGTAGACCGCCGCGCCGCCCACGATGTACGCCAGGATAACGGCCGGGCCGGCCAGCTGGATCGCCGATGCCGAACCGTAGAACAGGCCCGTGCCGATGGCCGAGCCGAGCGCGAGAAAGCGGATATGCCGCGCGCTCAGATTGCGTTGCAGGTTTTTCAAGCTGTCTCCAGGAGGATGTCTAGATTGGGACCGAAGGCCCATGGCGCGCGGATCTTTGCCCGCTTGGCGCCGGCGCGAGCGTCCGTCAGACGCTCGGCAGGATGCCTGCAGGCAGCAAGGCCGTAAGGTGACGCTCGGCGATCAGCACGCTGGCGTCTTCGATATCCGGCGCGAAGTACCGGTCCTTGTCGTAGAACGGCACCGACTGACGCAGCAGGCCGCGCGCGCGCTCCAGCGCTTCGGTGGTCTTGCCGCCTTCACGGAAGTCCATGCCCTGGCAGGCCGCCAGCCATTCGATCGCCACGATGCCCTTGACGTTGCTGGCCATCTCCCAGAGACGTTTGCCAGCGTTGGGCGCCATCGACACATGGTCTTCCTGGTTCGCCGACGTAGGCAGGCTGTCGACACTGGCCGGATGCGCGAGCGCCTTGTTATCCGATGCCAGCGCGGCGGCCGTGACCTGCGCGATCATGAAGCCGGAGTTCACGCCGCCATTGGCGACCAGGAACGGCGGCAACTGCGACAGGTGCTGGTCCATCATCAGCGACACACGCCGCTCGGAGAGCGAGCCGATCTCGGCCAGGGCCAGCGCGAGGTTGTCCGCGGCCATTGCCACCGGTTCCGCGTGGAAATTGCCGCCCGAGATGATATCGCCTTCCTGCGCGAATACCAGCGGATTGTCGGAAACCGAGTTCGCCTCGACACCCAGCACATCCGCCGCATTGCGGATCTGCGTCAGGCAGGCGCCCATGACCTGGGGTTGGCAGCGCAGCGAGTACGGGTCCTGCACCTTGTCGCAATGCGCGTGCGATTGGCCGAGCTGGCTGGTCTCCCCCAGCAGGTGACGATAGACCGCCGCCGCGTCGATCTGGCCGCGCTGGCCACGGGCAGCGTGAATGCGCGGATCGAACGGAGCGCGCGAGCCAAGCGTTGCCTCGACGGTCAGCGCGCCGCACACGCTGGCCGCCGCGTACAGGTCTTCCGCCTGGAACAAACCCTGCAGCGCATACGCGGTGGAAACCTGCGTGCCGTTCAGCAGCGCCAGCCCTTCCTTGGCGGCGAGCGTAAGCGGCTGCAAATCGGCAATGGCCAGCGCTTCGCGAGCGGACAGCCATTCGCCGCGATGTCGTGCCCGGCCTTCGCCCAGCAGCAGCAACGACATATGGGCCAGCGGCGCCAGATCGCCCGACGCGCCAACGGAGCCCTTCAACGGGATGCACGGGTACACCTCGGCGTTCACCAGCGCGATCAGCGCGTTGATCACCTTGCGGCGGATGCCGGACAGGCCACGCGCCAGGCTGTTGATCTTGAGCACCATGATCAGGCGCACCAGCGCGTCGTCGATCGGCTCGCCCACGCCTGCAGCGTGGGAAAGCACCAGCGAACGCTGCAGGTTCTCCAGATCCTCGCGGGCAATGCGGGTCTGCGCCAGCAGGCCGAATCCGGTGTTGATGCCGTAGGCCGTACGGCCCTCGGCGATGATGTTTTCGACGCACGCCACGCTGCGGTCGATGGCGGGGAAGGCGCGCTCGTCGAGCGTGATCTTGACGGGCTGCTGATGCACGGCACGCAGTTGCGCGAGCGTGAGCTCACCGGGTTGCAGATGCAGGGCGAAGACTGGCTGATTTTCTTGGTACGACATGGTTCAAATCCGGAGTTACTTGGAGGTGCCGAGCATCGGCAGGTTCAGGCCGTTTTCGCGGGCGCAATCGATGGCGATCTCGTAGCCGGCATCGGCGTGGCGCATCACGCCGGTCGCCGGATCGTTGTTCAGCACGCGGGCGATACGGGCGGCGGCGGCATCGGTGCCATCGCAGACAATCACCACGCCAGAGTGCTGGGAGAAGCCCATGCCGACGCCGCCGCCGTGGTGCAGCGACACCCAGGTGGCGCCACTGGCGGTATTCAGCAGCGCGTTGAGCAGCGGCCAGTCAGACACGGCGTCCGAGCCGTCCTTCATGGATTCGGTCTCGCGGTTCGGGCTCGACACCGAGCCCGAGTCCAGATGGTCACGGCCGATCACCACGGGCGCGGACAGTTCGCCCGAACGCACCATTTCGTTGAAGGCCAGGCCCAGCTTGGCACGCAGGCCCAGGCCAACCCAGCAGATCCGCGCCGGCAGGCCCTGGAAGCTGATGCGCTCCTTCGCCATGTCCAGCCAGCGGTGCAGGTGCGCGTCGTCGGGGATCAGTTCCTTGACCTTGGCATCGGTCTTGTAGATGTCCTGCGGATCACCGGACAACGCGGCCCAGCGGAACGGGCCAATGCCGCGGCAAAACAGCGGACGGATATAGGCCGGCACGAAGCCCGGGAAATCGAAGGCGTTCGACACGCCCTCTTCCTTGGCCATCTGGCGGATGTTGTTGCCGTAGTCGAAGGTGGGCACGCCCATCTTCTGGAAGGCCAGCATCGCCTCGACGTGCTTGGCCATCGACTGCTTGGCGGCCTTCACCACCTCGGCCGGCTTCGTCTGCGCGAGGTCGCGGTACTTGTCCCAGGTCCAGCCGATCGGCAGGTAACCATTGAGCGGATCGTGGGCGCTGGTCTGGTCGGTCACCATGTCCGGGCGCACGCCGCGACGCACGAGTTCCGGCAGGATCTCGGCCGCATTGCCGCACAGCGCGATGGAGATGGCCTTGCCTTCCCCGGTGTACTTCGCGATACGGGCCAGCGCGTCATCCAGATCCGTGGCTTGCTCGTCGACGTAGCGCGTACGCAGACGGAAGTCGATACGGCTTTGCTGGCATTCGATGTTCAGCGAACATGCGCCGGCCAGCGTCGCGGCCAGCGGCTGGGCGCCGCCCATGCCGCCCAGGCCCGCGGTCAGCACCCAGCGTCCGGTCAGGTTGCCGTCATAGTGCTGGCGGCCTGCCTCGACGAAGGTCTCGTAGGTGCCCTGCACGATGCCCTGGCTGCCGATATAGATCCAGGAACCTGCCGTCATCTGACCGTACATCGCCAGACCCTTGGCATCCAGCTCGTTGAAGTGCTCCCAGCTAGCCCAATGCGGCACCAGGTTGGAGTTGGCGATCAGCACGCGCGGCGCATCGGCATGCGTCTTGAACACGCCCACCGGCTTGCCCGACTGCACCAGCAGTGTTTCGTCGTCGCCCAGCGTCACAAGCGACTCGACGATCTTGTCGTAGCACTCCCAGTTGCGCGCAGCGCGGCCGATGCCACCATAGACCACCAGTTCCTTGGGGTTCTCCGCCACTTCCGGGTCGAGGTTGTTCATCAGCATGCGCAGCGGCGCCTCGGTCAGCCAGCTCCTGGCCTGAAGCTGATTGCCGCGCCGCGCGCGGATCTCTACGTCACGGTAACGATTGGGGGTGCTCACGGTTGTTCCTCATCCACGGTTTGTTCACGACGGCGATGACGCCACAGCGCCATCCGATGGGGTTGTACAGTATTGTATAGACAAGTTGATTTGTACTGGGGTTTACCCCGTTTTCAGGGGGAGCGGATAGCGCGACAAGAGGACGGGAGTGGACCTTGCCGCACAGTGGCGCGGCAAGGTCAGAGGCTCAGCGGAGCAAGGAAATAACGAAAGGGGGCGTCAGGCGCCGGGGCCGAACCGCCCTTCCAGGCGGTGACGCGACCCCGGATGCAGCAGGCGGGCGAACGTCACGACGCGCTTGCCCGACCATGTGCGGCGTCGGATCAGCAGGCACGGTTCGGCGCGCGGGATCTGCAGGAGTTTTGCCTCGTCGGCGGTGGCGACAACGGCCTCGACGATATGCTCGCCCGCCGTCAGGGGAGCAAGGCTTTGCAGATAGGCATTCGGCGTGTCGACGCTGAAGTCCTGCTTCAGGTAGTCGGGAGCCAGGCCCGGATTGACGTAGCGGTCCTCGATCTGCACCGGCACGTTGTCCTGGTAGTGAACGATGATGGAATGGAAGATCTTCTCGCCTTCGCGCAGATCCATCGCCACCGCGCGCTCGGGGCCGGCGGGCTCCTCGCGCACCAGGATCACCTCGGAATGATGGCGATGTCCACGCTCCGCGATCTCGTCCGCGATGTTGTTGACCTCGAGCAGCGAAGACTGCATCTTCGGCTCCGCCACGAACGTGCCCACGCCCTGCATTCGCACGAGCCGGCCTTCGGCGGTGAGTTCGCGCAATGCGCGGTTGATCGTCATCCGGCTGGCGCCGAACTGTTCCACCAGTTCGTTTTCGGACGGCACACGATGATGTGCCGGCCATGCGCCCGTATCGATCTGTCGGGTGATCATCTGCTTCAGGCGCAGATAGAGCGGCATTGGCGCGTCCTCGGCACTGCTGTCCATCGTCAGCTCAGGCGTTTGACGCGGCATTCTTGGGGTTCTCCAGCTCCGGGCAAGGATAAAGCGCGAAGCGTTGATCGATTCGCGCACCTATACATGATTAGACAATTGCCAGCATTATCGCAAATGCCGGGCTATTGGTACTCGCTCCTCGCGTGGGGTAAAGCCGGGCATGGAAATACCCGGCCTGCCGACGCAAGAAACCCCGCGCCTCGACTGCGAGACGCGGGGTCCGTGGCCGGCGGCTGGCGCGCCGGGATTGGCCTGGTGGTCGTACTTTAGTCGTCGTACTTTAGTCGTCGTACTTTAGTGGTCGTACTCCACGCTGGTACTGAAACTCAGATCGAACGTATCAGACCAGCTAAGGTTCGCGAACGACATATCGCTTGTGCCAGTCGCCCCGGCAACTGCCGGGAACGCCGCCCCCTGATCGCCCGGCACCGACACGTTGACCACCGTATTAGCGGCCGCCGGCCTGGCACGCGCATTGCCGCTCACGAATACCTGCGGGGCGCCACCGATGGTCGATCGGATCTGCACGTTGGTCTTCTTCACGAACGGCACGCCCGATGCAGAGGTCCAGCTCATCGGGAATGTGGCCCCACCAGCGAACTCCGAGCCCGAACCCGGCGTCAGGGCATCACGCGCGGTCTTGCTGACTTCCTGCCACGCATACTGGCGCAGCGTATCTGGCGACGGCGGCGGTGTGCGCAAACGCACCGCGTAGCTGTAGGCCGGGGCCGCCGCATTGTCTTTCTGGTAGATCGCGAAAGTGTAGACACCGAACGGCGTCACGTTCGCGAGTTCCGTGGCGCTCAACTGCGGATTCGAGAACGCGGCGTTGCTGCCCGGCCATTTGAACTGCGCCTGCGCGGCCGGATCCTGGGCAACGCCGGCCAGACGGTAGCTGTTGCGGCAGCTGTTCAGCTTGCTCGAGTACTTGCCCGGAATCGCGCTGGCGTCCACACCTTGCATGTCACCCGGCACAAGCTGCGCGTGGATATTGAGCGTGTCGCACGCACCGGTGCTCGGCTTGAGGAGCACCCCTGCACGCAGCCCCGGACCTGTCACCACGGCGAAGTCGACCGGCACGTTCTGGTCGTCCGTGATACCTACCTGCAAACTCAGCGAACTGACGAAGGCATTGGTGCCGGTGGTCGCTTTGGGGGCGTTCAACCAGTCCCAGCGCTGCGCATTGCCCGTGACCTTGCTCAGCACGTGACGCTGGTTGCCGACCAGACGCCAGCCATTGTCGCTGGTCGTCCGAGCCGACGGCTGCAACGCGATCTGCGCGATCTGCTGCATGCCATCGCGGATGCCATCGGCGCGTGTCCAGGACACCTTGATCCAGACCTTGTCGGTCGACTGGACCCGAATGATCTCCGGCAGGCTGAAGACCGCGCCAGTCATGCCGTCGTCGCCGACGATGCTGGAGCCCAGATCCTGCTCGGCATTCGCGCCGTTGCTAAGGTAGCTGCTGGGCACACCCGCCATCAGCGCGCCCGGCGCGACATCATCGACGATGATCTGCTCACAGGCGGCCACGCTTCCGCTCAACCGGGCGGAAGCGGTTGTCGACGCCGCGAAGCACTGATTGAATGCCGCCTGCAGCCCGGCAAGATCGCTGGCGCTGGGCAAGCTGGAAACCGGTTGGCCGCCGATCGTCGCCACGCTTGGCAGGCTTGCGGTGTCGGCCGCCGTCGGCGCAACACCGGGCGCAAGCTGGAGCATTGTCGGCGTATCGCTCGATGCGCCCGCCACCGATGTCAGTTGCACGCCGCCATTGGGCAGCACGTTGACCTTTACCTGATCGAGCAGACGGTCCAGCCCGGGCGCACCGGCCGTCAACGGACCGGAGATCAGATCCACGCCGGTGTTGCCGGTGGCGGCCAGCAGAGCGGCCAGCGCGTCCGAGTACGCTTTCACCGTGGTGCTGATCGACGATGCCGTGACCTTGGACTGCAGGAGACTGGTATCGGCCAGCAACTTGGTCGGGTTGTCGCCAATGATCGTCGCTGCAATCGCGTTGGTGAGCGGCGTGATGTTGATCGTCTGAGTACCAGCTGTCGCGCTCAGGCTGATCAGCGTGGCCTGCGAGTCGGCTACATTGCCCGTGGCGGCCAGCACGAACGGCGCAGTCAGACCGGTCACGTCGCACTGGAACGAACCAGTGGTGGCATCGGCAGGACAGCTTGCCGACTTGCCCGAGGCGTCCGTCAGCGTCACCGTGGCACCTTGCATCGCCGCGCCGGTCGCCGCAACGCCGCTGACGACCTGCTTGGTGGGCGCAGTGGTGCCCGGTGGCGTGGTCGTGGTCGTAGTCCCCCCCGTTGAAGAATCGCCACCACCACCGCATGCCGACAGGGCAAGCACTGCGATGCAAAGCGCAATGGGCGTGAGCTTCATATTTCCCCTTCCGTGCTGTCTGTATTGAAAAAATACTCTCGATCCGACTCAGAGCAGGCAGATCCCAGTGGCCTTCGAGTTCGGGCCGATGGTGCTCGTGTCGAAATTCGTGATGTGGGGCAGCCCGGTTGCGCAGGCGATGACCCACGTGACCTGATTGTTGACGCGGGTCCCCAGGATGACCTGGGTGTTGCCGGCGCCCAGGCCATCGGAGCCCTGCTCATAGACGTAGCCGCTCGGGCTGTAGGTGGCGCGCTGGCCCTTGCAAACGAACAGCGTGCCCGTGTCGCCGGCCGGAGCGGCGTAGAGGTTGCAGAACGTATAGGAAATCGTCCCGCCGCACGTATTGGTGATCGTCGTGCTACCCGATGCGTTGTGGCCCATCCGCACGCAGTTCATGGCACTGACGCCGGACTTGAGGCCGCCAGACCCGGACGCGCCGCTGTCGACCGTGGCGCTTCCGCCCGTGCCGGTTGACGTTCCCGAGCTGCCTCCGCTGCTCGACCCACTGCCGACATACACCCACAGACCCGTCGCGTCGCCACCGGCGCAATTCTTGTAGGCGAAGCCATAGCTGGTGGTCGCGCTGGGATTCACCGTGACGTTCATGCCACTCGCGAAGGTCTTGGCATTCGTGAACCAGTCCGCCTGCGTCACGGACGTATCGCATTTCGCGGTCAACACAACGTTCGTCCCCGCCGGCACCGGGTTGTCCGCCGATGTCGCGGGCGAACTCGACACCGTGCACTGCGGCTTGGCAACCGTGCACGATGCGGCGGGCGTGGCGTCGGTGGCGCTGCCCGTCCCCGCTGCGTCGCCGCCGCCCCCGCACGCGGCGATGGTCACGGCAAGGATGCCGAATAGCGTGGCTGCGGCGAATCTCCTGGTCTTTGTCATGGCTCGATCTTCCCTTCCGGCTGTTGTCTTGTTTTGTGCCGGCGAGCGTACGTGGCAACGGCCGGGGGCGCATCACCAAGATTGACGATGACAAGTGCGACCGTTTTGCCCATCTCCCCCGGTCGGCCCGCCGTGGACGCCGTAGCTGGTGCAGGCGTGTATCGGCCTGTCCGGAATCCCCGGGGCATATACATTGCGATACAAATCCCCCCGCCCGCCGCTACATGCCGGTTACTTGCGCCACCTAAAGTCATGCACAGGTTGATCACACACAGGAGCGAGAGATGCCGGAGATCGTCAATTTGCCTCGACGGGGCTTTATGGGAGTTGTTGCGGCGACGCTGGCCGCGGCGCAATTCGGGGGGGCACAGACGGCCCGGGCCCAGACCAGCCAGCCGCACGCAACGCCACTGCCCTCACCCCGGCCAGGCACTCATACGAGCTTTGCGCCGATCAAGCAGATCAAGGCCGGCGTGCTGAACGTCGGCTACGCGGAGGCCGGCCCGACCAACGGGCCCGTCGCGCTGCTGCTGCACGGCTGGCCGTATGACATCTACAGCTTCGTCGACGTAGCGCCGCTACTGGCGGCGCGCGGCTATCGCGTGATCATTCCCTACCTGCGCGGCTACGGATCCACCAGCTTTCTGTCTTCCGACACCATGCGAAATGGTCAGCCCTCGGCGATTGCCGCCGACATGATCGCGCTGCTGGATGCGCTCGGCATCCAGAACGCCGTGGTGGCCGGCTTCGACTGGGGCGCGCGCACCGCCGACATCATGGCCGCACTGTGGCCAGACCGCTGCCGGGGGCTGGTCTCGGTCAGCGGCTACCTGATCGGCAGCCAGGCCGGCGGCAAGGTCCCCCTGCCGCCCGAGGCCGAGCTGCAGTGGTGGTACCAGTTCTACTTCGCCACGGACCGTGGCCGCGCCGGCTATCAGAAGTACACCCACCAGTTCGCCAGGCTCATCTGGAAACTGGCATCACCGAAGTGGGATTTCGATGACGCCACGTTCGAACGTAGTGCCGCCGCGTTCGGCAACCCCGATCACGTCGACATCACGGTGCACAACTATCGCTGGCGGCAAGGGCTGGCCACCGGAGAAGCCCGGTTCGACGATATCGAGAAACGGCTCGCCACCGCGCCCACCATCAGCGTGCCCACCATCACCATGGAAGGCGACGCCAACGGCGCGCCTCACCCCGAGCCAAGCGCTTATGCCAGCAAGTTCACGGGCCGGTACGAACACCGCAACGTGACCGGCGGGATCGGCCATAACCTGCCGCAGGAAGCGCCCGCCGCGTTCGCGCAGGCGGTGCTCGACGTGGACCGGCGCTAAGGCACCATGCAGGCGATGGGCAGTCGTCATGGCCGCCCGGCCAGCGCCCATTACAGGCTCACGGTGGCGTAGCTCAGCGTCTTCGGCGTCTTGACCATGACTTCCGGCACCTCGCCAACGACGACGGTATCGTCCAGGCGGAAGCCACCCAGGCCGTACACATACAGTCCGGGCTCGGACGAATAGACTTCGCCGGCGAGCAGCGGCCGGGTGTTGAACGCCATATCCTCGGGATATTCGTGCAGCATCAGACCCACGGCATGGCCCGTCCGGTGGAACACGTAATCGCCACACCCCGCGCTTTCGATCACCGCCTGCGCGGCGGCGTCCATGTCGCAGACACGCCGGCCCACCACCGCCGCAGCCACGGCAGCGTCCGTGGCCAGCGCCGCAACGCTGTAGAACCTGGCCTGCTCATCGCTGGGCTGACCGCAGAACCATGTGCGCTCGTTCTCCACGTAGAGGCCGTTCAATCTCGGCAATACAAGGTTGACGATGGTGTCGCCCTTCGCGATGCGCGAGCCGCACGCCGCGCCGTCGCCATGCGGGGACGCCGAGGCAGGGCCGGTGAGCGTCCAGCATTTCATGATCTCGAAGTCCTCTCCCGCGAAACGTCGCGCAGCCTCTTCCACCATCAGCGCCGCCATGGCGTGATCGAGCTCCTGCACTAGCCGGCCGGGACGAATGTTCTCTCGGTAGCGATCCTGAACCCAGTCCGTCAAGGCCGCGAGGTCTCGCATGGTCTGCAGCTCCTCGGCGTGCTTGACCCATCGCAGGCTGCGCATCTCGGCCATCGCCGGACGCAACGTCATCTCGGGAAGATAGCGCTGCGCGCCGGTCAGGATCGGATGCTGAACGTCGACGGCGATGCGCGACATCCCGAGGCCCTTCGCGGCCAGCAATGCGGCCACGACTTCGGGCAGTTGCGACGGCAGGGCCAACCGGTTGGCCACGCGGGGATGCTCGGCGTAGTACGTCACGTCCGAGAGCCACACCGTGCCCTTCTCCGCGGCAAACCGCATGTGGTTGGTCGATAGCTCGTTCATTACGGCAAACGTCTCGCCGTTGCGCGGCACGACGACGAACACGGGACGCTCCCATGGCCACACGTCAAGCTGGAAATTGGTCGCGTACTGGAAAAAGTCCGGCGAGCCGAATACCAGCGCATCCACGCGCAGGCGGTCCATCAGGCGATGCATCGCGGCCAGGCGATAGTCATGCACGGCTTTGGTCAGATGTGGCATGGTTTTCTTATCAGAGCGGTCAGGGTAGTCAGAGAGAAATGTTGAGACGGCGAATGACGGGCCCCCAGGCATCGGCGTCGCGCTTCATGTAGCGCTCCACCTCCGAAGGCGGTCCCTTGATCGCATCGAGGAACTGGAAGCCCAGCTTCTCCTTGAACTGCGGATCGTCCTGGATATGGTTGATATCGGCATTGATCTGCTGCACCACGGCTGGCGGCGTGCCCGCGCGGGCGACGATGGCATACCAACCCGGCACTTGGACGTCGTAACCGAGTTCCTTGAAGGTAGGCACCGAGGGCAATGCCGCCAGTCGCCGATCGCCAGTGACCGCCAGCGGCACCAGCTTCTTGCCCGCGATAAACGGTTGCACGCCGGCCACCACGTTCATCATCACCGGCGTCTGCCCGTTCATCAGGCTTGTCGAGCCACCCGTGCCATTGAACGGCACATGCTGCATCGTGATGCCAGTGCGCTCCGCCACCAGTTCCATCGCCAGATGCGTGGAATTGCCGATACCGCCCGACGCGAAGCTGATCTCGCCGGGTCGCGCCTTGGCAAGGCGCACGAAGTCCTGCAAGGTCTGCACATGCAGTGACGGCGATGCGACGAACACGAATGGCGAGTTCGCCAGCATTGCCACGCCGGTCAGGTCCTTGGCCGGCTGATAGGGCAGCTTGGGATAGAGGTACGGGTTGAAGCTGAGGTTGGAAACACCCGCGAAGAACAGCGTGTATCCATCGGCCGGCTGCCCCAGTACGTAGGAAATCGCCAGCGTCCCATTCGCGCCCGGCTTGTTCTCCACGACTACTGGCTGCTTCCACGCCTGGCTGAGCTTTTCAGCCAGCGCGCGCGCCAGTACGTCATTCCCCGTGCCGCCGGCCTGCGGCACCACCAGCCGGACTGGTTTCGTCGGAAATGTCTGCGCCTGTCCGATCAGTGGCAGCGCCATCGCCACGGCCATGCTGGCCATCCTTCCCAATAGCTTTCGCAAATCCATGTTGCTTCCCGATGAGTTCTCTCGCCGCCACCATCGGCCGCGATGACGTGAAATGTACCATGTGGTACATCAACATCGAAAATTGGGGTTTACGTGAAAACGTGGGAATGGAATCTGGTTGGCGCGTGGATCTGGATTCTGCGTATCGCTGTGTAGTGCTACTTGAACCCAAGAGCATTCTTGTGCGCTTTCTGACGCGCGGTGGAAAGGCAGACCAGTGATGCAAGGCCAGGCAGCCTTCGCCACGGTTTCACGAAAGCTTCATTGATCAAGCGCAGATTTGCATAAGAGTTCCGCGCCTTCTTTTTAAGAAAAAAATGAATCAAACCAGAGGCCCGTTGTCAGATCGGCATACGTGTCGTCGGACACCAGACAGGAGAGTTTCCAAACAACTGTTCGTATTACTGAACAGTATGTCGGCGACCTCTCCCTTTTTACGATGCATCTTGAAACCTACACTGGAAGCCATGCGCAACCCACCGCAAGTTCTTGCCAGGTTTCAGAGAACGGCACAGCAATGGAATTCCTCCTTTCTGCTTTTACTTTCACCCTCCCCCTCCTCTGCGCCATTGGCCTGTCCGCCTTGACTGTGGCTCGCTTGCTTCAATCCCCTGCTCTGCGCCGCGCGCGTGACCGCTAACACCGCTCCCCCTTGCGTACAGCCACGCGGTTCGGCGACGATTCAAAACCTTCCGGCTCGCAGCCTGACAGTGCATTCACCGTTTGCCGTGATGGTGCGTGGTGGCCTGATCATCCAAATCATCCCGATGTGATCTGAACACAGGAATGTCATGAAAATAGACTCCGTAGCTTCGCGTGCGTTTGCCATGCCAATCACGAGCCCAGCGTTCCCGATGGGGCCGTATCGCTTCGTGAATCGGGAGTTCTTTATCGTGACCTATCGCACGGACATGGATCGGTTGCGCGAGGCTGTCCCCGAACCCTTGAAAGTCACCTCGCCCCTGGTGAGCTACGAGTTCATCCGGATGCCGGATTCGACCGGCTTTGGCAACTACACGGAAAGTGGCCAGGTCATCCCCGTCGAGTACGAAGGCGTGGCAGGCAGTTACACCCATGCGATGTACCTGAATGATCATCCGCCGATTGCGGGCGGCCGGGAACTCTGGGGGTTTCCCAAGAAGCTGGCTTCGCCAGCCCTCGAAACGCATATCGACACCCTCGTTGGCACACTCGATTACGGCCCGGTCCGGATTGCCACCGGCACGATGGGCTACAAGCACCGCGAGCTCGATCTTGCGGAACAGGCCAGGCGGCTTGCCATGCCGAACTTCCTGCTGAAAGTGGTGCCTCACGTGGACGGCTCCCCTCGCGTCTGCGAACTGGTGCGCTACTACCTCGAAAACATCACGATGAAAGGGGCCTGGACCGGTCCCTCGTCACTGCAGTTATCTCCCCATGCCCTCGCACCGGTTGCCGATCTTCCGGTTCTTGAAATCGTCGAAGCACGCCACCTGATCGCCGACCTGACGCTGGGTCTCGGCGAGGTCGTGCACGACTATCTGGCGAAGTAGCAGTTCTTGTTCTCGCGTATCCAACTTACTCAACGTACTCAACGTATCCAGGAGTTGATCATGACTAATCTGAACGGCAAGGTTGCAGTCGTCACCGGTGCGGCAAGCGGCATCGGCAAGGAAATTGCGTTGGAACTGGCGAAAGGCGGGGCCGCGGTTGCCATCGCCGACATGAATCTCGATGGCGCGAATGGCGTCGCCGATGAAATCCGGAAATCTGGCGGCAAGGCCATCGGCGTGGCCATGGACGTCACCAACGAGGACGCAGTCAATCAAGGCATCGACAAGGTCGCGGCGGAGTTTGGCTCAATCGATATCCTGGTCTCGAACGCGGGCATCCAGATCGTCAATCCCATCGAGAGCTATGCGTTCTCGGACTGGAAGAAGATGCAAGCCATCCATGTGGACGGCGCATTCCTGACGACGAAGGCCGCGCTCAAGCACATGTACAAGGACGACCGTGGCGGTGTAGTGATCTACATGGGATCCGTGCACTCCCACGAAGCGTCGCCGCTGAAGTCGGCGTACGTGACCGCGAAACATGGATTGCTGGGGCTGGCCAAGGTGCTGGCCAAGGAAGGCGCGGCTCATAATGTGCGCTCGCATGTCATCTGTCCTGGCTTCGTAAAGACGCCGCTGATGGAGAAACAGATTCCACAGCAGGCCAAGGAACTGGGCATCAGCGAGGCGGAAGTGGTGCGCAACGTCATGCTTGGCGGTACTGTCGATGGCGTCTTCACCACTGTGGAGGATGTCGCGCAGACCGTCCTGTTCCTTTGCACGTTCCCGAGCGCGGCACTGACCGGACAATCGTTTGTTGTCAGCCACGGCTGGTTCATGCAGTAATCGAACGCCCCAGGGAGCGATATGACGCACAAGCAGGTTGATTTCCTTTTGATCGGCGGTGGGCTTGCGAGCGCGCGCGCAGCGGAAACGCTGCGCAGAGAAGGCGCGACAGGCTCCATCCTCATGCTTTCGACAGAGTCGACCCTGCCGTATCTGCGGACGAGACTCTCGAAACAGTATCTGCAGGAGCCGTCAGAGGACTCCCAGTTCCTGCTGCACTCCGAGCAGTTCTACCGGGAGCAGGCGATAGATATCGCGCTGGACACGACAGTTGCATCCGTCGATCCCGTCCGTCAGATAGTAGAGACCTCGGTGGGCGCGCGCATCCACTACGGAAACCTCCTGATCGCAACCGGCGCGACACCGAGGCTGCTCGATGTCCCGGGGATGTCGCTCCATGGCATCCACACCCTGAGGTCCAGGCAGGATTGCGATGCCATTCGCGATGCCGCATCGAAGGGCAAGCGCGTCGTGGTGATCGGTGGCAGCTTCCTCGGCATGGAAACCGCCATGACCCTGGGCGAAATGGGTCTCGATGTGACGGTGATCGAGGAGAGTGACCGACTGCTGCGTCATCTCGAATCCAGGATGCTGTCGGAGTTCTTCCGTCTGCACGCGCAGGAGCGCGGCGCATCCATCGTCCTCGAAGACGCGGTGGTGGCCCTGCATGGCCAACGCAAGGTGGCGGAAGTCGAAACACGCTCAGGCAGGAGGCTGCCGTGTGACGTTGTTGTCGTGTGCGCGGGAGTGGATCCGGCAACGCGCTTCCTCGAGGGTAGCGGGATCGCGCTCGAGAAAGGCTACGTTGCCGTAGACGAGCTGCTGCAGACGAACGTGCCAAACGTCTGGGCAGCAGGCGATGTCACGAGCTTCCACGATCCCGTCTTCGCCCGCCGGCGTCATATCGAGCACTGGGACAACGCCGCCAAGCAGGGCCGCCTTGCGGCAATGAACATGCTTGGCCGCCGGATGCGCTATGACCTCGTCTCATACTTCTTCTGCGACGTAGGTGATATTGGCTTCAACATGCTCGGCGCTCCCGAGGGGGCCGACGAATGCATCGCCCGGGGCTCGCTAGAGGACCGCTCCTTTGCGCTCTTCTACCTGAAGGACGATGTGGTGCGCGCCGTGTTCTCCATTGGACGACCAGCCACCGAGTTGCGCCTTGCCGAAGGGCTGATACGGTACCGCACCAATGTGCTGCCGCAGAAAGCGGAGTTGGGCGACCCCGACTTCGCGCTCGATCAGTTGCCGGTGCAGACCGTGCTGATCCTGCAGGGTGGCGGCGCGCTTGGCGCGTTCGAGTGTGGGGTCGTCAAGGGTCTCGAGGAACGCAAGATCTTTCCTGACATCGTGGCCGGGATATCGATTGGCGCACTCAACGGCGCGATCATTGCCAGCAACCCCGGCAACGCGACTGAAGCGCTCGAGTCGTTCTGGTCCGATCTTTCGGTTTGCACCCCTCACTTTCATTCGGAACCCTTGCGACGCGCCACGACGGCCATGCAGATACTGCAGCTTGGCGTGCCCAACTTCTTTCAGCCCCGCTGGATGCCCGCTTTCGACCAGCCTTGGGTCGCGCCATGGGACTGGACGAGCTTCTACGATACCTCCCCCATGAAAGCGCTGCTGGAGAAGTACGTGGATTTCGGCGGGCTACGCAACAGCCCGGTGCGATTGCTGGTCGGCGCCGTCAATGTCCTGACTTCGAAGTTCGAGATCTTCGACAGTTACGTTGACGACCTGACGCCGGATCATATCCTCGCCAGCGGCAGCTTGCCGCCGGGCTTCTCGTGGACATTCGTCGACGGGGTGCCCTACTGGGATGGCGGGATCGTGTCCAACTCTCCCCTCGACATGGTGACCGAACGCTGCGGCCCGGATGGGAAGCGCGTCTTCATTGTCGATCTTTTCTCCGGCGAAAAACCGTTGCCGTCCGGCATGATGGAAATCCTCGCGCGCCGCGACGAGATCGTGTACTCGGAGCGCATCCGTAGCGATCAGCGCGCACGCGAACTGAGAGACGCGTATCGCGAGCTTGTGGACTACATCCTTCAGGAAATCGAGCCTGTCAGGCGCGAGGGACCATCCGACGAGCCATCGTCGCGTGACTACGACTTCTCCAAGACGGCAATTCAGGCGAATATGGCCCAGGGGTATGCGGAGGTCACGGTGGTGTTGGGACCGATTCCAAACGCAAGCGATGGCCTGGTGCTAAAGCTGGGCGATTCGGATGAAAGTGTCACGGGGGATGTGTCAGACGGTGTCATGCCGTAAGCACTCGCAGCGATGGGCATTGAGCCACGCCGCGGCGGAACTCTGGTGACACCGGGATTGAACAGGCGCCCGCCTCGGGACTCTCCGATGGGCGCCCGCTATGCGCCCTTCCGCCCCTTGCCAGGCGTCGCCATCTTGCTCGCGAAGTACTTGAGCGCGGCGGTGGTGCCCTTGCGGTCCCCAGTCGTGATCAGGTCCAGTAGCAGCCCTCGCATCGTGGCGACTTCAACACGCGCGTAGAGCCGGGCTTCTTCTTCGCTGATGTTCATGCTTTGCTGCAGACGCTCAGCCAGCATCGAAGTCCAGCTACCCACGACGTCCTCCAGGAAGCCGCTGAAACGATCGCGATCGCGGATTGCCCTGCCGTAGATCTCGAACAGCAACTGCATCACGGGCAGATAGCCCGGCGCGGAATAGCGGTCCCAGGCGGCTTCCATCGCCGCGCCGCTATCCATACCGCCCGAGAACGCGCGCAGACGCGCCTGCTGCTCGGTATGTCGCACGCGAAACAGCAACGCCTGCCAGAAGCCATCGGCAGATCCGAAGTAGTAGATCAGCATTCGATGGCTGGTGCCCAGCGCATCCGCGACATTGCGCAGCGACAGGTCTCCCAGACCGTGAGCCAGCACGTGTTCTGTGGCGGCATCCAGCAGTTGAACGGCTTGCTCGCTGGATGAGCGGTCCGCGGCGGTGGTTTTGGCTTTCGGCATTCACTGGGCTCTTGGTTGGCGCGGCCCCGGCATGGAACGCCGTACCGCAGCGCGTCAATGTACCACGCAGTACATCAGCAGACGTCCCCTGGAGACACGCGGGACGGCGCCCCTTCCGCGATCCCGAAGGCCCGATTTGTGAATCGTGAATTCCATTGCTCCGGGCAGCGGCCTATCTTAGGTCGCGATCCGCGCTTCCGCGTATCGACACAGAACGACAAGAAACAGAACGGCACCGTCAGCCCAGCCATGTGCGCGAGCGCCGGACAAGGAGACAGGCATGACCATCAAGATGGGCGGGGCGCGTCTGGCCGCCGCATGGGTTGCGGCATCCGCATTGTCATTTGGCATGGCCGGTACCGCGCAGGCCGCCTGGCCAGAGCGGCCGATCCGGTTGATCGTGCCGGCCGCCGCAGGCGGTACCACTGATATCGCGGCCCGCCTGGTAGGCAAGCGCATGAGCGAGATCCTGGGCCAGCCGGTGGTGGTGGACAACCGTGCCGGTGGCGCCGGCATCATCGGCTCGCAAGCGCTGCTCCTGGCGCCGGCCGACGGCTACACGTTGATGATGGGCAACATTGGGCCGAACGCGATCAACTACGCGCTGTATCGCCAGCTGCCCTACAAACCCCAGGATTTCGCGCCGATCACGATGGTGGTCTCCGTGCCAAACGTGCTGGTGGTCAATGCCAAGGTGCCCGCGCGCAACGTGGCGGAACTGGTGGCGCTGGCGAAGTCCGAGCCGGGCAAGCTGTCGTTCGGGTCGTCGGGCTCGGGCCAGTCTGTGCACCTGTCGGGCGAACTCTTCAAGAAGCGCGCCGGCATCGACATCATCCACGTGCCCTACAAGGGCGCGGCGCCTGCCGTGGCCGATCTGGTGGCGGGCCAGGTGACGATGATGGTCGACAACCTGCCCAGTTCGCTGCCGCAGATCCAGGCTGGCAAGCTGCGCGCGCTGGCCGTGACCAGCGGGACGCGCGTGGCCGAACTACCCGACGTGCCGACGATGAAGGAAGCCGGCTTCGACGATTTCCAGGTGACGGCGTGGTTCGGCCTGGTGGCACGCGCCGGCACACCGCCGGCGGTAATCGCGCAACTGCACAAGGCCGCGGCAACGGCGCTGGCCGAGCCGCAGATCAAGTCGCGGCTGGCTGAACTTGGCGGACAGGCGGGCGGCGACACGCCCGAGCACTTCGGCCAGTTCATCGAACAGGAGCGCCTGCGCTGGGCGCGGGTCGTCAAGGACACGGGCATTCCGCAGCAGTAGCCGCATCACCGTATCGCAGTTTCATCGGCAAAGGAGTTCTCATGATCGACAAGATCGCGCCCTCGCTCGCCGCCGCGGTTTCGGGCATTGGCGACGGCGCCACGGTGTTGGTCAGCGGCTTCGGCGGTTCGGGCATTCCCGACGAACTGCTCGATGCCTTGCTGGCGCACAGCGCGCGCGACCTCACCATCGTCAACAACAACGCCGGCAACGGCGATGCTGGCATTGCCGCGCTGATACGCGCGGGCCGCGTGCGCAAGGTCATCTGCTCGCACCCGCGTTCGAACAATGCCGAGGCGTTCATTGATGCGTATCGCGCCGGCAAGGTCGCGCTCGAGTGCGTGCCGCAGGGCACGCTGGTGGAGCGGATGCGCGCCGCAGGCGCCGGGCTCGGGCCGTTCTTCACGCCCACGGCGTATGGCACCGCGCTGGCCGAAGGCAAGGAAAGCCGCGTTATCAATGGCACCGGCTATGTGCTGGAACAACCGCTGCACGGCGACTTCGCGCTGATCAAGGCACACCGTGCCGATCGCTGGGGCAATCTGACCTACCGCTACGCGGGCCGCAACTTCGGGCCGGTGATGTGCACCGCCGCGCGACACACCATCGTGCAGGTCGACGAGATCGTCCCGCTGGGCGAGATGACGCCGCAACACGTGATGACGCCGGGAATCTTCGTCCAGACAGTGGTCCTGGCAACATCGGGAGACAGCCATGCATGACACCCTGCCCCGCCTCGGCACGCTGCCGCGACTGAGCCGCGCCCAGATGGCGCGCATCGTCGCCCATGACATTCCCGATGGCAGCGTCGTCAATCTCGGCATCGGGATGCCCACGCTCGTTTCCGACCAGTTGCCCGACGACCGCGAGATCGTGCTGCACAGCGAGAACGGCATCCTCGGCATGGGTCCGGTCATCCGCGAAGGCGAGACCGACCCGGACCTGATCAACGCCAGCAAGGAGCCGATCAGCCTGATCGCCGGCGCGTCGATCTCGGACCACGCGGTGTCGTTCACCATGATGCGCGGCGGGCATATCGATATCACGGTGCTGGGCGGATTCCAGGTCGCGGCCAACGGCGATCTGGCCAACTGGTCGACCGGCGAGCCCGATGCGATTCCCGCGGTAGGCGGCGCGATGGACCTGGTGGTGGGCGCGGCCAGGCTGTTCGTGATGATGGAACACGTGACGCGCGACGGACAACCGAAGATCGTCGAACGCTGCAGCTATCCGTTGACGGGCATCGGCGTAGTTGACCGCATCTATACCGACCTGGCCGTGATCGACGTTCGGCCCGGCAAGCCATTGCTGGTGACCGGCCTGGTCGATGGCGTGTCGTTCGAAGCGGTGCAGGCGCTATCGGCCGCACCACTCACGCTGGCGACCGACTGCCGCGTGCTAGGGCCAGGGCGCTGAAAGCGTCGACGGATCGGGCAGGATCACCACCAGAACAAAAAAGGGGACAAGCATGACCAGGATGACAACCGGAAAGATGAGCCTGACCGCCAGCATCGCGCTACGCGTGCTGCTGGCCACCACCGCCATCGCCGCCCTGCCGCTTGGCGCTCACGCAGCGGATGCGTGGCCATCCCGCCCGATTCAGTTGCTCATTCCCTACCCGCCCGGCGGCAGCGCCGACCTGCTTGCGCGCCCGCTCGGCGCAAAGTTGCAGGAACGGCTGGGCCAGCCCATCGTCCTTGACTATCGCCCCGGCGCGGGCGGCACGATCGCCACGCAGGCGCTGGCCCGCAGCAAACCCGACGGCTACACGCTGATCATGGTGCTGGCCGCTCACGCGATCAATCCGAGCCTGTATCCCAAGCTGCCGTACGACACGCGCAAGGACTTCGCGCCGGTCTCGCTGGTGGCCAACCTGCCGTTGATCCTGGCCGGCAGCCCGTCGCTCAAGGCGCGCAACGTGCCCGATCTGATCGCCGCCGCCAAGGCCGCGCCCGGCACCATTACCTTCGGCTCCGCCGGCAACGGCAACACCGGGCATCTGGCTGGCGAACTGTTCGATTCGATGGCGGGCGTCAAGATGACCCACGTGCCGTACAAGGGTAGCGCCCAGGTGGTCAACGCCATGCTCGCCGGCGATATTCAGCTTACGTTCGACAGCATCTCGACCTCGATGCCGCAGATCCGCGCCGGCCGCATGACCGCGCTGGCCGTGACCAGCGCCAAACGCGCCGCGATGGCGCCCGATGTGCCGACGCTGGCCGAAGCTGGCGTGCCCGGCTTCGACATCAATGGCTGGTATGCCATCCTGGCCCCGGCCGGCACCCCGCGCGCCGTCGTCGACAAACTCAGCAGCGAGATTGCCACCGTGCTGACCCAGCCGGAACTCCGTTCGCAACTCGCCGCCAATGGCTACGAGCCGGTAGGGTCCACGCCGGCCGCCTTGGGCGCGCATATCGACGCCGAGCTGGCGCGATGGAACAAGGTGGTGCGCGACGCGGGCGTGAAGCTGGAGTAAGGACGCCAGCCTCGGCCCTCAGCCCTCAGTCCCCTGCCCTCTGCCGTCAGCCCTCTGCCTTGGGGACCGGATCGAGCACGAAGTCGTAGCGTGCTTCACGAAACGGCCCATCGAAGCCGAAGCGCCGCGCCAGCGGATGGTCGGCGGGCCGCTCCTCGTAAGCCACCTGCAGCGATGGCTTGACGCCGAACACCGCGTCCGAGTCCAGGTACGGATCGCCCCGGTTGAACAGGTGTGTGACCAGCCGGCGATGGCCCGGCGCGTCGATCATGAAATGCAGGTGCGCCGGCCGCCACGGATGCCGTCTGGTAGACGTAAGCATGTGGCCGACCGGCCCGTCGGTCGGAATCGGATAGCTCACCGGCACGATGGTGCGGATGGCGTAGTAGCCCTCGTCGTCGGTGCGATAACGGCCGCGCAGGTTGCCCGTAGGCTGCGCTGTGTCCTGGCCCGAATACATGCCGTTCTCCGCGGTCTGCCAGATGTCGAGCACCGCGCCACGCAGCGGCGTGCCATCGGCGGAGAACACGCGACCATGGACCAGTGCAGGCATACCCGGCGTGAGAGCCATGTTCTCGCCTGCCGAACGGTCGGGCATCCCGGCAATGTAGAACGGGCCAAATACGGTGGTTTCGGTAGCGCCCGTGGACTGCCGGTGGTTGATCGCATCGACCAGCATCGACACCCCCAGCGTGTCCGACAACAGGATGAATTCCTGCCGGACCAGCCCGTCGCACATCTTGCCGGTATCGGTCAGGAACTGGATGGCGGCGAACCACTCCGCTTCCGTCGGCTCGCACTCGCGCACATAGGCGTGAAGGTGGCGCACCAGCCCTTGCATCAGCGCGCGCAGGCGAGGGTCTGGCGTGTCGGCAAAGCGGGCGACGACCTGCTCGGTCAGCGCGGCTTCGGCGGCTGCGTGGGGCGTTGCCTCCATGGTGTCTCTCCTTTGTGTTGGTTTCCGTGCGCCGATCCGTCTCAGGCCGGGCTCTCGCCGCGCCAGGCGCGTTCCAGCAACGCCCGGATCGGCTCGCGCTCGACCGGCCTCGGGTTGTAGTAGGGATTGGCGCAGGCCAGCGTGGCGGCCTCGTCCAACCCATCCTCGGGCATACCGATGGCCGACAACGCCGTGGCGATACCCAGCGACTGGTTCAGCCGGAACAGCAACGGGCCGGCATCCTGCGCGCGTTCGCCACCCAGCGCCCGCGCCACGCGTGCCAGCGCAAGCGGCGCGGCGGCGTGGTTGTAGTGCGCGGTATGCGGTAGCAAGATGGCATGGGTCTGCGCATGGGGCAGGTTGAAAGTCCCGCCCAGCGTGTGGCAAAGCTTGTGATGGATCGCCATGCCAACCGAGCCAAGGCAGGCACCCGCCAGCCACGCGCCGTACAGCGCGTCACCACGGGCGTCGATATCGTCCGGCCGCCGCACCACGGTGGGCAAAGCCCCGGCCAGCGCGCGAATCGACGCCTCGGCCATCAGGCTGATGATCGGGTTGGCGTCCTCGGCGTATAGCGCCTCCACCGCGTGCGCCATCGCATTCATGCCGGAGGCGGCGGAGATCTCCACCGGCAACGTCAGCGTCAGTTCGGGATCGTAGAGGACCGTACGCGGCAGCACGCGCGGGTCGCGGCCGGTCTGTTTCAGGCGTCCTTCGGTCAGGCCGTAGATCGGTGTTACTTCCGATCCTGCGTAGGTGGTGGGTACCGCGATGATGGGTTGCCCCGAAACGAGCGCGATGGCCTTGCCAAGCCCGATGGTGGACCCACCGCCAACCGCCACGTAGCAGTCAGCACCCAGCCGCGCGGCCTCGTCGCGTGCGGCGTGGGCCACCTCCACCGGCACATGCATCACCGCCTCGCTGTAGACGCCTGCGGAGCACTCGCCCAGCAACGCGGCCACCCGCTCGCCAAGTGCCCGATGCCCGGGCGTGGTCAGTACCAGAGCCCGCCGCGCGCCTAGCCGCAGCACCTCCTCGGGCAACGCCGCCAACCGGCCCGCGCCGAAGACCACCCGCGACGGCGTGGCTTGATAAACGAACGATTCCATCCCCTCTCCCAAGGCATCGACCCACCGAATGCGCTTCAGTGTAGTCCCGCTTCGCATGACGCACATGTTGGGCGAGCGGGCGACCGAATCGCCCGGCTCGCGCCTGACTCAATCAATGCGGCAGGACGGTCAGGCCCGTGGCGCCGCTGGAAGTCGTCCTGCGCTCGCTCCGGAGTACGCCGTTCTGATCGAACTCGAACAGCACCGTCGACGACAGGATGTCGCCGCCGGCGAACAGCGGACCGATAAAGGGAAGAAAGCTCTCAGGATGCGGCTTCGAGGTCGCATACGCGTAGACCAGCACGATCGCCCCGTCGCTAGTTGTCGCCTGCGAGGTTGGATTGCCAAGCTGTCCGGTCACGTCATCGAGCGTGGAGAAGCCCAGAATGAAACTCTGCATCTGCTCGGGCTTGACATCGATACCAGTCGATACGCAGGCGGCCATGAGGCCGCACACCGCAACCATTGCGTAGAACCGGTTCATATCGTCACCGCCCTGCTTCCTGGGCCGTGACTGCAGACGTGCTGGTCGTCGTGGCCCGAGTCTGGCCGGGCAATACGCCCAGTCCATCCCCTGCCTCAAGCATAGAACTTCCGAGGCCCAGGAAAAACGCCCGCAAAAGCGGGCGTCAATGCAGGGGCCAGGTCCGTGGAGCAACGCCAACGGCGTTGCGGACGCCTCTCAATGCGATTCCACGTGGCGCTTGAAGTTGTTCAGGATGGCCTGCCAGCCTTGTTGCTGCTGCTCGACCGGGTACTCCGTCTCGGCGACGAAGCTCACCCGCACGGTGACCCCCTGCGGTGCCTCGAGGAACTCGACCTTGGCAGTCCGGTCCCCGAACGCGTATTCGATCAGCTTGTTTTCCACGATCTTCGTGTAGGTACCGGCGAAATCGAAACCCATACTGCCGTCCTTGGCCTCCATCCGCGAAGAGAAGGCACCCCCCTCCCGCAAGTCAACCGTGGCGGCCGTCGTGTGCCAGTCGTCGGACGCGGCATTCCATTGCTTGATGTCTTCCGGCGTCGTATAGGCGCGCCACACCTTTCCGACAGGCGCTGCAACAGTGGTTTCAACGGTAACGTTCATAGACTCTCCCGACTCTCGTTCAAGGCCTCGGCTTGCGCCGTCAAGGCTGGCTCGCCATCCCGGGTGGCAATCAGCGCCTTCGGCGCCAGCGGGATCACGGCCAGGATCAGCCCATACACTGCGGTGGTGGCAATCACGCAATAGGTGAATCCGTGCGAGGGCACGCTATTGTAGATCCAGGAGCCCAGCAGATCGCCAGCGCGCCCCGAGAGCGCGAGGACCCCATCCACCAGCATCATCAGGGTGCCTTGCAGGCCCGGCGGGCACGACCGCATCGCGAGGTCGAGATAGGCTGCCGTGGCGATGCCGCCCATCAGCCCGATTGGCGCGGCCAGCACCAGCGCAAGGTCGGCGGAATGGATGAACGCCAGCGGGACCATCTGCGGCACGGCGATGATCGTGCCCCACCACAGCAGCCTGTTCAGGGCCACCCGCTTGCACAGATAGCCATAAAGCAGGAACGTCGGCACAAATGCGGCAGCGAAGATGCCGTTGTAGTACGAGTAGACGGAGTCCGACGCGTGCAATTCGTTGGTCAGGTAGAACTGCAGCGGCGTGGCGGAGCCCGGGGCGAAGTTCCACAGAAAGCAGATCAGTACTGCCGGATAGACGGCCTTGTGTCTGACCAGCCGCCTGACGTTCCCGACGAAATCGGTGGCGCGGGCCAGGGGCCTGTCATAGATCTGGCCGAAGACCGACGGGGGTTTCCAGAGCGCCAGCGCGACGATCAGCAGATTGACGATCGCCACCAGGAAGAACGCTTCCGCCGCCGCCAGATGGTCGGAGACATAGCCAGAAGCAAAGGCGCCCGCCACGACCGGAACGGACCCGATCACGTTCCACAGCGCGCTCAGGCGGCCGGACATGAGCTTTTCCTGGCCGACCAGGGCGATCAGCCCCTGATAGGCGGCCGCGACGAACCGGAATGCCAGCATGGCCATCAGTGTCCCGGCCAGAAGCCCGGTGTACGAGAACCCCGAATACGCCATCCAGACGCAGGCCAGCGCGGTCATCGGCGCGAATATCAGGAAGTAGCCGCGATCCCGTAGCCCGAGCGGGTTCCATTGGTCCCGCGCCAGTCCGAAAACGAACGCCACATAGACGGGGATGCCCGTCACCAGCCGAAACGTGGAAATCTGCGTTGCCGTCGCGTGCAACTCGTTCTTGAGGACGTACGACGTCTGGATATCGACGAGCGCACCGGCCGGCGTCGCCAGATAGATGAACAGGGTCAGCCAACCAAAGTACAGCAAGGTTCGGTCGTTGCCCTCGGAGCCCTGATGACCTGAAGCGGCCAGCATCGTCGTATCCACGCGGCAAGACTGCGATGGTGATTCGCTCTGGTCCTGGGACCGGAACGGCTAGCAGCACGGCCCCTTGGAGTGCCCGTGACAGCACACAGCGGCTGCTCGAAATAAGTGTAGGTAAGAAAACGTGGTCGCACCGCGCTCAGGTGTCCGCCCTTGATCCCGCCGCATGGGTGGGTTTCCATTCACGCCGGGCGGCGACGAAGCAGCAGGAAGCCCAGAATGCCCAGTATCGGGCCCGGCAGCAGAATCCAGGACGTCTTCAACCCCAGTTCGCCGAGGTAAGTGGACGCCAGCGCAATGGACACCACGGTCAGCGCGAAGCCGATCGAGTTCTGAATGGCAAGCGCGCCCCCAACCAATGTTGGCGGGCAGGCCCTGGCCGCCAGGGCCGAGAACTGTGGCGAGTCCGCGATGACGGTCGCCCCCCAGACCAGGAAGAAGCACAGCAGCCAACCCGGCGAGAGCGCATCGGCGGCGAATGGCAAGAGCAGGCAGCAGGTGCCGGAGATCGCCAACGCGCCCAGCGCCACGCCGGCGCTATCCACCCAGCGGGTCAGCAGGCCACCTGCAATGCAGCCAAGGGCGCCGATGCCGATGATCGCGAATGCCAGCGCGGAAATACTGAGTCCACCGAAAACGGACGGCAGCGACGAGCGGGCGACGAGCATCGGCAATACCGTCCAGAACGCGTAGAGCTCCCACATATGCCCGAAGTAGCCCACCGCCACGGCTCTGAACCGGCGATCGCGAAAGGCACGCAGCGGATTGCCGGGACTTGGCGCGCCATGCCGGCGCACCGGCAGATGCGGCCCATTGCCCAGGCAGAGCACCAGCACCGCCGCCGCGCAGGCCAGCACCGACGAGCCCGCCATGACGTACTGCCAGGGCCACTGGGCTGCGGCGATACGCAAGCCGTGTGGCAGCGCGGTCCCCAGCGTCAGCATTCCTACCAGCAATGCCAGCGCCGCGCCCGCCCTGTCCGGCGCCCAACTGATGATCAGCTTCATGCCGATCGGATAGATGCCCGCCAGGCACACCCCTACCGCGAACCGAAGCGCGATGGCGGCAGAGAAATCACCGGACAGGCAGGCGAACCACGCGTTGAACCCTGCCCCGAGCAGGGCCGCCAGACCGAAGATCCGGCTCGCGGAGAACCTGTCGGCGAGCCCCAGCAAGGCAAAAGCCATGGTGCCGAGAATGAACCCGGCCTGGACCGCCGCCGTCAGCGTGCCGATATTGGCTGCCGTCAGCCCCCACGTCCGGACGAGGTCGTCAGCGGCGCTGTTGGCGCTGAACCAGAGTGACGTGCCAAACAGCTGCGCGATGGCAATCGTCAGCACCGGCGAGAATTGAGCGGATCCCCGTTTCACGGTTGTGTTCGATCCGAGCCTGCCGGATTACCGCTGGGCGACGTCCGGGGTGCTGCGATGATCGATATTGAGCTGCATGAATACCAGGTCGAGCCACTTGCCGAACTTCATGCCAACCTCCTTCATCAAGCCGACCTGCTCGAAGCCGAGCTTCTCGTGCAGGCGGATCGAACTGGCATTTCCCGCCTCGATGGCGCCCACCATGATGTGCTTGTTCAGGTCGCGCGCGCGCTCTATAAGCGCCTTCATCATCAGGCCGGCAATGCCCCGGCCCCGCTGGTCGTTCCGGATATAGACCGAATGCTCCACTGTATGGCGATAGCCGTCGAAAGCACGCCAGTCGCCGAACGACGCGTAGCCCACCACGGCCCCCGCCTCGTCCTGCGCGACCAGCACCGGAAAGCCCGCCTTGCGGCGCGCGGCCAGCCAGTCCTTGCGATTGTCCACGTCGACCAGCACTTCGTTCCAGATCGCCGTGGTGTTCGCCACCGCATCGTTATAGATCGCGCAAACCGCTTCCATGTCGTCCGGCGTGGCATCGCGAATCGTGATTTCTGACATTGTTTACCCCTTGTTTTCTGTTCCACCTTTTCAGGCGCAGACGCAAGCATCCGCTACCTCTTCGACCTTTGCAATCGGGCACATCGCAAGCCCTGCCCAACTGGTAGCCACCGACGTGACCGCCCGCCGGCTTGACATCGCGCATCTGGAAGCCCCGATCAACGTGGATGTCACGTCAGACCCCCGAGGTTCGTGCCCACCGCGATATCGACCATCTCTCCGGAAATGATTGACGAAAGCGCTTCTGCTCGCAGCATTGCGACTGATAACCTACCTTTGTCAGAATCGCCAGAGCCGGTCGTGAACGATCAGAACGCTACAGAATCCGTCCGCATCCGCTTGATCAAGGCGGCGCTGGATGGCTTCCTCGCCGACGACTATCACTACGTCACGACCCGCCGCATTGCCCAATTCGCCAAGGAGAATGAGCATGACGTTCCAGATGAACGCAGGTGCCGTGCGCCGATTCGCCAAGGCCATGAGGTTCGGCGCCTGGCTTCAATCGATCACTGACAGGATGACGCCAGCCCCTTTCCGGCTGGTGCAGATCGGCTCGGCCTACTGGCAATCGAAAGCGCTCTACGTGGCGGCGAAGCTGGACCTGGCGACTGTCCTGGGAACGGCAACCCTGACGGCATCTGCGCTGGCCAGCCGGGTCGACGCCAATGAAGATGCGCTCGGACGCCTGATGCGACTGCTTGCAGCCATGGGCATCTTCGAGGAAACGGCCCCGATGGTCTTCCGCAACAACAAGCTCTCCCGGTGCCTGACGCGCGACGATCCCAAAAGCGTCCGGGCCATGATCCTGATGCACAACTCGGAAACCATGAGCCGCCCATGGTTCGAGCAACTGGAGGCCGGCATCCGCAGCGGCACGCCACCGTTTCAACTCAGCCACGGCGAGGACCTGTTCGATTACCTGGATCATCATGCCGAGTTCGACCAGCTTTTCTCGGAAGCCATGAACAGCGTCGAGGCACTGGCTGGCGACGGCTTCGCCACGGATCTGGATTGGGGCCGGTTCGACCGCATCATCGACGTTGGCGGATCACGGGGCACCAAGTCGCTGGCGATCCTGCGACGCCATCCAAGGTTGGCGGCACTGATCGTGGATCGGCCCCAGGTCATCGAGGAAGCCCGACGCTACTGGGCAGAGCACCATGCGGATGGCCTCGAACGCCTGCAATTTCAGGCTGCGAACCTGTTTGAAAGCCTGCCTGCGGCTGGTCCGAAGGATGTCTACCTGTACTCGGCCGTCCTGCATGGCTTTGACGACCCTGCCTGCGTGCAGGCATTGCTACGGCTCCGCGAAGCCATCGGCAACAGCGGCGCCCGCGCGGCAATCCTGGAGATCGTTGTGCCTGAAAAAAACGCCGACATCTCCAGCGCATCGTTCGACATGCAGATGTTCGTCGGCAGCCGGGGGCGCGAACGCACCTTGACCGAATGGAAGGCAATCATTCAAGCCGGCGGCCTGGCGCTTGAAGAGGTCGTGCGTCTCCGGTCGCTCGGGAGCATTCTGGTGTTGCGTGCGGGGTGAAGTGGACGGTTGCGTTGAGAACGTTGAAAGAGCGTTGAGTTGGTGCCTTTGGGTCGTGAAGCGACAAGCAAGGGCTACTGGCCCAGATCAATCACGCTGCAAGGTGAGCCGGGGCCGGCGCCGCTGACCGGCGCGCAAGGTGCCGGGCGCGACGCCCTGCCACCGCATGAAGGCCTTGTTAAAGCCGGCCTGTGTCTTGAACCCCAATGCCCGCGCGACATCTCCAAGCGGCATGTCCGTATTGGCCAGCAGCCGTCGCGCCAGCGTATCGCGCTCCTCGTCCAGCAGGTGGGCAAACGAGGTGCCGTGATCCTGCAGGTGGCGATGCAACGTAAAGCGGTGAACCGCGAACAGCGAGGCCAGCCGCGGTGCGGTGCATTCGCCCAGCAGCATCAGGTCGCGGATTGCATGCCGAACCTGCCCAAGGAAATCCGGCGCGACATGCGACTCCAGTTCGCCCAGGTAGCGCACCACGGAGGACTCCACCGCCTCGCCTGCCACACCCCCGACGCCGCATCGTTGCTCGAGCGTGGCGGCCGGAAACACGAATTCGTCACGCGGCTGGCCGAAGCGGACATCGGAACCGAAGTGTGCCGCATACGGGCCAAGCTCCAACGGCGGCGGCCGCGACAAGGACACAGCCGCCGGCATCCAGAGCTTGCCGAGAACCAGACGGAACAACTGGAGGTTGGCCGCCAGGTAGGCCGTCAGCAGCGCTTCACGGCCAGCAAAGGCGCCGTCGATTTCAATCGAGAAGACGGCGTAGCCATCGCGCACGGTCAGCGCCGTGTTGATGCCCCGGTACCAGATCCGACCATAGCGCAGCAGGCCCTCCGCGGCATCGCGCACGCTCCGCGAGGACAGCAGCAGCAGGCGCAGCGGGCCCGCGTTTTCCATATTGGCGCGCGCGCCGACCTGCACTGCGAGATGGGGCCGGCCGGTCGCGTCGGCCGCATCTGCCAGGATGCGGCCGCATACCTGTAGCGCCAGGGGTGCCATGGGTTCATGCAGCGACGCGAGCCTGATCCCATGACGCTCCAGGATCGGCCAGGGATCGTCGCCCTGCGCCTGAAGTACTTCGACCACCCGCGCAAGCGTGCCAACTGGCACGGAGCGGCTCTCGGGCTTCAAGGTTCGGGTATTCACCAGATGTGATCATCAGATAAAAAATAGTGACAGAAGGATAAACGCAGGATCGGACAGCTGTCCAGAATACCTGCACCGCCCCCACTGCAAAGGGCTTCACCTTCAGGAGACTATTCATGCATTTTCTCGACGACAGCCTGCTTCCCGAGAACCAGGAAAAGCTGGTGATCCAGGTCGCGCCCTACGGCCCCCAGTTTCTGCCATCCGACTCGGACGACATTCCAGTGAGCATGGATGCTCAGATTCAGAAGGCCATCGATTGCTATAACGCCGGCGCCACAGTGCTTCATGTGCATGTGCGCGAGGCAGACGGCAAGGGCTCCAAGCGCCTGTCGATGTTCAACGAGATGCTGGCCCGTCTGCGTGACGCCGTTCCGGACATGGTGCTGCAGGTCGGCGGCTCGATCTCGTTTGCGCCGGAGGGCGAAGGCAAGGCCGCCGAGTGGCTGGACTATGACAGTCGCCATATGCTGGCCGAACTGGACCCCAAGCCGGACCAGGTGACCATTGCGATCAACACCAGCCAGATGAATATCTGCGAGATGCTGACCGCCGACGACGTCAAAGGCACCATCCTCGAGAAGCCTGAATACTTCAAGGCATACAGCGAGATGGTGGTCGACGCCAAGCCGTCGTTCTTCATCGAGCACCTGGAGCGCCTGAGCCGGGCCGGAATCCAGCCGCACTTCATGCTCGGTCACGTGGCCCAGTTGGAAACCGTGGAGCGCCTGATCCGCAAGGGCCTGTATCGCGGCCCGCTGATCCTGAACTATGTCGCCATCGGCGGCGGCGCGGCCGGCCTGCACCCTGCTGACATGATCGAGTTCGCGCGCCGCACGCCGGACGGCGCCGTGCTGACGATCGAGAGCGCCATGCGCGCGGTGCTGCCGATGAACGCCATGGCGATCGCGCTGGGGCTGCATGTGCGCGTGGGCATCGAGGACAACCTGTGGGGCCGCAAAGGCGAACGCATGACCTCGGTGCAGCAGATCGAGCAGACCGTGCGCCTGGCGCGCGAGCTGGGCCGCGACGTAGCCAACGGTACGGAAGCGCGCCGCATCTACAAGATCGACGAGTGGTACGACAGCGCCGACGAGACCATCCGCCAGCTGGGCATGGCGCCGAACCGCAAACCGGGCCAGCGCGGCTTCACGGTGCCGGGCAGCGTCTGAGCACAGCCATGCCGCCACGTCACGCGCGGCGCCCCGGCTGCGCGTGATGTTCTGGTGTTGACCTCCGAATACCGTTTCCGGCAGAGACCAATCATGAAGCTGAGCAACAAGATCGCCTTGGTGACGGGCGTTGGCCCAGGCCTGGGCCAGGGCATCGCCGTGGCACTGGCACGTGCAGGCGCCGACCTGGTGATTTGCGACATCAACCCGGCGTCGCTGGCCGCCGCACGCGAGGCGGTCCTCGCCGAGGGCCGCCGCTGCCTTTCCGTCGCTTGCGACGTGTCGTCGAGCCAGCAAGTGGCCGACATGTTTGCGCAGGCGCGCGAGGCCTTTGGCACGGTACATATCCTTGTCAACAATGCCGCGCTGACCCCCAACCGCCCGGTGGATACCGAGCGCCGCAACCAGCTCTATGCGTACCTGCAAACGCCGGTGCCACGCGCATCGCTCGGCTTCACCAGCGAGATCACCGACGAAGAATGGCTGCGATATTGGGGCGTAAACGTGCATGGGACCTTCTATTGCACCCGAGAAGCACTCCGGCTGATGCAGCCGCAACGCTACGGCCGCATCGTCAATATCGCCTCGATTGCCGGGATCTCGTCAAAGAGCGCGCACAGCCCGCACTACAGCGCCACCAAGGGCGCCGTGGCGGCCTTCACGCGCTCCGTGGCGCTGGAAGTGGCCGGGGCGAACATTTACGTCAACGCGATGGCACCTGGCGGCGTCGCGACACCGGCCTTCAACGAGTATCTGGAAAGGATCGGCGAGGACGGCCGCAACCGGCTCTGGCAAGGCTGCCCGGCGGGCCGCTTCGGCACCGTGGAGGAGTACGCCGCAACCGTGCTGCACCTCGCCAGTGACGAGCACTACCTCGTAGGCCAGGTCATCAGCCCAAATGGCGGCTCGGTGATCTGAGGCCGCCCTCAGACTTAGAAAACCATGCAACTCAATCTATTTCCACACTACAAGGCGCTGCGCGATACCGGCGTGCTCGGCAGCGAGCTCGATCCGCTGACTGACTGGGATCCCAACTGGATCGCTGGCTGGGTCGCACTGGCGCGCGATGCGCAAGCTGACGATGTGCTTGACCCCAAGCTGGTCGCACTAATCCGCCTGAATCTCGATGTCACCGCCACCCACCTGTACAAGCCGGGTGTGTCCCGCCACGTGCGCGAGGCCATCCGCCTGGGCGCCACCCGCGCCGAGATCCTGGAAGTGTTCAAGCTGGCCAGCGTGGTCGGCATCCACGCCTGCGCGGTTGGCGTGCCGGCGCTGGCCGAGGAGCTGGCGCGCGCCGGCATTCCCGATGACCCCGTGGCGCCCGGCGCCACGCCGGTGTGCGACGCGGTGCGTGCCAACGGCATGTTCAATCCGCTGTGGGAGACGCTCTATCGCTGGGATCCACAGTACCTTGAAAAATTCCTGGCAATGGGCTTCGGCCTGTGGAAGGACAACATCCTGCCGCCGCTGTGGATCGAGTTTCTCTGCATCGCCGGCGATGCCGCGATCACCCACATGTACGGCCACGGCACCCAGCGGCATATCGAAGCCGCGCTGCGGCTCGGCGCCACGCGCGCGCAGATCCTGGCGGTACTGAAGATCGTCGGCCTGCAAGGCATCGAAGCCTGCGAACTCGCGGTACCGATGCTCGACCGCGCCATGCGGGAAACCGCGGCTTGACCCCCGGGGCCGGATCTGCCGGCCTCTTCCCGCAAAGTCCAGGAGTACGCCGTGCATCCCTTCGCCCCCACTGCAGGCAATACCGCATCGCTCCATCAGGATGCCGACACGCTTGCCGCCATCTATCGCAAGATCATGTGGCGGCTGCTGCCGTTCCTGTTCGTTGCCTACGTGCTGAACACGATCGACCGCATCAACATCTCGTTCGCCAAGCTACGCATGGCCAGCGACCTTGGACTATCGGATGCTGCCTATGGCATCGGCGCGGCGGCCTTTTTCGCCGGGTACATCCTGTTCGAGGTGCCAAGCAACCTGTATATGCAGAAGATCGGCGCCCGACTGACCATCACACGCATCATGCTGCTGTGGGGCCTCGTGACGATCGCCACCAGCCAGGTCAGCTCGCCGGATGCGCTTTACGTCGCGCGCTTCCTGCTCGGCGTGGCCGAGGCAGGCTTCTTTCCGGGCGTCATCCTCTACCTGACCTACTGGTTCCCGGCGCAGCGCCGCGGACGGATCACCTCACTGTTCCTGATGTCTGGCACCTTCGCCGGAATGATCAGCGGCCCGCTGGCCGCGGCGATCATGCTCCACCTGGACGGATGGATGGGACTGCGCGACTGGCAGGCGCTGTTTGTGGTGGAAGGCATCCCCGCGATGCTGCTCGCCCTCGTCGCGTATCGCTTCCTCGACGACGGTCCGACACAGGCGACTTGGCTCAGTCCGACAGAAAAGGCGCTGCTCGCCAGCGATCTTGGCAAAGAGGTCCACGCACAACAACACGGCGGTATCAAAGCCCTGCTCAAGGATCCACGCATCTACATGATCGGCCTGACCTTTCTTTCGATCTATGCCAGCACCAATACCATCGCGTACTGGATGCCCACGCTGATCCAGGGCTTTGGTGAGACCCAGGTGACACGCATCGGCTGGATCTCCACGCTGCCCTATGTACTCGGACTGGTGACGATGTACCTGCTGGCACGCAGCTCGGATCGCCATCTGGAACGGCGCTGGCACGTCGCGGGCTGTCTCCTGGTGGCAGCGGCCAGCTTCCTGCTGATGGGCATCGTGCGCGATCAACTGGTGCCTTCGGTGCTATGCATGACAATCGGCGCCGCTGCATGCCTCGCGGCGCTGCCGGTGTTCTGGACGATCCCGCCGGCATATCTCGGCGGCACGCAGGCGCCTGCCGGCATCGCCTTCGTCAGCAGCCTTGGGGGCGTGGCGGCCCTGCTGAGCCCAATCGCGGTGGGTGCGATCAAGACCCGCACCGGAGACCTTTACCTCGCGTTCGACCTGCTTGCTGTACTGCTGGCGGTGGGAGCGGTCGTTCTGTTGCTTGCGTTGCCGGCCCGGCTGCTGGGGCGCAGCCGCCAGCCTGGCGACGGGGCCGACCAAGCCTAGCCAATGCAGCCCAACACGCATAGTCCGCTGATTGAGGATCTGGGAGGTGCCGCCCAGCGCCCCATCGCGGTGGGCTGAAGCGGGCTGCGGTTCGGCGGTTCGGCGGTTCGGCGGTTCGGCGGTTCGGCCGTTCAGCCGGAGACGGCCAAATGCCCGCGAGGAGTCGCGGATTCAACTGGTCAACGCCTTCACCGATTCGAGAAGTTTCGCAACGGCAGCGCGGAACCTGCTCTCGTTGGCCCCTGGACAATGGGCAGAAACAAGGTCGATCCGAAGCCGCTGGTGAAGACCGCATCCGAGGTCGTCCGCCGGCACGAGCAGCAACTGCACGCGCGGCTCAACAAGCAAGTCTCGATCGAGATCGCCTCGCAGCTCGTGAACGTCAGGCTGGCGATCACGCCAGACGAATTCGAGCCATTCGGCACACTGACGGCCATTGATGCATTCGGGGACGTTCTCGCAAGCGTCAATGTACAACCGGACTTTCGTTTGACAACGGAAAGCGCTACAAGATGGGCGGGTGGCGGATTTGGTCAGATCCGGCATTGACGGGATAGCCAGCGTGGCCCAAAGCTGACCGGCCCCGGCTATCGTCCCCTTCAACGCTGGACTTGGGTCCGCCGCCCCACCTGCTCTGGCACCGTTCGCGCTACCGTGACCATATTCGACAGCGCAGCCTCCACCTCTGGCCAGGTACGGGTCTTGAGACCGCAATCCGGATTGACCCAGAGCCGCTTAATCGGCACGAACGCCGCAGCACGTCCTTCACCTGCCGAACGCGACACGATGCGGACTCGACGACGAAGAGCGCTTCCGGCGTTACTGGGCGCGCAGCGCCCTGGCAGCGGCAACCATGTTCGTCAGTGCCGGGATAACCTCCGCCCACTGGCGCGTCTTCAGGCCGCAGTCCGGGTTCACCCACAGTCGTTCGGCAGGCACGCGCGCTGCGGCCTTGCGCATCAGTTGCACGATGTGCTCCTGCGTCGGGATGTTCGGCGAGTGGATGTCGTACACGCCCGGGCCAATCTCGTTCGGATACTTGAAGTTGTCGAACGCGTCGAGCAGCTCCATATCTGAGCGCGACGTCTCGATCGTGATCACGTCGGCATCCATGTCGGCGATCGATGCGATGATGTCGTTGAACTCCGAATAGCACATGTGGGTGTGGATCTGCGTTTCGTCGCGCACGCCATTGGCCGTGACGCGGAACGATCCGACGGCCCAGTCCAGGTATTCCTTCCACTGCGCGCGACGCAGCGGCAGGCCTTCGCGCAGCGCGGCCTCGTCAATCTGGATCACATTGATGCCAGCACGCTCCAAGTCCAGCACTTCCTCGCGGATCGCCAGTGCGAGCTGGTAGCACGACACGGAACGCGGCTGATCGTCACGCACGAATGACCAGTTCAGGATCGTCACGGGGCCGGTCAGCATGCCCTTCATCGGCTTGCTGGTCAGCGATTGCGCGTACTTGATCCATTCGACGGTCATGGCCTTCGGACGGCTGATGTCGCCGAACAGAATAGGCGGCTTCACGCAGCGCGAGCCGTACGACTGCACCCAGCCAAACTGACTGAATGCGTAGCCTTCGAGCTGCTCGCCGAAGTACTCGACCATGTCGTTGCGCTCGGCTTCGCCGTGGACCAGCACGTCAAGACCCAGCGCTTCCTGCTCGCGTACGCTGCGGGCGATCTCCGCCTCCATGGCGGTCTTGTAGCCGGCTTCATCCAGTGCGCCGGCCTTGTACTGGCTGCGCGCGTGGCGGATCTCGGTCGTTTGCGGGAACGAGCCAATCGTCGTAGTCGGAAATACCGGCAGCTTCAGGTGCGCAGCTTGTTTCGGCGCGCGTTCGCTATAGACATTCTGACGCTGACCTAGCGCGGCGTTGATACCAGCCACGGCCGCCTTGACGGCGGGGTTGTTCACACGCGGCGAAGCGCGACGTGCGTCGACGGCGACCTTGTTGGCGGCCAGCTCGTCCTTGACGCTGTCCCGGCCGTTGCGCAAGGCGCCGGCCAGCACTTGCAGTTCGTCGAGCTTTTGCAGCGCAAACGCCAGCCACGACTTCACGTCGGCATCGAGCTTCTGCTCGCTACCCAGATCCACCGGAACGTGTAGCAGCGAGCACGACGGCGCCACCCACAGGCGTTGGCCAAGCTGCTTCGCCAGCGGCTCCAGCCAGTCCAACACGCGGCTCAGGTCGGTCTTCCAGATGTTACGGCCGTTGATAACGCCCAGCGAAACTACGCGGTCGGCTGGCAACTTCGCGATGAGCGCCTCGACTTCGGCACGTGCGTTGATGGCATCCAGGTGCACGCCGGCCACCGGCAGTTCGGCCACCAGTAGCAGGTTTTCCTGCAACTGGCCGAAGTACGTGGCCAGCAGCAGCTTGGCCGGCGACTTGGCCAGCGCCAGGTAAGCCGTACGGAAGGCGTCGCGCCAGGCGTTCGACAGCTCGGTCACCAGCACCGGCTCGTCGATTTGCACCCACTCCACGCCCTGCGCGGCCAGGGCGACCAGCAGTTCCACATAAGCGGGCAACAGGCGCGGCAGCAGCGCGAGCTTGTCGGAATCGTCCTTGGCCTTGCCGAGCGCCAAGTAGGTCACCGGGCCCACGATCACCGGCTTGGCGGTGACACCCAGTGCGCGCGCTTCGCCAAGCTGGTCCAGCAGGCGCGATGGGTCCAGCTTGAACTCGGTGCTGGCGGAGAATTCCGGGACGATGTAGTGGTAGTTGGTGTCGAACCACTTGGTCATCTCGCCGGCGGCCACGCCACCGCAGCACGCGGCATGCTCTTCGGCCGACTTGGCCGAGCGGCCACGGGCCACGCGGAAGTAGTTGTCCAGCGCATCGCCATGGAAGCCTTGCACGCGCTCGGGCAGGTTGCCGAGCGTGAAGCTCATGTCCAGCACCTGGTCGTAGAAAGCAAAGTCGCCTACCGGCACCAGATCCAGACCTTTCTGGCTATCCCAGTGACGTTGACGCAACTCGGCGGCTAGCCGCTTCAGTTCGTCGCGCGATGTTTCACCCTTCCAGTAGGACTCCAGTGCGAATTTCAGTTCGCGCTTCGCGCCGATACGCGGAAAGCCGAGGTTGTGGATCGTGGTCATGGCGTCATCCGTATTCAAGTCGAAGCCGGATTGTAGGAACGGCATCACATGAAGTAAAATGATCGTTATTCAGAATTCAATGAATATCACTCATGCTTGAGCGCATTCATCTATCGATCCTCCGGGAAGTGGACCGCCAGGGTTCCCTGACTGCCGCCGCTTCCGTGCTCTGCCTGACGCAGTCGGCGCTTAGCCATGCCATGAAGAAGCTGGAGCTGCAGCTTGGCACCGACATCTGGCTACGGGAGGGTCGTACGTTGCGGCTGACGCAGGCAGGGTCCTATCTGCTGGCGGTGGCGAACCGCGTGCTACCCCAGCTCGACCTGGCCGAAGAACGCGTCCGACAGTTCGCGCAGGGTGAACGTGGCACGCTGCGCATCGGCATGGAATGCCACCCGTGCTACCAGTGGCTGCTCAAGATCGTGTCGCCCTATCTGGCCAAATGGCCCGACGTGGATGTCGATGTGAAGCAAAAATTCCAGTTCGGCGGCATTGGCGCGTTGTTCGGGTATGAGATTGACATGCTCGTTACGCCCGACCCGCTCTACAAGCCGGGCCTGCATTTCGAGCCCGTGTTCGATTACGAGCAGGTGCTCGTCGTCGGCAAGGACCATCGCCTTGCTGGCCTGCCGTATGTGGATGCTGATGCACTGACCGATGAAGTGCTGATCACCTACCCGGTTGCAATCGATCGGCTCGATATCTACAACATGTTCCTGCAGCCGGCGGGCGTCACGCCCAAGCGCCACAAGACCATCGAGACGACCGACATCATGATGCAGATGGTGGCCAGCGGACGCGGCATTGCCGCACTGCCGCGCTGGCTAGTGGCCGAATACGCGCAGAAAATGGACGTCACGGCCGTTCGCCTGGGCGCCGACGGGGTCGCCAAACAGATCTTCCTGGGCGCACGCGAGGGCGACATCGACATCGACTACGTGAAGGCCTTTATTGAACTGGCCCGCCGCTCCGCGGACGTCGCCCCGAACTGAACCATCGCCATATCAGACACACACCAGCCAGTTCCCCTGCCCGACGGCCAGCGACGCCTACGACGAGATCCATGCCCTGGAGTCCAGCTAGGCCGACCTCTGGCGCTTCTATCTCTTTGTCCCCGAACAGGCACGTCAACACACGGCGTCGCTCGGACATCGCATGCTTGGCGTGCCAAGCCAGTTTTCGCGCTGAATGGCTCGCCCTGTCGTGCCGGCCCGTCAAGTTCCCTTGCCGGACGCAATCTCCGCTGTGAAGAGCTGGATCACGCTCGAAAAATCCAGGCCACCGCGTCCCGCGCGCTGATTCAGCGAGTACAGATTGCGCGCAAGCTCTCCAAGCGGCACAGTCGCGCCGGCCGACATCGCGGCGTCCACGGCGAGCCCCAGATCCTTCAGCATCAGGTCGTTGCCGAACCCGCCGCTGTAACCACGTGAAGATGGTGCATTGTCAAGTACGCCGGGCCAGGGATTGCAGACCTCGGTGGCCCAACTCCGCCCGGTGCTGACGGCGATCATCTGCGACAGCCTGGCCGGGTCCAGGCCCTGCGAGACGCCAAGTGCCAACGCTTCGCCGGTAACGGCCATGATCACGCCAAGCGCCATGTTGTTGCAGAGCTTGGCCACCTGGCCCGCGCCCGATTCGCCCATATGGAAGATGTTCTTGCCCATGGCATCGAGCGCCGGCCGGCCCTTTGCCAACGCCGCCTCGCTACCGCCCACGATGAACGTCAGCGTGCCGGCGGACGCACCAGCCGTTCCGCCCGAAACCGGTGCGTCGATCATGTCGATGCCTCTCTCGCGCGCGGCATCCGCCACCCTGCGCGCCGACGCCGGCGCGATCGTGCTGCAGTCGATGATCAGCGCGCCCTGCGGCAGTTGCGTCAGCAGCCCCTCTGTGCCGAGAAAAAGCGACTCAACGTGGCGGCTGTTTGGCAGCATCGAGATCACGATCCCGGCACCGTCCACCGCCGCCCGGACAGTGTCGGCAGTGGCCACCCCTTCGCTGCGCACGCGCGCCAGCGCTTCCGTGCTCAGGTCGAAGGCGGTCACTGAGAAGCCGGCGCGATGCAAATTCAGCGCCATGGGGGCGCCCATGTTGCCCAGCCCGATGAATGCGATACGTGTGCTGCGGGTCATGTCGTTGTCTCCTGAATCAGCTCAGATCAGCCAGTGGATGCACGCCGCCATGGCGCGGCGCAAGGTGCGCGTCGACAAGCTCGGCCGTGACGGCATCCAGCGTGGCCGGCTGCCAGCGCGGTTGCTTGTCCTTGTCGATCAACAGGGCGCGGATGCCTTCCGGAAAGTCATGGTGCACACAACAGCCTATCGACGCCTGCCATTCCATGCGAAAGACCTCGGCCAGGGTCATGCGCCGCGCGCGTTGCTGCATGGCGAATGTCAGCGCAAGCGAGGTGGGCGACGCACCGGCGACCGCGCGGCCAGCCTTGGCCAGCCAGGGATCCGGGTCTTCGGCAAGGGCCCGCAGGCGCGTGACGATCTGCGCCAGATCGTCACCGTCAACCAGACCGGCAATCCGTGCTGCATGCTCGCGCAACGGCGACGGCGGCAATTCCTGACCGTCCCCGAGCATGGCAAGCAGCCCGTCGATACGGTTGGCATCGGCTTGCGCATTCCCGTGCCAGCATGCCTGCGCGATCGACTCCAGCAGCATGCCGCGTTGCCCGGCATGCACAGCGTGCGTGGCAAGGCCTACGTAGCGCGCATCGCCGGCATTCAGCGATGCCCCCGTCAGTCCCAGGAACATCCCAATATGGCCGGGCATCTTGGACAGCACCCAGCTACCACCGACATCGGGATAGAGGCCAATTCCAACCTCGGGCATCGCCATGCGCGAAGTCGGAGTCGCCACGCGGTGGGAGGCGCCGGCAAGCAGCCCAATGCCGCCTCCCATAACGATGCCCGTTGCCCAGCAGATCACTGGCTTCGGATAGCGGTGGATGCGATAGTCCATTCGGTATTCGCGGGCGAAGAACGCGGCCGCATCGGCGGGCACGTTGCCCGCCCCGGCGTTCTGCATCGACCGGTATAGCCCGACGATATCGCCACCGGCGCAGAAGGCCTTGTCGCCTGCCGCGTCGATGATGACGCCCACCACCTTCGGATCCACCGCCCAGCGCTCCAGTTGCGGATCGATGTGCTCGACCATGGCCATGGTCAGTGCGTTCAGGCTGTCCGGCGCATCGAGCGTGACGCGGCCGAACAGATGGCCACTTGCGGTCCACAGCGTGCCGATGCGCACCGGTACGTCGTGATGCATTTTTTCCGTCACCGGATCACCTCCGTCGCGTTGTCCTGAAGCAGGCGTCGGGCGACGATCACGCGCATGATCTCGTTCGTGCCTTCCAGTATCTGGTGCACGCGCGCGTCGCGCAGCAAGCGTTCCAGCGGATACTCGCGGATATAGCCATATCCGCCGTGGATCTGCAGCGCCTCGTTGCAGACATTGAAGCCGACGTCCGTGGCAAGCCGCTTCGCCATCGCGCAATACACCGATGCCTCGGCATCGCCCGCATCAAGCTTCGACGCGGCCAGACGCACGATCTGACGGGCCGCTACCAGTTCGGTGGCCATGTCTGCCAGCTTGAACTGCAGTACCTGAAAATCCGCCAGCGGCTTGCCGAACTGCTGTCGTTCATGCATGTACCGATGCGCGGCGCGCAGCGCGCCTTGTGCGGCGCCGATCGAACAGGTGGCGATGTTGATGCGACCACCATCCAGCCCCTTCATGGCGATCTTGAAACCGCTGCCGATTTCGCCCAGCAGGTTGGCAGCCGGCACCCGCACGTTGTCGAAGCTGATGGTTCGGGTGGGCTGGCTGTTCCAGCCCATCTTCGCTTCCTTCTTGCCATAGTGAATACCAGGGCTGTCCGCCGGCACCAGCAATGCCGAGATGCCCGCTGCCCCGGAGCCACCCGTTCTGACCATCAGCACCAATACGTCGGTTTCGCCCGCGCCCGAGATGAACGCCTTGCTGCCGTTGACGACGAGACCTTCCGCGTCCATGCGCGCGGTGGTCCGCAACGACGCCGCGTCCGAACCCGAGCCTGGCTCGGTCAGGCAGTACGACGCCAGCGCCTGGCCGCTGGCGAGCCTGGGGCCCCACTGCGAGGCAAGCTCCCGGGAACCAAACGTCGTCACCATCCACGTCGCCATGTTGTGGATCGTGATAAAGCCGGCAGTGGATGGACAGACGCTGGCCAGTTCCTCGAAGACAATCGTCGCATCGAGCCTGGACAGGCCGACCCCACCGTGCTCGACAGGCGTGTAGAGCCCGCAGAAGCCAAGCTCGCCAGACTTGCGGATCGTGTCGCGCGGAAAGTGCCGCATTTCGTCCCACTCGCCGGCGTAAGGTGCGAACTCCTGGTCCGCAAACTGACGCGCCGTGTGCTGGAAGGCGAGCTGGTCCTCGTTGAGATCGAAATCCATCGCTCGCTCCTGGCCTATTGCAGGCGGATCGTCGTGTTGACGCCGGTGGTCACGTCATCCTCGAACCAGCGCGACGTAATGGTCTTGGTCTGCGTGTAGAACAGCACCACCTGCTTGCCGTAGGGCCCGAGGTCGCCCAGCTTGGACGCGCGGGACCCGGTGAACGAGAACAGCGGCACCGGGACCGGGATCGGCACATTGACGCCCACTTGGCCCACATCGATCTCTTCCTCGAACTTGCGCGCCGCCGCGCCGGATTGCGTGAAGATCGCCACGCCATTGCCGTTGGGATTGGCGTTGACCAGCGCGATGGCGTCGTCTAGCGACTCGACACTTACCAAGGACAACACGGGACCAAACACTTCCTGGTCGTAGATCTCCATACCGGAGCGGACACCCGAAAAGATGGTCGGCGCGATGTAATTGCCCTCGGCCAGGCCGCCAGGAAGCTCCGGCATGCGTCCGTCGAGTTCCAGCGTCGCGCCTTCCGCCACCCCCTGGGCGATGAGCCCTTCGATACGCGCCTTGGCACTGCGGGAGATAACGGGCCCGACATCGGGATTGTTTTGCCCGGGGCCCACCTTGAGCGACCGGGCCTTGGCTGCCAGGTCCGGCAACCAGCGATTGGCCTCACCGACCAGCACGACGACGGACACCGCCATGCAACGCTGCCCTGCCGCACCGAATGCGGCGCCAGCCAGCGCGTTGAGCGTCTGCTCCTTGTGAGCGTCGGGCAGCACGATGGCGTGGTTCTTCGCCCCCATCATGCATTGCACGCGTTTGCCCGCCAGCGATGCGCGCTCATACACATGTGCGCCAACCCTGGTCGAGCCAACGAACGAGATTGCCTTGATGTCCGGGTGATCGCAGATCGCGTTCACAACATCGGCGGCGCCATGCACGACGTTGAGCACCCCCTTTGGGATGCCCGCCTCCAGCGCCAGTTCCACCAGTTGCATCGTCACCATCGGGTCCTGCTCCGAGGGCTTGAGCACGAACGTATTGCCGCAGGCAATTGCCATGGGGAACATCCACAGCGGAATCATCGCCGGGAAATTGAACGGCGTGATGCCCGCACAGACACCCAGCGGTTGCAGGCGCGTGTAGGTGTCGACGCCCGCGGCCACGTTGTTGGCCAGTTCGCCCAGTTGCAGGTTGCCGATGGCGGCGGCATGCTCCACCACTTCCAGGCCGCGGAACACATCGCCCTCCGCGTCCGCCAGCGTCTTGCCTTGCTCGGCTGTGAGCGTGGCAGCCAGGGATTTCATATTGGCGCGAATCAGTTCCTGGTACTTCAGGAAGATGCGCGCGCGGGCGCCGATCGGCGTTTTCTTCCACGCGGGAAACGCTGCCTGCGCTGCTCCAACGGCAGCGGCTATTTCGTCCGCCGTGGCCATCGGCACACGAGCCAATACCTGCTGGTTTGCAGGATTCACAACGTCCCGCCATTCGGATGTCCGGGACTGGACGAACTCACCATTGATCAACAAGGGAATGCGGGGGATGTCAGCGGCAGCCATAGCGTCTCCAAGGTCACTCGACATGATCGAAAAGCTCAAGCAGAATCTACCCGCAACCTTCACAGATTCACACAAGTTACTGAAGTAAAAGAGAAAATCTGTGAATTGCTTCGCATCTCCTCGATCAAATTTGTGAAGATTGTGAAATGACGAAATCCCGGAAGATCTTTGTCGGCGCGCGCGTGCGAAGGCTCCGCGAACAGCGCGAGTGGAGCCAGATGGCGTTGGCCGGACGGCTATCGCTATCACTTAGCTATGTCAGCCAGATCGAGAACAACCAGCGCCCCGTGACCGCTGCGGTACTGCTCAAACTGGCCGAAGTGTTTGGCGGCGACGTCGCCCAGTTCTCGGAAGACAAGGATCAGCGGCAACTGGCGGAGCTGGATGCCGCGCTGAAGGACCGCACGGTCTGGTCAGGCGCCATCGGCCCCGCCGCTTTACAGCGCATGAGCGAGCACGCGCCGGATCTTGTCGACGCGTTCCTGAGCCTTTACGCCAGGCATGGCCGCTTGCAGGACGAATACGCCCAGACGGTCGATCGTTTCTATGGCGATCTCGATCCCGGCACGACATCCGAGGCGGTACGCCGCATGGGAGCACCGTTACCGCATGAGGAGGTCCGGGATCATTTCAACCGGCAGAACAACTATCTGGACGCCCTCGATGTATTGGCCGAGGATCTGGCGGGTTCGGCGGCCTTGGTACCAGGCGCACGCAGCGGGCCGCTGCAGCGCTTGCTGCGACAGGATTTCGGCGTCACCGTGGTGGAGCAGTCCGATGGCGAGGCTTGGCTGCGCCGCTTCGACCCCACCCGTAAGCGGATGACCATCCGGGCCGGGCTCAGCGACGCCCAGCAGGCGTTCCAGCTCGCCACCCAATACGCCCTGCTCAGGCATGGCGACATCATCGATACGGAAATCCGCCAGGCCGCGTTTGCGGATGCGTCCACGCAGGAACTGGTGCGCCAGGGGCTATCGCACTATTTCGCGGGCGCGATGCTGCTGCCATATGCCGACTTTCTCGATGCGGCACGACGGGTGCGCTATGACATCGAACTCCTGCAGCAACAGTTCCAGGTCAGCATCGAAACGGTTTGCCATCGGCTTTCCACGCTGCAGCGGCCCCATGCGCGCGGCGTACCGTTCTACTTTGTCCGGCTGGACCAGGCCGGCAATATCTCGAAGCGCCAGAGCGCGACCTCGTTCCACTTCGCCCGCCACGGCGGCGCATGTCCGCTCTGGCATGTCCACGAAGCGTTTGCCCAGCCCGGCCGCATCCTGACTCAGGTCGCCGAAATGCCGGACGGCATCCGCTACTTCGGCATCGCCAGGACGATCGAACGGGGCGGCGGCGGCTTTCGGGCCAGGCGCAAGCTTTTCGCCGTGGGTCTTGGATGCGAGCTCGCGCACGCACGCGAGCTCGTCTACGCCGATCACATCGACATCGATCATCCGTCGGACGTTGCACCGATTGGTCCCGGTTGCCGCGTCTGCCCCAGGCAGGATTGCGTGCAGCGCGCATTTCCGCCTGCGGGCAAATCCATCGTGATCGACAGCAACACGGAATCGCTGGTGTCCTATCGGTTTGCGAAGGATTGACCCGAAGCCGGCGCAGAATTCCGACGCCACGGCCCCAAAAAAGTCGATTCCGATCGGCGCGCTCTGACGGAGCGTTAGTCAGGGTCCCCGCCAGACGCTTGCTAGTGCCGCGCCATCCGAAGCGCCGGCCCGTTCTCCAGTGTGTCTGGATATAGCAGTGCAAGGCCAGTCTGCGCGCCATCAGTTCCTGGTGTGTGCTGCGAGGCGTCAGGTCAGATTGCTTCAGGCGCAGGCTTCGACCTCCGAACAGCCTGAGGCTCACAGCCGAGTAGGTCAGGTTCAGCACGCCGACGTGGGCTGTCAACGCCCTGCTGACTGACCAGCTGAGCGACGCCGATAGGGATATCGCTGAAGCACTCACATGATCCAAATTCATGAATATGTGAGTTTTAACCATTTTACTTCATGGTTATCTGTCGATAGCATCCGCTCCTATTGTTTGTTTGCATTCTCCCAGGCCGAGTTGGTGCTGCAGCGCTACACCAGTGGTCGCGCGCGTGATGCGGTTGACTTTGGCGAGGGCTGGGCGGATGCCGACCAGGCTGTGCCCGAGCTGGCTCAGCGCATGAGACTGCCCCGTGGCCGACATGGCGCATGGACCGAGCGTATGCCATTGCAGCAGTTGGTTTGCACCGTCCTTAACGGGATGGCGGCAAACAGCGAGCAACGGCGGCGGCCCGCTGTGAATGCGCGCTCTCGGCTTGGTCAATGCGCTTGCATCGGTACGCATCGCGTCTCCCGGCACCGCGCAGATCCATCCATATGAAAACAAAGATGACACTTCCACTCCGCGTAGTAGCGGTCTCCGGTGGGCTGCAACGCCCCTCCAAGTCTGCGGCTCTGACAGAGCACCTGCTGGACCTGATCGCTGAAGAAGTCCCGTGCGAGCAACGGCTGGTCGAGTTGGGTCAACTCGCGCCGCAGCTTGCTGGCGCGGTCTGGCGCTCTCAAATGTCCGACACGGTGGAGCGAGAGCTTGCGGCGGTCGAGCAAGCCGACGTCCTGGTGGTGGCAACACCGGTCTTCCGCGGCTCTTACTCGGGCCTGTTCAAGCATTTCTTCGACTTCATTGATCAGGACGCCTTGATCGACAAGCCGGTCTTGTTGGCTGCCACCGGCGGCAGCGAGCGCCATGCCCTGATGATCGACCACCAGTTGCGGCCACTGTTCAGCTTCTTCCAGGCACGTACCTTGCCGTTGGGCGTCTACGCCACCGACAAGGATTTCGTCGACTACCGCCTGCAGAACGAGGCCCTTATCCAGCGGGCCAGACTCGCGGTCCAGCGGGCATTGCCGTTGGTCGAATTGACGCGCCAGACAAGATCCGCCAACGCCGAGGAAATGGTCGCGGCCTGAAACAAGGGCGTAACGGGCACGAAACAAATTCAAATATTCTCTCGGAAACCAGGGCATCAGATCGCTATGAGCAAAGATTTCACATTTGGTATCAAGAGTATTCGTTTCGATGAAGATTACCAACCATCTGACAATACGCGCATAACAACCAACTTTGCCAATCTGGCCCGAGGACAGAGTCGCCAAGAGAATCTGCGCAACACCCTGAGGATGATTGACAATCGCTTCAATAACCTGGCGCATTGGGATAATCCGACAGGTGATCGATATTCTGTCGAGCTCGAAATCGTTTCTGTGGAGATGAATATTGATGCCGCCGGCGGCGATGTATTTCCGTTGATCGAGATACTGAAAACAAACATCATCGACAAGCAAACCAACGAACGCATCGATGGTATTGCGGGAAATAACTTCTCCTCTTACGTGCGAGATTACGACTTCAGCGTTTTGCTGCCCGAGCACAATCATGACAAATCCACGTTTAGCATCCCGGACAACTTCGGTGATTTGCATGGAAAGCTATTCAAGCACTTTGTGAACTCAAGCGTTTACAAAAATCGCTTCGGTAAGCCGCCGGTTATCTGTATCAGCGCTTCCAGCAGCAAGATTTACCATCGAACTGAAAATCATCACCCCATACTGGGCGTCGAATATCAGCAGAGCGAATTATCCTCGACCGATCAATATTTCGAGAAGATGGGGATGCAGGTTCGCTTCTTTATGCCCCCGAACAGTGTTGCGCCTTTGGCTTTTTACTTCCTCGGCGATCTGCTCGGTGACTACACCAATCTTGAGCTTATCGGCACCATCAGCACGATGGAGACGTTTCAGAGAATTTACCGGCCGGAGATTTACAACGCCAATTCTGCAGCGGGAAAACTCTATCAGCCGAGCCTGAAGAACAAGGATTATTCCCTGACGCAGATTGTCTACGATCGGGTAGAACGTAGCGAACTAGCTGTCAAGCAGGGAAAATTCACGGAAGAACACTTCATCAAGCCGTACAGAAGAGTTCTTGAACAATGGGCTAACAATTACGCTCTCTGACCAACCAAAAAAATACGAGATCATCTGTTATGAAAAAGCTATTGCCTACCTCAACTGCTGGCAGCTTGCCCAAACCTTCCTGGCTTGCTCAACCTGAAAAGCTCTGGTCGCCCTGGAAGCTACAAGACGAGGAATTGGTCGAAGGCAAACAAGATGCGTTGCGTTTGTCGCTGCAAGAACAACAGCACGCGGGCATTGATATCGTTAGTGATGGCGAGCAAACGCGCCAGCATTTCGTCACCACGTTTATCGAGCACCTTAGCGGGGTCGATTTTGAGAAACGTGAGACCGTCAGAATTCGCGATCGCTATGACGCGAGTGTGCCGACCGTGGTTGGCGCTGTGAGTCGCCCAAGGCCTGTGTTTGTTGAAGACGCCAAGTTCCTGCGTCAGCAAACCAGGCAGCCCATCAAATGGGCCCTGCCGGGACCCATGACCATGATCGATACGCTCTACGATAGCCACTACAAGAGCCGCGAGAAGCTAGCCTGGGAATTCGCCAAGATCCTCAATCAGGAAGCCAAGGAGTTGGAGGCTGCCGGCGTCGACATCATCCAGTTTGATGAGCCGGCGTTCAACGTCTTCTTTGACGAGGTGAATGACTGGGGAATCGCCACCTTGGAGCGAGCAATCGAAGGCCTCAAGTGTGAAACGGCCGTGCATATTTGCTACGGCTACGGCATCAAGGCCAATACCGATTGGAAGCAGACGCTGGGGTCCGAGTGGCGCCAATATGAAGAATCTTTCCCCAAGCTGCAGAAGTCCAATATCGATATTGTCTCGCTGGAGTGCCACAACTCTCACGTTCCGATTGATCTGATTGAACTCATTCGTGGCAAGAAAGTGATGGTTGGAGCCATCGATGTCGCGACCAATACCATTGAAACGCCGGAAGAAGTAGCAAATACCCTACGGAAGGCGCTTCAATTTGTAGATGCAGACAAGCTGTATCCTTGCACCAACTGTGGTATGGCGCCCTTACCTCGTCGAGTAGCAAGAGGCAAACTAAATGCTCTCAGTGCAGGCGCAGATATCATCCGGGGAGAACTCTCGAGCTAGTGCTGAGCTAAGGTCGTAAATGGTGCGGAGGCATTGAAGCTGTAGTTTGACGGCCGTGAATTGGGCTGCGGCCAGTCCAGTGGACACTGGCCAATGTTTCATCGCGCGGAACTGACTCGTTCACAGTGAGTTCCGCCCCTCCCTCCACGACAATCCCATCGCCTGCACCTGCTGATCTGGCTCAGTGGTCAGATATCCCGACGTCGGTGCGCCGGTGTCGTGCCATTTGCGCGATGGCTACAAAGGCGCCGGTCACACGGCGCGACCGGTTCTTCCAGGGATGACTGAAGCTGCCGCCGTATGCCGAGCCCGTTCCTCAGAATAGCTGAACCTTGATCCCGTGTTTGCGCACAAAAGGGGATGCCGCCAGCTTCTGTTCTCACCAGGCGGGAAGCAACATACCTCCGTATGCGGCCTCATCTTGAGGCACCTTGCGATACCTCTCGTCGCTCCCGCCACAACTCTCAATGACCGAGAGGGGTCGCGGATTCAGCCGGTCAACGCCTTCACTACGCTACGGAATTCGGATTGAGAGCGAAGACAGCGCACTGATGTGCTGCCCGCCCTCCAAGGTAGTTGCTACACGATCTCTACCCCCCTTGCAGTCAATGCGTCATACACTGTATATTTATACAGTATTTTGATTACGCACCCCGGCCCGCAACGACGAACCGGCTCCCCCAATTCCGTGACGACCATTTCCATGTCCCAAGACGACTCCGCCCTTTTGGACGACGACACTTCTCAAATCCATGAGCCCCGGCTTTGGCGAGACAAAGGCTGGACGGCGAAGGTGGTGAAGAACGAGGACGGCGAGGGGTGGGCCGTCGAGATGTTCCGCGACGGCAGCGCGGAACCTGCCCTCGTTGGCCCATGGACAATGGGCAGAAACAAGGTCGATCCGAAACCGCTCGACGCTACCGCGCACCAGACATTGGTGAAGACGGCATCCGAGGTCATCCGCCGGCACGAGCAGCAATTGCACGCGCAGCTCAACAAGCAAGTCTCCATCGAGATCGCCTCGCAGCTCGTGAATGTCAGGTTAGCGATCACGCCAGACGAATTCGAGCCATTCGGCACACTTACTGCCATTGATGCATTCGGGGACGTTCTCGCAAGCGTCAATGTGCAACCGGACTTTCGTTTGACGACGGAAAGCGCAACAAGATGGGCGGATGGCGGATTTGGTCAGATCCGGCATTGATGGGTAGCCAGAGCCGCCCAAAGCCGACCACCGGCCATTCGACGACATTGCCGGCCACAGGCTGCGGATGCGTGTCAGTGAACTGCGAGGCAGGCGGGTAACGGACGGATGCCTGTAGTCAGGTCGATGACCGCCTGTTTAGGTGGCGGTCAGCTTCCGGGTATATCGGGTTTTGAAGGCCCCGCTCGAAATTAATTTGATGTTCAATCGGCGCGGGTGGCAGGACAAGAGACCAGAGTTGGACTCGTACCAACACAATGCAGACTTCAGGGAACGTGGCTACCTAGAGTTCAAGCAACCTGGGGAACCAATCACGGTTCGTGTGACATCGACCGCGGGATTGGATAGAGAATTTGATGCACTACCCGTAAATTCCCACAACGGAACGACCATGGGTCGTGCTCTGGTCCCCACCGAAAACTACAACTCCACCCACCGCTTGGTATGGCCACCAGAATCTGTGGCAGTACCTGGAGGAGCATTACCTAGTGGAGTCTCGGACTTGACTATCTCGGTTGTCGACGTTGGCCAAACACTAGTCGGGGAGAACATTACGGTGATCGTCGGTGCGCCCGTCAAGTTGAAGCGGGTTGCACCGGGCTACGACTGGCTTTGGTGGCTCCACTTCTGGCCGGTCTTTGCGACGCTTCTTGCCATTTACTGCTGCGTGCTGTGCTGGCGCAGCTATCTGGCGGCGCGCAAGTAGGACTTCTGGCTCTGCCCCGCCATTCAAATGTCCGATTTTGGTTATGGACCGGTCTCTGCCATAGGGTTGCCCAAGGGGTCAGACGGGTCGCTCAAAGCCAGTGGGGCTCGGACGTTAGGCATTCAGTGAGAGACGGTCGCAGTGGCGCTGATGAAGCGGCTCCGCGAGGAGAACGGCGATTATCGTTCCGGCACGCTACAACAGGTCTACCGCGCCGTGATCGTCGCAATGGTCGCCGTGTGGATGGTGAAGATGACCATTGACCAGATAGTCAATGTGATCGCCGTGTGGCACCGCTTCGTGCCCGCATCCGGGGCCGTGAACATGCCCGGGCTCGTGCCCCCCACAGTTGTGGTCCGGCGTGCATCGGTCGGGATTCATCGCACTCACTTCAAGTCGGTGCTCGTCGACATGGCCCGCATGTGGATGGTGCAGATGGCCGTCATGCAGAAAATCGACGTGCCCGTTGTGCCGGATTGCCGTATGGCCACAGTTCATGCCATGCCGGTGATGATGATGGGCATGGTGCGGCAGGTCGCAAGTGCTCATGCCTGACTCCCTTCCGATAAAAGGTTGCCGCGCGGTTCAGCGGCAACTGGCTTGCCTGCCAACCATAATAGACGAGCGAATGGCCTGCCATCCCGACGCCCTTGAGCCGCCGCCGAAGCCACACTCAAGACCTGCGTATCAGCATCGATCGATGGGCACTTGCGACGATGTGGAGCCTTGCTCACCTGTCTGGCGATCCAACTGACAAGCTGACAATTCTGGTCAATCCTGCGCAACACGGCCTCTCTACTGAGTGTTTGCTCGTCCGGCTTATCGATGGCAGACTTGCAACAAAGTTGCAAAGAACGTCTGGCTACCTGGCACCTTCGATTCGATCCTCTTCAACGCCCTCCATGCGGCAGCGCTGGTTATCGATCCTGCTGGTCCTGTTCCTGCTATTCGGGCAGTCGGCAGCGGTCGTCCATGCGGTCGGTCACTTGCAGGCTCACCACCAAACGAGCTCCTGTGCGGTACCTGTCGACATAGAGCAATGCGGACCTGCACACGACGTTTGCCCGACATGCCTTGCGCTTGCCGCCATTGCTGTCGCCATTCCCGTGATTGCCTGCTGGATGGTGGCCGCGTGCGAGCGCCGCTGGCACTTCCCTGCACGCTTCAGCCGCCATCTGGCGCTGGCATTTTCACCCCCTGCCCGTAGTCGCGGGCCACCTCTGCTGATCGGAATGTACCGCTAGTTCGCGCGGGCGAGGCGCTAGTCCCGCAGCCCGATCATTCCTGCCCTGCAAAGGTGTTCCATGACCCGTTTTCCGCTACGAGCCGTTGCGGCCGGCGTCACGTCGACGTTCGTCGTTGCCGCACAAGCCCAATCGGCAGAGTCCAATCCGCCAGCGTCACCATCCTCGCCTTCCGCAACGGAACAGCCTGCCACCAACGCAGGCGGCGATAAAACCCTGAACACGGTCGTTGTTTCCGCCAAGCGATTGGACGAGGCTCGCAACGCGCTCTCGCCGGAGACTGGCAGTTCCGTCTATCGCTTCGACAGCACCGATATCCAAACACTGCCGTTAGGCGAAAACACGCCCCTGAACCAGGTGCTGCTGCAGGCGCCTGGCGTCGTGCAGGATTCTTTCGGTCAGTTGCATGTACGCGGTGACCACTCCAATCTCCAGTACCGCATCAACGGCGTCATTGTTCCGGAGCCGATCAGCGGCTTCGGACAAATGCTCGACACGCGCTTTGCCGATGAAATCAAACTCATCACGGGAGCCCTGCCGGCACAGTATGGCTACCGTACCGCCGGCATCGTGGATATCACCACCAAGGGCGCGCCCACCGACGAAAACGGCGAACCAAAAGCCTTCGGTGGCGAAATCGGTACGGTGATCGGCAGCCATGCAGATCATGAGGTCAACGCCCAGATTCAAGGCACCAAGGGGCCATTCAGTTACTACCTGAGCGGCTCCTTCGTGGAGAACAATCTGGGCATCGAGAATCCGACCAGCAGCCCGAATACTATCCACGACCACACCGACCAGAGCAAGGGCTTCGGCATGCTGTCCTATCTGCTCGATGCGGACAATCGGGTCAGCTTCCTGTTCGGCACGGCCAACAACCGCTTTGAGATTCCCAACCGCCCCGGATTGACACCCCAGTTCACGCTGGACGGCGTGACGCCTCCTGCCTCGGAAAACCTGAACGCCAACCAGCGCGAGAAAACCGACTTCCAGATCCTGTCGTACCAGAGCAAGGTGTCGGCGGCGCTGGATTACCAGGTCTCGCTGTTCCACCGCACCAGCCGCATCGACTACTCCCCGGATCCTGTCGGCGACCTTGTCTACGACGGCGTAGCCGCGGACATCACGCGGCGCAACGAGGCGTATGGCGTGCAGGCCGATGCCAGTTACGTACTGAACCCGCGGCACACACTTCGCACCGGGCTATTCGTGCAGCGCGAGAACTTCGGCGTGGACAATACCTCCACGGTATTCCCGGCCGATGCCAACGGTAACCAGACCAGCGGCGTGCCATTCACGATCGTGGATAACAGCAGTCTCTCGGGCACGACGCTGGGCTTCTACCTGCAAGACGAGTGGAAGGCCACGGACAAGCTGACCGTCAACTACGGCGCTCGCTATGACCACGTCAACACGGTAGTGAGCGAGCAGCAGCTCAGCCCGCGGCTCGGGCTGACCTATGACGTGTCCAACACGACACGGGTCCATGCCGGCTACGCCCGGTACTTCACGCCGCCAGCCACGGAGAAGATCGATACCACCACGGTCACGAAGTTCATCGACACCACGAATGCACTCCCCTCCGACGCCAACACGGCCGTACGCTCAGAACGCTCCGACTATTTTGACCTCGGCGTTTCGCATCAGGCGACCCGCAATCTGACCGTGGGCCTGGATGCCTACTATCGGAAAGTGCGCCACCTCCAGGATGAGGGCCAGTTCGGCAATGCGTTGATCTTCTCCACGTTCAACTATGACCAGGGCAAGATCTACGGACTGGAGGGCACGGCAAATTATCATCAGGGCAACTTTGGCGCTTACCTGAATGTTGGCGTGTCGCGGGCGATGGGCAAGGGCATCGAGACCGGCCAGTTCAATTTCTCGCCGGAAGAACAGGCCTATATCGCCAACAACTGGGTCCACCTCGATCACGACCAGACTGTGGCGGCATCGATGGGCACCTCATATCTGTGGAAAGGCAACCTGCTGACCGCCGATGCCATCTACGGCAGTGGGCTGCGCAACGGCTTTGCCAATACCTCGCACCTGGCGGCCTACTTTCAGGTCAACGTCGGTATCGCGCACACCTTTGATCTGCCCACCATCGGCAAGCTCAAGACCCGGTTTACCGTGGTCAACCTGTTCGATCGCTCCTATGAGTTACGAGACGGCACCGGTATCGGTGTCGGCGCACCGCAGTATGCCCCGCGCCGCAGCTTCTATCTGGCTGTGTCCAAACCGTTCTGAGTGGCCCTTGATCTCAACACTGACTCTTTTCAGGAACTACCATGCAAGACCTCGGACTTTCCCATCTCTGGTCGCAAGGCGATCTCGTCATACGCGCGACCGCCATCATTCTGCTGATCATGTCGGTACTGTCTTGGATCGTGATTCTCACCAAGGCGTGGGATCTGGTTCGCATCAAGAAGATGGCGCATGGCGCGGAGAAGCATTTCTGGCACGCCGACGATTTCGACCACGCGCTCGATACACTCGGCGCTAACGGAGCCAATCCATTCCGGACGCTGGCCATCACTGGCCGCGAGGCCACGCAGCACCACCATGCCAGCCAGCCACAACTCCGCGACGTGCTCGACATTTCCGACTGGCTGACCCGTTCGCTCAAGAGCGCGATCGATGAGGCTGTGGGACGCATGCAATCGGGCCTGGCCGTGCTGGCGTCGGTAGGCTCGACCGCACCGTTCGTCGGCCTGTTCGGTACCGTGTGGGGCATCTACCACGCGCTGATCGGCATCGGCGCCTCGGGCGTACCGACCATCGACAAGGTTGCCGGCCCTGTCGGCGAGGCACTGATCATGACCGCCTTCGGCCTGGCCGTGGCGATCCCGGCCGTGCTCGGCTACAACGCGCTGAGCCGTGGAAACAAGGGCGTCATCAGCAAGCTGAACCGCTTCGCGCACGACCTGCATGCTTATTTCGTGACCGGCGCGCGCGTGCGTCCGACCACTGGTGGCACACGCGCCAATGACGCGTCGGTGCGACTGGCCGTCAAGAATAAAGTCTCCTCAGCAGACGCAGGAAGGAGAGCTGCATGGCGCTCGGACGAACCCTTCGCCTAGTGCGTCTGGCCATCGCAGCATGACCGTCGACTGGTTTCCTATGTTGCCCAACGCACGCAGAAAGCGGCCGCCCTTCGGAAGGATGTCGGAAAATGCGCAAAGCAATCTTCGGCCCCAACATTAGCGTAGCCATCCATGGCGCTATGCAGATACACAGCATCACATGACCACGCTTCAAATCATCATCCTGGCCTGTGTCCAAGGCCTTGCCGAGTTGCTGCCGGTTTCCAGTTCGGCGCACGTCATCCTGGCCGAGAAATGGCTGGGGCTGGACCCGACCTCGCCCGACATGACTCTGATGCTTGTGATGTTGCATACGGGCACGATGTTCGCGGTCATCGCCTATTTCTGGCGCTCGTGGCAGCAGACGTATTTCTCATCGACCAAGGCACTGTGGAACAACGGTGTCCTGCTGGCGGTGGCCACGGCAGCCACGGGCGTCGTCGGGCTGGCCCTGCTGTACATCATCAAGCATGCCGTGATGGGCGGCGCCGACAGCTTCGAGGTGGAACACCTCTTTGGCAATACCAGGCTGATGGCGGTCAGTCTGGCTGTGGCTGGCGTTCTGATCATCGTGTCCTCTAGGCGCTCCAGTACAGCCACCGAAGACCTGACTGGCCAGCGAGCCCTTTGGGTTGGTGCCGTGCAGGGGCTGTGCCTGCCTTTCCGCGGACTGTCGCGTTCGGGCGCGACGATCTCCTGCGGGATGCTGCTGGGTGTGGAGCGCCGCCGCGCCGAGGAGTTCAGCTTCGCGCTGGCCGTAGTGCTGACGCCAGCCGTCATCGCCAAGGAAGGCTATCGCTTCTTCAAGGCGCATGCGGGCGCAACTGACGGCCTGCTGCACCTGCTGGCACCGAGCCTGCTAGGCATGGTGTTCAGCTTCATCGCCGGCTTGGTGGCCCTGCGCTGGCTGTCGCGCTGGCTGGAGCAGGGGCGCTGGTACCTGTTCGGCTGCTACTGCCTGGTCGCGTCGGTTGTCGTGTGGACGTTCGCCGGGTAAAGCTGCGCCTGCTCGAGCCGTGCCTGCCATTCTTACCAGCCCAGATGACTGCGCCGCACCCGACGTCACTCCCTGATGGCGCGCCGAAAAGTGCGCCCTTCATTCACGCGTGCAGAGCCATCGCGGATGGGTGGATCGGCCCGGGCATTTTGTGAATCAAGATTTGCACGCGCAGAGAGTCCGATCCACGGGAAGTTGATGTCGGGAATCCGCAGCCTGCCACCGCCCCGAAGTTCTTGCTCGATCACTGCGTTGCGTGCGAAGTCGAACACACGGCCACGAATCGCCTATGCACACTCCTGGGGCAGGCCCGCGTTGAGCCAGCCTGCGATCCCTTGATCGCCCCCGCTAGTCCCCCGGCTACGGGGGTGCCTTTTTTTGAGATCAATGAATGCGGATCAGCAGAGCTATCGGACTTTAGCTTGGCCACCCATGCCTCATGGCCTGCAGCGACACGGCCACTGTCAAGCCGTTCCCTTTTTGACGCCGACTGCTCGGCCTTGCGGTGACGTTCGGCCGCTCCTTATCGGAACCCTCGCGCTGCAAGTGCGCGAGGAGATCGCCAATAGGCATCGATTTGGCAAAGAGCCCCCCTGACGATACTTCGCGTTGTGCCCGGCAAGGTAGCAAGCCTGTGCTGGCGTCCACGGCGTTTAGCACCGCAGGGGCGGCCGGGCAGACCGATGTTGATCGCGCGCAGATTGTGCAGCCTCGGTGCTTCCACTGTCATCGAAGGCAATGGCCTTGGCGCGACAAGTAAAGATCGATCTGCTCGCAAGCCGTACCTTGAACTCTCCAGTAAGTCGGTGCCCGGAATCCTCCGAGACCACAGGAGCATCAAAATGGCTGCAGCGAGCATGGCGCTGAGCCGATCCATCGAGTACAGCCAGCGTCACCTGAGTCTGAATGTCCGGCGCGGTCTCCTGTTGCTCTTCCTGCTCATCCAGGCAGCATCCATCGGTGCCTACCTGATGTTCGAACGGGCACGTATCGAGAACGACACGGTACGCGTCCTGCGCAACACGGCCTTGCTGAAGGCGGAGCAATTCGACACCAGCCTCCAGGCCATGCGCTATCAACTGCGTGTCGTTGGCGACGCCGTATTGCTTAACCGCGATGTCCCCATCGCTGACGCCGAGCCGTTCCTCGAACGTGAACTGGCCCAGGGCTGGCTGGACGCCGTGTTCATCACTAATGCAAACGGCGACATCATCGGCAGAAGCAGCATCTTTCCAGTCGACCAGGCCCTGCTCGACAGTTTTCGGGAAGGCCCCGTGTCCAGGGACCTTCGCCAGCCGGGCGTGAACGAGAGGCTTTTCTTCTGGCGTGGCAATACGAGCCATTCGGACTCCCAAGGCTTCCTCGTCTATCGCGCCGTGTACGACGCAGAGGGGCGCTACCTGGGCAGCATCATTGGCTACCTCGCCAATGCCACCTTGAAGCGGCGGTACCTGCAGATCGAGATACGGGGCTTTGACCTCGGCGCAGGAGGTGTCGTGACCGTGGTCGACCGCGACAGCGGCCACGTACTAGCCCGGATGGGTGGATACCCGCCGCTCCCCGGTTATGCGGACGCGTCCGTCGCACGTCAGATGGTTCTGGCCGGCGATACAGCGCTGCAGGTCCACCGCTTCGTCTCGCTCATCGACGGCGTGCGCCGGTACGGTGTGTTCCTGAACATCAACCAGGGAAGATGGGTGATGGTGGTGGCCGCATCCGACAAGGCCTTCCTGCATGGCTGGCACATGCGCGCGTGGCTGGGCGCCGGTGCGTTTCTTGCCATGGCCGTCCTGCAGTGGATGCTATTGCACTATGCGAATGACAAGTTCCTGCAACGCGAACGCCTGGCCCGGCAGGCCCAGTACGATCCCCTGACCGAACTGGCGAACCGTCGGCGCTTCGACGAGTGGGCCCGGGTCGCGCGCAGCCAGGCGCGGCGCCATGGACAGCCCCTGAGCGTGATGTCCTTCGACCTGGACTTCTTCAAGCGGGTCAACGACACCTACGGACATGACGGCGGCGATGCCGTACTTAGGCACGTGGCCCGCCTGTTGCGGAGCGCCCTGCGTGAAGGTGACATCGCCGCCCGTTTCGGCGGCGAGGAATTCGTCGCAGCCCTGACCCATGCTTCCCTGAAGGGAGCGGTGGAAACGGCCGAGCGCATTCGCGCGAGGATTGCCGCCGAACCGGTGACGTTCAATGGCCAGTCCATCGCGATCACCATCAGCGTCGGAGTCGCCCAGATTACGTCGGAAGAATTGGCCGCGAGCGACAGCATGGCTGCGGCGCTTGCGCGCGCCGACCACGCGTTGTACCAGTCCAAGAAGAATGGACGCAACCGTGTCTCTGTGGCCAGCCCAATGGCAGTGACTCATAACTGCTAGCTTTATCAAGAACCAATCAGTCATGAGCGGGGCCTGCGGTCGGGTTCCGCCTCAGCAACGGGCGGGCGCGGGCCTCCAAGCCCGTCGCCCGAAGCTGCAAGGCCCAAGGCGCCCCTGGCCAAGCGTTCGAGCATCGAGACACCATTTCGATATATCCGGCGTTGCCTTCGTATCACCGGAGCACAGCAGCAACGCGCACCACAGGCTGAATGTCACGTGTTCCACGAATCGGCGATTTCACCCTAGAATCCGGAATTCTGTCCGAACAAGCAAACACCTCTGGAGACTACATGCCTACCCCCCGACTGCACAGCCGAGTCAAATCGCTGGCCAGGCTGACCGCACTAGCCATGCTGATGATGTCGGTCGGCCCCCAAGCCGCATTCGCGGCGGGCGGCGCAGACCACGATGCCTTTTTTTGGCTAGGGGAGATCAACAAGGCATCGACGGTCATCAATACCGACGAAGGATTGCTGGATCGCTCGCTGGCGCCGCGCGTGGCGGGCGGCATTGCCACGGTGCTGGCCAATGGCGACAAGCCCGGCGGCCAGCGACCGTCGACGGTAATTACTTTCGAGCCACTGATGATTCAGGCCGCAGGTCAGGAAGTCACGCTGATCCATGCCGGCCGCTCGAGCCAGGACATGCTCGCCACGGTGCGCGCGGCGATGTTGCGCGAGGAAGTCTTGTCGCTGGCCGACCAGCTCAACAAGACCTCCGCCACCATCGTCAAGCTGGCGCGGCAGCACGCCGAAACCATCGTGCCGAACTACACGAACGGCGTTGCCGCACAGCCCAACAGTTATGGCCACTACCTGCTCGGCATCAATGCGGGTCTGGAACGCGATGCCCAGCGCCTGCGGGAAGCCTATCAGCGTATCGATCGCTCGCCGATGGGAACGACGGTGCTGAACGGCACGGGCTGGCCGCTGAACCGCACGCGAATGGCGAGCTACCTCGGTTTTTCCGCGCTGGTGGATAACGCCTATGATGCGTCGCAGATCAGCGCCGTGGACCTGCCGGTGGAAGTGGGCTCGATCGTGACCAGCATCGCCCTGCACACAGGGAGCTTCATCGAGGACGTGATGACGCAGTATGCGCAGCCGCGCCCCTGGATCCTGCTGCAGGAGGGCGGTGGCAATACCTATGTGTCCAGCGCGATGCCGCAGAAACGCAATCCAGGGCTGCTCAATTCCACGCGCGAGAAGGCCTCCACAGCGATTACGCTGGCCATGGGGCCGGTGATCCGCGCGCACAACCTGCCGCCGGGCATGTCCGATGCCAAGGATGCCGTTACCAATGGCCAGATGGTGCAGAGCGCAATCACGACATTGAAGGGGCTGGACCGCATCATGACGTCCCTGGTGATCGATCGGCAGCGCGCGCTGGATGAACTGGACAGCGACTGGACGGCGTCGCAGGAACTGGCCGACGAATTGATGCGCAAGTACAAGCTGCCGTTCCGCGTCGGCCATCACTTTGCGTCGAACCTGGTGGACTATGCGAAGGCGCACGACATCAAGCCAAGTGCCTTCCCCTATGCCGAGGCGAAGCGCATCTATGGCGAAGCTGTGCGCGACTACGGTGGTGGGGCGTTTCCGATGAGCGAGGCGGAGTTTCGCGCGGCGCTCGATCCGGTGGCCATCGTCAAACATCGCGTGACGGTGGGCGGACCGCAGCCAGCAGAGATGGATCGCATGCTGAAGGCGTCCGAGGGACAACTGGCACAACAGGATGCGTGGATCCGCGAGCGGCGGTCGGCGATCGCTGGTTCGCTGGGCCGACTCGACCGGGATTTCGAGAAGTTGCTGAAGTAGGCGCCAATGCCCACTGCGGTTCTGTCTCGATAGCGGCGCGAGGTGAAGCCAGCCAGTGATCGACTGAGACACCACGCTCGGCCATCATTGGCTCAAGATGACGTAAGTTGGGTTTTTTATGGTGAGGAAGCAAGGATGTACGGACTGATTGGAAAGATGAAGGTCATTTCTGGACAACGCGAGGCACTAGTCTCGATCCTCCTTGAGGGCGTTAGCGGAATGCCTGGCTGCTTGAGCTACATCGTTGCGCATGATCCGGATGATGCTGATGCGATCTGGATCACGGAGGTCTGGGACAGCCAAGATAGCCATCGGGCCTCCCTGTCTTTGCCGTCAGTGCAACAAGCCATCGCGCGCGGCAAACCACTCATCGCGGGTTTCGGCGAACGGTTCGAGACAACGCCGATTGGCGGCCAGGGATTAGCAGCTCGCTAGAGGCAACCGCTTCGGAACGAATCGTGCGGCGGCATTGCGCAACGGCCCGCATCGGGCAGTACAAGCTACCCAACCTCAGCCCGACCCAGGAGAGGTCTCGCGCGCTCCCACCAGTGCGGGACTCGATCAGTTCCGAGCAGTGCCGCTTTTAGTCTGGACGTACCAACCGAAGCGCGATTCACCAAAGCGCGATTCACCAGATCTTCCGCTGTCAGACAATTTCACCCTTTACTCCTTGCCGGTTCGCCGGCGAGTACTGTATATTTATACAGTACTCGCCGCGCCCCGGAAAAGCTGGCTCCTGCAGCCAAGCCCGTGCGGCGCCTGCGCTTTCTCCTCTCCACATCGAAAGGCAATCATGTTCGTGGACCGCACCGAAATCATCAACGCCGCCAAGGCACTTCGCGCCAGCCAGGAAGAATCCAGGTACAGCAAGCTCGTCGCACTCGCGAACAAGCAACTGAAGGCAATGCAAACGGCAATCCAGAAGGGCAAGGAAGAATTCGAGACCACACTGGTACTCGACATCAACGAAGACAACCCGCAAGCAGCGCTGGAACCGCGCGCGCAACGGCTAGCCGACGACCTCAGAGCGCAGGGCTACACCGCAACGGTGACCACGTTTGCCGAGGTCAGCACCGACCGCAAGAACTGGACGCCGAATATCACGGTCGCCATCGGTCTGGGCGACCTGGTTTCCGAGGTCGACAGCGAGATAGCGGCAAGCACGGTGACCGATAAGACCGAGGTCGCGCTGGCTGACGAAGCTGTCAGTGAAATGGCCTGACAGTTGCTGGGCAATCCAAGAGAAGGCACGGCATCACGGGGCGTTTTGCGCACGGTCGCGTGCGTGACGGCTGTTCCTACAAGGGGAGTCTGCACGGAATCTACCAGTGACGCCCAATGTAGGAAACCGTGGCGTATCAGGACGTAATGCCTGCGCTTTGATCGAACAAGGACTGTCACCACGCATGGCGGATCTCAGTGCGTGGAACATGCTCGTGCCGTGAGCCTGTGAGCAGTTATCCCCACTGGCTTCGTCGAGGTCGGCGATCGGCCATTCTCGAATTCGTGTGTGCCCGGTTCTGTATGACTGCTGTGGCATAGGCAGCAGTCATCAGCGAAGGCTTTTGTTCGAAAACGCTCGTCGACCCGCCGACCACTGGGCTCCTCTCGACCGAGCTCGAACCCTGAATGCTCGTGGACCCGTTCACTGCCAGTTGGGCTTCCGTATCCGGATGGCGACTTGCCGGATGTCGCCCGTGAACTTGAACGGCGGTTTGTAGTCGGGAGTCACTGGTTGGCCCGTATCCTCGCCAATGCCAAACAAACGTGTCGATGCTGAAGCGGCCACCCACCGTGGCATCCATTTGCGCTTCGCCCACCGTCTGGTTTCCCGGAATCTTGCGAATAGCCTTTCGACTCCAGGCCAGGCGCGATGCTCGCCGCCCTATTCTGACGGCCGCTTCTATCCCGCCTGCTCGCGGGAGTGCATTTGGCCTCGCGTCTTTACTTAGGGGTTCCGAGGGGGTGTCCCGGTTCGTTAAATCTATGTCCCCATATGACAAATGAACTGGCCGATCTTCGCAAATAATGGCTGGGTTGGGGCCAGTCGGTATCGGTCTCGATTAAACCCGGCAGCGCTACCCCGAGCCTGTGGCAGTTCTTGATCTACAGGAGCACCAAGCCGGCACTTCCCGTACTTCATATTTGCGGGAAGTGGTAGCGCCAAAAGCCAAGCTCCACAATCTCTCTTCCCGGACCTGCCATGAACTTTCTTGACGGACACCTGTTCCCCGAAAACCAGCAACCGCTGATCATCACCGCTGCGCCTTATGCGCCCTCGTGGGTTCCGTCGGACTTTCCCGAGGAGATCCCGGTCACCATGGAGGAGCAAATCCAGAAAGCGGTGGATTGCTACAACGCCGGCGCCACCGTGCTGCACCTGCATGTGCGCGAACTCGACGGTAAGGGCTCCAAGCGTCTGTCCAAGTTCAATGAGCTTATCGCCGGCGTCCGCGCCCGCGTGCCGGAGATGATTATCCAGGTCGGCGGATCCATCAGTTTCGCTCCTGAAACCGAAGGCGCGGCAGCGAAGTGGCTCTCGGACGACACGCGCCACATGCTGGCCGAACTCGACCCCAAGCCCGACCAAGTGACGGTCACGGTCAATACGTCGCAGATGAACGTTCTCGAGCAGTTCGACCACCGCGATATCGTGGGCAGCTCGATGGAAGATCCCGCGGTCTTCAATGCGTACAAAGAGATGACCGTGCCGGCGCAGCCGGGCTGGGTGGAGGAGCACGTCCGCCGCCTGACCGCGGCGGGGATCCAGAGCGCCTTCCAGTGCTACAACGTCAACAGCTTCGAGTCCGTGGAACGGCTGATGCGCCGCGGGATCTACAAAGGCCCGCTGGTCATGAACTGGGTGGCAATTGGCGGCGGCATGGACTCGCCGACCGTCTACAGCCTTGCCAACTTCATGCGCGGTGTGCCGGATGGCGCAGTCGTGACGGTGGAAAGCTCGGTACTCAACGTGCTGCCAGTCAACACCATCGGTATTGCGATGGGCCTGCATGTTCGCTGTGGCACGGAAGACAATCTCTGGAACCAGACGCGGACGAAGAAGATTGGCACCGCAGCACAGATCGAGCAACTGGTGCGCATCTCTCGCGAGCTGAGCCGCCCGATCGCTACCGCCAAGGAAGCGCGCGAAATGTGCAAGATCGGCGTGTTCTATGACACGGTAGAAGAATCGCTGGAGGCCAACGGGTTCGCACCCAATCGAAACGGTGGACGCCAAGGCTTCCTGCAGAAGGCTGCCTGATCAGGCTTCCGCTCTTGGGGGCCTTAGCGCCCCTTCGAACGTCGATGTCTGCGCCGCCCTCTCAATTTGAGAGGGCGTTTTTCTTGGTTCAGCGGCAATTTCTGCGGAGGGTTGATGGCGTGCGGCTGAGTCCTGCCAGGAGCGGGAATTCGATGGTCCGCGTTCCAATGGCGGTGTTGCCCCCAGTTTCAGCCACTAGTTGAAGGACCGGCACAAGGCAGGACTGCCCAACCCGAGCATTGTGGCTGGAGCCTATCCGATTGACGTCGCTCCTCCGTTGACTGCCACTTTCCAACACGCGATATCGCGAGGCAGCTAGCTGATAACGCCTAGGCATCGGAGCGGCGAGGCTGCTTCGCTCGGGAGCGGCTGATAGTCTTTTCTGTTGCACGCGCCGAAGGTTTCTGGTCGCCGAAACCCGATGCCGAGGTCGGAACAATGCCCAGCATTTTGAGAACGAGGTCCTCGTAGACGCGAATCAGGCGCGTCTGGCTAAGGCGGCCGCTGCCGCTATACCAGGTACAAACTCCAGTCAGCATGGACAACATGGCAAATGTCGTCACACGCACATCTGCCAAAGTCCAAACGCCGCTCGCTTGTCCTGCCACCAGGATTTCCTGCAAATGGTGCTCGTACCGCTTCCGAAGGCTGGCTACCCGCTCGTATTGCATTGCGGAGAGACTGCGCAGTTCCATGTTTCCAATGAAGACTTCCTCTTTCCGTGCCGTGTGCCATTCAATGTGAAACTTCACAAAACGGCGCAAGCGCTCCATCGGGTCATCGACGTCGGCCATTCGCGCATGGAGGTCTGTCAGCAGCTCCTGCAGAATATCCTCCAGCAAATCCGCAAGAAACTCCTGCTTTTGGGGCACATAGTTGTAGAGGGATCCAACGCGCAGATTGACATCCGCAGCCAGATCACGCAGGTTCATCGCCTCGAAGCCGCACTGGTAAATGCGGGCAATTGCGGCCTTGCGAATCGAGCGCATCGTCTCGGCGCCACTGACGCCAGCGGGTCTTGCCATGCTTGACTAGTCCTTTGTCGTCATACCCCGCCGGGGCATGACGGGTCCTTGGTTTGCGGAAATTTTCCCACTATTTTGCATACTTGCGGAACTCGGGCCGGCGCTTTTCCTTGAGTGCCATAACGCCCTCCCGCGATTCCTCTGTGTCGTAGTAGAGCTTGAGCGCGTACATGCCCATGCCGGCAATTCCAGCCTGGTGCGCGGTATCCATGTTGAAGCTGCGCTTGGCGATCGCCAAAGCGGTCGGACTGCGCTCGCACAGTTCCTCACCCCATTGCTGGACGGTGGCATCGAGTTCTTCGTGTGGCACACAGAGGTTGGCCAGCCCCATGGCTACGGCTTCCTGGCCGCTGTAGCGGCGACACATGTACCAGATCTCGCGTGCCTTCTTTTCCCCGACCACACGTGCCAGAAACGCTGTGCCATAACCGGGGTCGACTGAACCCATTTTGGGACCCACCTGGCCAAAGACGGCCGTCTCCGAGCAGATCGTGAGATCGCAGATGGTGGCCAGCACATTGCCGCCACCAATGGCAAAACCCTGGACCCTGGCGATCACCGGCTTGGGCACGTCGCGGATGGCCGCGTGGAGTTCCTCCATGGGCAATCCGATCGTGCCGCGGCCGTCATAGTTGCCGTCATGGGTGGATTGGTCGCCGCCAGTGCAGAAAGCGCGATCACCAGCTCCCGCCAGCACGATGGCCCCCACGCTCTTGTCGTATCCGGCTTTGTACAACGCCTTGATCAGTTCATCGCAAGTGGTGCCACGGAAGGCGTTCATCTTGTCCGCGCGATTGATGGTGATCCATGCCACGCCGTTACGGACCGCGTAGAGAATATCTTGGTACATTCGTTGCACTCCATAAGTTGAGGAAGTCTTCTCCAGCCCTCTGCTCACCGACGCGTGGTTCGCTCCAATCATTCAGCAAATAAACGTACAAACGTCCGTAAGTATTTGTATGATACACGGCAGGAGGCAGCCGTTGGTGCTGCTCTCGATTCCCTGCTCCAGTTTTCATGAACACACTTTGATCAAAGTGGATGCCGTGAACGGGGCCAAACTGCCAACATGAAGGAGACTGTAGATGTTCGATGCTGTATCCAATGCCAATAGCGCAGGCGCGGAAGGTTTGCTTGTCAATAACCCACGCCCCGGCGTGGCCCTGGTCACGATCAACCGCCCCGAGCGGATGAACGCCATCGATCCGCAACTGAACGCGGCACTGGAACGGGTGCTACAGGGTCTCGGGGCAAACGCGGACATCCAGTGCATCGTCATTACTGGGGCTGGTGATCGCGCGTTCTGTGCCGGCGCACATATTCCGACTATGCTGCCTCACCTTGCCGAGACGCTAAGCGAGGGGACGGACGATCCGCAATTTGCCGGCGTCACGCACAGGGCCCCGTCTGGCAAGCCCCTGATCGCCGCCATCAACGGTGTCGCATTGGGCGGTGGCCTGGAGCTTGCGCTTGCATGCGATATCAGGATCGCATCCGTCACTGCTCGCTTCGGATTGCCAGAAATCTCGGTTGGGATCTTGGCCGGCGCGGGTGGCTGTACGCGTCTACCCCGATCGATATCGCCTGCGCTGGCGGCGGAGATGATTCTTACCGGAACCCCGATTGACGCGGACCGTGCGTTCAAATGTGGACTGATCAGCCAGGTTCTGCCCGCCTGCGAGCTGCTGAACGCCGCACTCGATCTGGCAGCGACGATTGCGTCGCGGGCACCACGCGCGGTCCGCGCCTGCACGGAATTGCTTCGTCGCCAATCACGGCGCGATCTGGCTCCCGCGCTGGCAGAGGAACGGGAAGTCTTCGCCAGCGTGATGGCCACGCAAGACGCCAGGGAGGGAATCGAGGCATTCACTCAGAAGCGGGCACCGCGTTTCCAGGATGCCTAGGAATGGCGGCGCGGCGTGGATAAGCGCCGCCGTGGTTGATGCAAAAGGAAATGGCCGCCCCACAAGAATCATTGGCGGCCACGAGCAGGCATTACAGTGAGGCTGGCCTAGGCGGTTGCCATGAGCCAGCCTGAAGAGCCGTCAGAACTTATGGCGGATGCCAAGCGCCACGCCAATCATGTTGCTCTGGCCGTTGGCCAGCACATAGCTGTTGCCCAGTGCCAAGCTGTTGGCGAACGTTGTCGCCAGCGACTCCATCATCAGACCAGCGTTCTTGGCGTAAGCGGTGGACAGGTAAAGGTCAGTTCGCTTGGAAAAGGCGTAATTCGCAATGAACGCAATCTGCCAGGGATTTGCAACGTGCGTATCGCCGAAGAGGCTCTTGACGTTGTCGTAGTCGTACTCAAGCGTCAGCGCGATGGCCGGGGTCACTTGATAGTTGGCGCCAATCCAGAAGAAATCGTCACGCTGGGTCACCACATCCGCTGCATCCTTGTTCTGCCCCCAGCGGTAGCCCCCCATGATCTTCGCAACGCTGCCAAAGCTATAGCTGGCGCCAACCGCGGCCTTTTTCATAGTGCCGCTGCCTGTGCCAATGGTCGGGTTCCACTGGTCATAGCCAGCGGTCAATCCAATGGCCCCTTGCAAATAGGTTAGCGCAGCACCATAAGCACTATCGCGACGGAACTGGCCGGGCACTTCGCCATTGCCGCCGATTGGCACCGCCACGCCAACCGTCTGGGGCAATGCCACCCCTGCACCAAACGACCAGTGCGCCAGCGCAGTCACCGGGCCGAACTGGCCGGTGTACTTGATGGTGTTATCCGCGCGATAGTTCGGGCCGTTCAGCAGCACAGTCGGCGCGTACTGCGTGGCATACGCGGCGGGGGAAAAGTTGGCCAGGGCATCGAACATGGAGACGTACTGCCGGCCCAGGCTGAGTTGACCGACGCCATCCTTCTGCACGCCCACGAATGCCTGGCGACCGAACAATCGGCCGCTCTGCTGAAGCGTGCCCGAGTCAAGATTGAATCCGTTCTCCAGAACGAAAAGGGCTTTCATGCCGCTCCCCAGGTCTTCCGTGCCGCGAATGCCCCAGCGCGATCCCGATATCCCGCCCGAGTCCATACGAAACACGTTGTTGGACGGGCCGGGGTTGAACTGATTGGCGGCAGTCGGAATCGCACCGACGTGATTGGCGTACTCCAGGTTGATGTCAGCCACACCATAGAGCGTGACACCCGACTGTGCAAAGGCACTGCTCGCACAGCCAAGCAATGCGGAAATGGCGATGCCCCCAAGCTTCATGCGCTGCTTCATACGGTAGTCTCCTCTCTCTTCTCTCGTTGTAGTACGGGTATCCCCGTGGAATCGAACGTCACCCCCGCGACGCATTCAGCCGTTTGCTTCGCGCATCAGCTCTCGTCCAATCAGGACGCGCCTGATCTCGGAGGTACCCGCTCCGATCTCGTAGAGCTTTGCATCTCGCAGTAGCCGCCCCGCGTCGTAGTCATTGACGTACCCGTTCCCCCCGAGGCACTGAATGGCGTCCAATGCGGACTGCGTCGCAGACTCGGCGGCGAGCAAGATCACGCTCGCGGATTCCTTTCGCAGACTTTCACCTCGATCGGCCCTGCCTGCCATGGCGTGCAGGTATGACCTGGAGGCATTCAGCCGCGTGTACATGTCAGCAAGCTTGGCCTGAATCAACTGGAACTCCCCGATCGCCTGCCCGAACTGGCGCCGCTGGGACACATAGGGCAACACCATGTCGAGCGCGGCCTGCATGAAGCCAACGCATGCGGACGAAGCGACCAGGCGCTCGTAGTCCAGTCCCCGCATCAGCACGCGCACTCCGTGGTTGACGGTACCGAGAACCTGCTCGACGGGAACAGGGGTATCCTCGAACACCAGTTCGCAGGTTCCCGATCCGCGCATCCCAAGCTTGTCCATACGTTGGCGCACTTCAAAGCCGGGGCTGTCGCGCCTGACAATGAATGCAGTGATGCCGGCTTTCCCAGCCCCCGGCTCCGTCTTTGCATAGACGACGTAGGTATCGGCATGCCACCCATTGGTGGTCCAGAGCTTGGTGCCGTTCAGGCGATAGACGTCTCCGTCCAACCGTGCGCGACAGGTCATCGACACGACATCCGAGCCAGCACCGGCTTCGCTCATCGCGAGCGCGCCAACCGCCTCACCACTGAGGAGGTCTGGCAGGAAGCGTCGCTTCTGCTCGTCCGTTCCATGAAGGTGAATCTGATTGACGCAAAGGTTGGAGTGGGCAATGTAGGAAATCCCCACCGAACCGGAAACCCTGGAGATTTCCTCGGAGATCACGGCATGCGCGAGATAGCCCAGGCCGGCGCCGCCATACTCTTCCGACACGGTCGGCCCCAGCACGCCCAGTTCGCCCAACTTGGGCCACAACGCCCGCGCGAACCAATCCTCCTGATCGATCCTGCGCGCCAGCGGCGCGATCTCTGCTTGAGCGAAGCGGCGAACCGTTTCCCTCAGGCTGCTCAGCAGTTCTTCTGAATCATGCTCATCCATCATCTTCCTGACCCTTCTCATCACCATTGCCCGATGCCGGGCAGTGCGTTTCCAAAAGTGGCCACTCAGGCCGCCGCGCTGTCCCGAAGCAATGCCTTCAGATCCTGCTTCAGGGTCTTGCCAAGGTAGTTCTTGGGTACCTCGCTGACTGGCATGAAGATGACCTGCTTGGGCACCTGGTACCCGGCCAGCCGCTGGCGGCCGTGGTCCGCAATGTCTTGTTCGGTCGCGCTGCTCCCCGCCTTCAGACTCACCACGGCTACCACCCGCTCGCCCCACCTGGCGTCGGGCAAACCGATCACCGCGACCTCGGACACGGCCGGATGCCCTGCCAGTGCCGCTTCAACTTCCTGGCTGAACACGTTCAACCCGCCAGTCTTGATCATGTCCTTCGCGCGATCGTGGAATGTCAGGCAGCCGTGTTCATCCTCCATCACGAGATCGCCGGTATGCAGCCAGCCGTCGCGCAGAACCTTGCCGGTAGCCTCCGGCTTGCGAAAGTACCCCCTCATGACGGAAGGACCGCGCACCACCAGCTCACCCACTTCACCCAGCGCAGCTTTTTCACCCTTGTCGTTCAGTACCTTGGCCTCGAAATGCCGGACCACGCGCCCTAACGAGCGCGGATTGAGCGCGTACTCATCCGGGCCCTGGCATGTAACGATCGGGCCGGCCTCGGTCAAGCCGTACTGGTAGTAGATTCGCAACCCTGGACACAATGCAGTCATCTCCTCGCGGTCGCTATGCGACAGAATTCCTGCACCGGAGAACCACTTTGTAAAGCTGCTCCAGTCGTCGCCTGGGCGCGCTGCATCCAGGATCTGCCGGATCATGGTTGGTGGCGTAAAGCTATTCGTCGCCTTGAAGCGCACCATCATGTCGATCCAACGCCTCGGATCAAAGTCCCCCATCAGGATTGCCGTGGCTCCCAGATACAGATGGGGCAGCAGCCACGTGTTGAGCGCGGCCGAGTGATGCAAGGCGGTAGCGATCACTACACGGTCGGCCGGCGTCAGCTCGCCCGCGGAGATCTCGTTGAGCACGTTCCACAGCAGGTTCTCGTGTGTCAGCTCGACACCTTTGGAGCTGCCAGTTGTTCCGCCCGTGTACAGAATCACGCCAATATCGGCGCCATCGACGGGCCTTGTTTTTGCCTCCCGGGTGCCGGGTGGAACCTGAAGCACCGCCTCGAGCTGCATGCAAACGGCATCCGGAACCTGAATGTGTTCGCGGCGCGCTGCATCGTGAAAGACGAACGCCGCGCCGGCGCTGCGCATCTGGTCCGAGATGCATTGCGGAGTCTCCCGATAGTTCAAACCTACCGGTACACCGCCGGCACGCGAGATCGCCAGATACGCTACGGCCCACTCCAAGGTAGGCGACCCCAACAAGCCCACAGCATCGCCGCTGCGCACGCCCGCTTCGGCAAGAAGCGAGGCTCGTTGCCCTACCAGCTCATTGAGTCGCGCGTAGCTGAGTGACACGCGCTCGTCCTGCAAAGCCACCTTGTCCGCCTGACGGCTGGCGTGCAGCGCTACCCATTGATCACTTGTGAAATTTGTAGACATACGGGTCTCCATTTTTTTGCTTTTTTCTTTCTTTCAGCGGGGTCCGACGGGCGTCCGGCTCAATCGATGGCGCTATTGGCGCAGCAGCGCATCCGTCGCGCGCCAGACTATTGCCGTCGATATGCGGCGAGCGAACCGCTATGCATCAGACGCCCTTCCAGGCGCCTGCCAATGAGTTGTTCAGCGAACTTGGCGGCATCAATGAGGTGCTCGAGGTCAACACCTGTTTCGATACCCATCTCGTGACACATGAAGACCAGGTCCTCGGTGCAGATGTTGCCGGCGGCGCCGCCCGCAGCGTGCCCGCTGAAGGGGCATCCACCCAATCCCGCAACGGAGGCATCGAACAAGTCAACCCCGCACTGCAGGGCTGCCAACGCATTCGCCATGCCTGCCCCTCGCGTGTCATGCAGGTGCATCCCTACCCGGACGTGCGGGAAGATCCTACGTACGAGCTCAACGCGCCGCTGCACGGACAAGGGATTGGCCCACCCAACCGTATCGGCAAGATAGAGGCGTTCGAGACGCGCCTCACCCTCAGTCTCCACAGCCCTCATGAGATCCAGCGTCTGCGCCAATTGCTGCTCGCTGATCTCGCCGGCGAAATGACAGCCAAACGCGGTCATGACGTAGGCCGTATCGACTTTGATTCCGCAGGCGTGGTACCGCCGAATCCAGTCAATTTGTTTCCTGTTGTGTTCTTCGGCCGATGCCCCGTTGTTCATTTGGCTGAAAGCATCCGACGTATAGAAATACAGTGCCCCGTCAATGTCGACCTGAGGTACCGAACGCGCACGCTCGAAGCCCTTCTCGTTCAACCAGAGGGCGGTAAAGCGGACGCCCTCGACCTTTCGTATCCGCGCGAAGAGCTCTGCGGCATCCGCCATCTGGGGCACCCGGACGGGGTTGACGAAGGAAGCGACCTGGATTTGGGCCAGTCCGGCCCCGGCCAACGCCTCGACCAGCCCGGCCCTATCCTCCAGAGAAAAACCTGGGGGCTCGATCTGGAAGCCTTCGCGCGGCCCCTCTTCGTGTATTTCCACTTGCTTTGGTAGATCAGTCATGGCTGCCGGCCTCATGTAATTGAAGCGATAGAAGCGACCGATGCAATCCGAAAGATCTCCTGGTTTCGCTCGACCTTCTCGCCCAGCGCGCAGCCCGTCCACACCACTTCCCCATCAGCCGGTGCGGTAATGGACATCTCCATCTTCATGGACTCGAGCGTGGCCAGTTTGTCGCCAACGCTGACGCGCTGGCCTTCCTGTGCATGAATGCCGATCAGCAGGCCCATCATCGGCGCGAGTACGGTGCCTGCCTCTCCGCCTCTGGACCTGCCGGCCGGCGTATGGATGGCGTCAATATCGAGCGATAGCTGGGACTCGCCAATCACCGCGTGTGCGCGGCCGCGGTGACAGAACGCGTGGACGGAGAGGGATTCCCCGTCCACAGCAACCAGGTACGTGCTGTCTGCCAGCCGTTGTGGCTCGCCCACCCGATGCATGGTCGGCCCAACCAATACCGCCGAGACGCACCCCCCAGTGCCCGAGCCAAAACCGACCTGCCAGCGGTTGCGCGGTGTGCTCACCTCATAGCGCGGCACAACATGTGGCGTGGAAGCCGGCCCACGCCGCAGGCGCCAGCCAGCGATCCCGTGATCACCCCATGCCCCCATTTGCGTGGTCTGGCTGCTTGTGGCCCGCCGCCAGATCGTCATCAACGCAGCAACGTGCTTCGTTGATTCAGCCGGTATCCCTTTGTCCGCCAGCCACTGGTCAATCGTTTCCGTACTGATGGCATTGCTCTCGACCAATGGGTCGGCAAGGAGCCCAAGCAGAAAGGCCCGATTGCTGACTACGCCGAGCACCGTGACTTCGTTCAGTGCTTCGCGCAGTGTCCTGAGCGCCTCTGTCCGCGATTGCCCTGCGGCGATCAGCTTCGCGATCATCGGATCGTAGTGCGAACTGATCTCGCTACCGGCCGTGACACCAGCGTCCATGCGGACCGCGGAGCCATGTCGAAAGACCTCGATGCGGCCGGTGGAGGGCAGGAATCCCTGGGCCGGATCTTCCGCATAGAGTCGTGCCTGAATCGCAGCCCCTCGTGGCTCCGTCAACTGGCCCTGCTCTGCGGGGAGCTGCCTGTCGTGGACCGAACAAAGCTGCCATTCGACGAGGTCGATGCCCATCACCAACTCGGTGACGGGATGTTCAACCTGTAGACGAGGATTGACTTCCAGAAACACCGCCGCGTTGTCGGTGACCGCGAATTCGACGGTCCCCAGGCCCAGGTAGTGAGTGGCTCGTCCCAGATCGACCGCATGCTGCCAGAGCTGCTGCCTTAGCTCCAACGGAATGCTGCTGACGGGAGCCTCTTCCACAACCTTTTGATGGCGGCGCTGAAGCGTGCACTCCCGATCGAAGAGATGAATCACGCCACCACGCCCGTCCCCAAGAATCTGGACTTCGATGTGCCGGGGCTTCGACAGGTAACGCTCGACGATGACCCGGCCGTCCCCGAACGAGGACCTGCCCTCCCGAATCGCGGCGGAGATGGCATCCTCGGCATCCTCGCGATGCCGGATGACGCGCATGCCTTTGCCACCACCCCCGGCGACGGCTTTGACGATGCAGGGCATTTCCATGTCGCGCACACAGGCCAGCACTTCGGTCACGTTGTCACTCGGTGACGCCAATCCGCCGGCGGTGGGGATACTCAGTTGCTGCGCTAGCTGCTTCGCCTTGGCCTTGTCGCCAAATAGTTCCAGCGTCTCGGGAAATGGACCGATAAATGCAATGCCGGCCTCGGCGCAGGCTCTGGCGAAGGCGGCATTTTCCGAGAGGAAGCCGAACCCCGGATGGATGGCATCCGCACCGACTCGTCTCGCCGCGTCGATGACAGCGGAGATATTGAGATAGCTGGAATGCGCCGGCACGTCACCAATGGCGACCGACTCGCCAATCTCCCGCACGTGCAAGGCCTCCGTGTCTGCGCTGGAGTGCACGGTTGCCACGGCTACGCCCATGCGACGCAAGGTCCTTGCGATTCTGCACGCGATTTCGCCACGATTTGCGATCAGTACTTTGTTGAACATCGCTACCTCACATACGGAAGACGCCAAAGCGGGTCATCTCGGTTGGAACACGTGCTGCGAGATCCAGCAGCAACGACAGTGCATCCCGCGTTTCGGCCGGATCCAGGATGCCGTCCACCCACAGATGGCGGGCGAAGTTCCTGGCGGACGCAAAGGCTTCGTACTGCTGCCTGATTGGCGCCTTGAAGGCTTCTTCTTCGTCCTGGCTCCATGCCAGCCCCTTCGCGCTCAGGTTCTGGCGCTTGACCATCGCCAGCGTGGTGGCGGCCTGGTCTGGTCCCATGATTGCGGCGCGGCCGCTCGGCCACATGAACATGGCGTTGGGCTGGAACGCACGCCCGCACATGGCGAGATTGCCGGCACCGTACGAACCACCGGTGATTACCGTGAACTTCGGCACCTTGGCGGCGCTCATCGCCGTGATGAAGCGGGCGCCGGCTTTCGCGATTCCGCCTTGCTCCGCCTGCATGCCAACCATGAAGCCAGAAACATCGGCCAGGAATAGCAATGGGATGTCGCGCTTGCAGCACAGGTCGATGAAATGGGTCGCCTTGATCGCGCTTTCCGTAAAAAGCACGCCGTCATTGGCGAGCACGCCTACCTGCCATCCCCCGATACGCGCAAAACCGGTAATCAAGGTCGGGCCGTACTCGGCCTTGAATTCGGACAGCGCGCTTCCATCCAGCAAGCAGTTCAGCACCTCGCGAGTCGGCGTCGGCTTCTTCGTGTTCGCGCTGACAAGCTGGTACACATCGCTGATCGGCCGCAGCGGCGCCTGGGTGGGAACCCGTTCTCGCAGCGGCGCCGGCATCGGCGGCAACTCTCCAACCAGCCGGCGCGCGATCGCCAACGCATGGCCATCGTCCTCGGCAATATGATCGGTGACGCCACTGATCCGTCCGTGCATCTCGGCCCCACCCAGGCTTTCCGCATCGACGACCTCTCCTGTTGCCGCCTGCACCAGTTGCGGCCCCCCAAGGAACATGAAGCCTTTGCCGCGGACAATCACGATCTCGTCGCACAGCGCGGGGATATACGCGCCCCCTGCCGTACATGCGCCCAGCACGACAGCGATCTGAGCAATGCCTTCGGCGGACATGCCCACCTGGTTGTGGAAGATGCTGCCGAACAGGCCTTCGTCGGGAAATATGTTTGCCTGGTCTGGCAAGAATGCACCGCCGCTGTCAACCAGCGTTACGCACGGCAGCCGATGTTGCCAGGCAAACCGCTGGGCCCGCACGTGCTTCTTGCAGGTCATGCCGAAGTACGTGCCGCCCTTGACGGTCGGGTCGTTCGCAATGACCATGCACGCCCGACCCTGGATAAGCCCGACCCCCGTCACGATTCCTGCTCCGGGCGCCACGCCCTCATACAATCCTTCGCCGGCCAGTTCACCGATCTCCAGGAATGGCGAACCTTCGTCCAACAGCATTTCGATTCGATCGCGTACAAGCAAGCGGCCCCGGTCGACGTGCTTCTGACGCGCCAGCTCACCACCTCCCATCCATGCCGCATCCCGCGCGATCAGCAGCTCCTGCAGAAGGCCTTGATACGACTGCTCGTTGATGTCTGAGTCCTTGAGTTCCACTGCGCTCTCCATCTGCGGGTTACATAGCAAGGTCGGGCATTTTCCGCAGGGTGAGCTGCGTCTTCTGCGCCCCCGGAGCCATGAAGAAACCATGCCGCACCATGGTCACTTCGACCTTCACCGCCAACGCGTTCCTGATGCGGGTTTCCACCTGCGCAGAAACATCGGCATCGCTCTCTGCTACCTGTCCCGCTGCCCGCTCGACGAAGAGCTTCAGATTGCCTTGGGTGGTATGTCCTTCAAAATCAGCCAGCACACGTACCACCCCAGGTACGACGGGCGCCATTGCGGACACGACATCCTGAATTGCCGAAGGAAAAACATTCACACCGCGCACGATCAGCATGTCATCGGTCCTCCCAAAACAGCGAATCGCTGGGGCCGTCCGACCGCCTGGCCCACCGATGGCGGTGACGACCACATGGTCTCCGGAGCGGAAACGCAGGACTGGCGACGCCTGCCGCTGCAACGACGTGTAGACCAGCTCTCCCTTTGCGCCAACCTCCCAAGGAAGCGTGGTCCCGCTCTCCGGGTCGACAAGCTCGGCCAGAATGTGATCTGCGCCGACGAAGTACATGCCACGCTGGTCGTCGGATTCCGCCCAATAGACGCACCCAAGGTCGGTCCCTCCCATCAACTCGCAGCATTTGGCCCCCCAGGCTTGCTCGAGCGCACCCCGGATAGCGGGATTGCCTCCTCCAGGTTCCCCCCCGACGATCAATCGCTCGACGCCCAGCGCGCTCGCGGGCATGCCGATCACCTCCTCGGCAATGTTGGCCAGATGCAGCAGATAGTTCGGCGTGCCAACGACGCAGCGCGGGCGGGCATCACGGGCCGCGATCAGCAGCCGGTCCGCACCGCCGTCCGCACCGATCGGAACATCGATGGCGCCGATGCGCTCGATACCCTGGTAGATCGGAATGCCGCCGACAAAGCCCTTGCTCATCGCGAAAGCGTGAAGCACGAAATCACCCTTGCGCACGCCACAGGCATAAAGGCCGCGTGCCGTGACCTCCGCCCACGCCGCCTTGTCGGATGACGTCAGCCCAACGTATGCCGGACTACCCGTTGTCCCGGACGAGGCCTGAATCTGGACGATGTCCTCCTGCCGCGCCGCCTGATGAAGCCCCAGCAATGGGCGAGCCTTCAGGCTGTCGCGCAGTTCCTGCTTGCAAGTGAACGGAACCTCCTGCAGGTCCGCCACCGAGCGGATGCGGCCGGCATCGATTCGCGCATCAGCCAGCTTGGTTTGATAGAAGTCCGAGTGCTGCGCCAGGTATTGCACCTGCTCGCGTAGTAGTCGGTCCTGGAGTTGAACAATGTCATCCCAGGGTCGAGTCTCCATTGGACTGAATGGCTTGGTGTCATCGCGCAAGCTCATTGATCTGCCTCCTGTTGAATCTTATACATACGGTCGTCCGTCCGTTTAATGGGCGAAAAAAAAAAACGAGTTAGTCCGTGCACATCGGGCCCGCCATTCGTCACTACCCCAAGCGTTTCCAGAGGCGGCAGTGGCGCCGGCCTGCGACGTCGCCGGCGCCACCCGCTGATAGCGAGCGCTGCGCGCGCACCGGCGCAAGGCACAAGTTGGGACGGCGCCCAGAATCATCCTTCCCAGAGCGCCAAGCCGCCTCAAAACTCGGTAACCGGCACAAACCTGTTGTTGTCTGCGTCGCTCCTGAGTACCCGCACCGGCGCGCGCGAAACGCGCACGTTCTTGGCAAACGACACTGGCGGCATAGGCGTTCCTACATCAAACTTCTTGCCGCTTTCGAGCGCCGAGATCGCACAGGCACGGGTGACGTCCTGCCCGCAGGTACGCATGGCCTCGATCAGCAGCCGTGCGCCAACATAGGCCGTTTCGGTATAGCGGTTGACGTCCTTGATTTCATCCGCCGAAAGATACTTCGCTGCGAGGTTGTTAAAGGGCTTGGCCTTGTCTTCCGTAAGCGTCAGTACGTAATCCGCCGAGTAGTACCCATTGCCAGCCTTGCCGGCGAGCTTCTGTACGGTTGGCAGATGCGCAGTCCAGACCGTGGCGATCGGCGCGTTCATCCCAAGCTTCTCCGCTTCCTTCATGATCGCCACATTCTCGGAGATGATGCCGCCGGAGACGATGACCCTGGCGCCAGCTTCCTTGACCTTCAACACCTCGGCGCCGAAGTCCTTCTGGCCGCGTTTATACGGCGTTTCGGCAACGTTCTTTAGCTTCAGGTCCTTGATGGCTCGCCTGTAGCCTGCCAGAACGTTGAGGCCGAAGTCATCGTCCTGATAGATCACGCTGAACGGCGCATCACGCAGACTGAGCTTTTCCGCGAAGTACTTCATCTGGGCATAGATGGCATCGCCATAGTCGGTGCCAACCACGAAGATCGATGGCTTGGGCGGGTCGTAGGCGATCTGGTTCGGATTGATCGAGACAATGGTCGGGACATTCTTCGAGACCAGGTACGGCGTCATCGCGGCCATATGCGTCGTGCCAGAGGTTCCCGTAATGCCGAAGACCTTATCCGTCTCAACCAGCTTCTTGGCAGCCTGAAAGGTTCTTGCCGGGACATATCCATCATCCTCGGTGATCACCACGACCTTGCGACCGTTGACGCCGCCCTGATCGTTGGCCTCCGCCACGGCCAGCTTCGTCCCCAGAAAATGAGCTTTGCCCGCCAGGCTAGCCGGGCCGGTCAGAGGCAGGATCTCACCGATTCGGACCTCCGTTCCCGACACACCAACTTCGGCTGCCAGTGCCACCGGCGCGGTCGGCAACAGGCAAGCGGCCGCGACCGAAACGAGCATTTTCTGATGCAAGGCCATCATGTCTCCTCAAGTGCTTTAATTAGTGTGTGAAAGGCCAATTGGTCCAGTACTTCTTGACGTCATGCCACCAGCCCACCAGTCCCTCGGGCTGAAACCGAACGAACATCACGACGGTGATGCCGTAGATCAGACCTCGAACTTCGAGACCGCGGGTAGAGAAAAGCTCTCCAGCGCCGCCGCCCACAAGTTCGGAGGCGATACGAATGACTTCCGGCAGCAGCGTCATGAAGATCACGCCGAGAATGGCCCCGGGGATCGACCCCATGCCACCCAGAATGACCATGGAGACGGCCTCAATGCTCAGTAGCACATTGAAGTTGTCCACGTTGATGTAGCCAAACTGATAGCCCAGCAGAGCGCCGGAGATCCCGGTAAAGAACGAGCTGATCATGAACGCGAGTACCTTGAAGCGGGTCACGCTGATGCCCATCATCGACGCCGCGATATCCTGATCGCGAATGGCATTGAACGCCCGTCCGACTTTCGACCTGCCCAGATTGACGACGGCGAGGACGGCCAGCACGCACCAGGCCAAACAGAAGAAATACAACGGAACATCCCCATCAATTGACCATCCAAGGATCGTGGGGGGCGGCACGGTGAGGCCCTGCGATCCACCGGTCAGGCCATCGGAGATCAAGATCACGTGCGTGACAATCAAGCTGAATGCCAGCGTGGTAATCGCGAGATACAAGTCTCGCAGTCGCAGTGATGGAATGCTCACCAACAGGCTGACAAGCGCGGAGACCGCCCCGCCAAAGAGAATGCCGAACACCGCGGGTAACCCGTAACGCACCACGACAATGGTGCTCGCGTAGGCGCCGAGCGCGAGGAATCCCGAGTAACCAAGCGAGATCAGCCCGGTGCCGCCAATCAGAAGATTCAATCCCACGATCCCGATCACCCAGATCAGGACCTTGATTGCCAAGGTCATTGCATAGGGGCTCGCGACCAATGGCAGCACAACCAGGCATAGTGCAAGGACACTCAGCCAGATCGGTTGCGCCGGACGTTGGATGGCGGCGACCAGCTGCCCGTACGATTCTTTGTAGTTTCCGGAATGCATTACACGCGCTCGACTTTCTTTTTTCCGAACAGGCCATACGGCCGCACCATGAGCACCACGATGATCGCAGCGAAGCCGACGATCTCCTTGAGGCCCTTGCCGATATACCCTTCCGTGACGGTTTCCAACACCCCGATGGCAATGCCTCCCACAGCCGCGCCAATGACGGAGTCAAGCCCGCCAAGAATTGCCGCAGGGAATGCACGCAAGCCCAGCATGTGCATATCGGGCCCAAGCTCGTAGATGGTTGCGAAGAAGATGCCTACAGTGGCGGCCATCAAGGCGCCAATCGCCCATGACATCGCGTATACGCGCTTGACGCTTACGCCCATCAACATTGCCGTGGTCTCACTGATGGCCGTCGCCCGCATGGCGATCCCGTACTTCGAGAATTTGAGAAACAACGCGATCCCGATACACCAAAGTATCAGCGCACCGATGGCGTACGCCTGGGCCGTGTACAGCCGCAGTGCGCCGAGCGTGATGACCGATTCTTCGCCACCGAGATTGAATGGGTGCGGCTCGGCGCCCCAGATCAGCACGACTAGCGAACGCAGGAGAACCGCCAACCCGATTGTCAGCATGACGGTCGAGAACGGAGGCTCGCCGATCATGGGTCGGATAAACACCCACTCCAGCAACAGACCAACGACCAACGAGGTCACCGCTATCGCTGGAAGGAGTATCCACAGCGGCAATGGCGCATGATTGCTGAGGGTGAAGGCGAGGTACGTCACCAGCATGATCATCTCGCCGTGAGCGAAATTGATGACACCCGTCGCCTTGTAGACAACGGCAAAGCCCATTGCAGCCAGCCCGTAGATGGCACCGATCGCCACACCGCTTCCCAATAGGGCCAGAAGATAGTCCATCAGGCTGCCTCCTCGTAGATTTGCCGGATCTCGGCAGCAAATTTCTTCTCGATTGCCCTTCTGCGCACCTTCATCGTTGCGGTCAGTTCGCCGTCGTCGTGATCGAGCTCCTTATCGAGCAGGACGAACTCGCGAACGCGCTCCACCCTTGCGAACCGACCGTTCGCGCGATCCACCTCTGCCTGGATCAGATTGCGTACTTGCGGCAATCTGGAGAGCGACTTGAAGGTCGTGAAAGTCAGGCCGTTCTCCTGTGCCCATTTTCCGACGGTGTGCATGTCGATCTGAAGGAGCGCCGAGACGAAATGGCGCCCATCCCCGATGATGATGGCCTCCCGGATAAAGAAGCTCTCCTTGAGGGCGTTCTCGATCTCCGACGGCGCGATGTTCTTGCCACCGCTGGTGATGATGATTTCCTTCTTGCGATCCACAATCGCGATCTCGCCACCGACATCCCGCTCGACGATATCCCCGGAGTGCAGCCAGCCATCGGCAAGCGTTGCGTCCGTCGCGGCCTGATCCTTGAAGTACCCCTTGAACACCGATGCGCCTCGGATCAGCATCTCTCCATCGTCCGCAATCTTGTACTCCACCCCCTCCACAGGCAAACCGGTGTGGCCACGCTTCGTGTAGCGCGGGCGCTGAATGAAGGCTACCGCGGCAGTTTCCGTCAGGCCGTAGGCTTGATAGATGGTCAGCCCGAGAATGCGAAAGAAGCGAACGACGTCAGGTGGTACCGATGCGCCGCCGGCAAATGCAGCGTTGACACGGTCAAGCCCGAAATGGCGAAGAATGGGCTTGAACACCACCCAGCGCGCGGCGAACATGACAGCGCGCTGCAACGCAGTAGCGGATTGACCGCTCTCCTCAGCATCGACGATGGCACCGCACACACGCATTGCGGCGACATATAGCCTGCGTGGTAGCGCCGAGCTTTCCGAGACCCGGATCTGTACGGTCTGCTGCATCTTTTCCCAAATACGCGGCACACCGAAAAAGATCAGCGGGGCAATCTCTCGTAGGTTGGACTGCACCGCGTCGACCGACTCCGCGAAGTTGATAACCGAGCCGCAGATCAGGTGGCTCACCTGAGAGAACGAGCGCTCTGCGACATGGCAAAGCGGCAAGTAGCAGAGGACGCTGTGATTCTTGTCGGTAAAGCCGAACTCATTGACGATGCCTTGCGTCGAGCAGATGAAATTCCGATGCGAAAGCATGGCGCCCTTCGGCGCCCCAGTCGTGCCTGAGGTGTAGACGATCACCGCCACGTCGTCCGGCCGGGTATGACTGACGGCCCGCTCGAACCATTTATCAATGTCCGGGCAGGCTCGGCCGAGTTCCATCAGTCTTTGCAGACTTCCAACCTGCGCCTCGTCGTAGTGCCGCAGGCCTTTCATGTCGACACAGTAGACATGCCTGATGGATGGAAGCCCGACAGGAGACGCCTTGGCGTCCAGTATCTTGTCGACTTGCTCCTGGTCCCCGCAAACCACCACCGTCGCTTCGGAGTGGTTGAGGATGTACTGCACTTCCGGCCACGGATTGGTAGGGTAGATGCCGACGCAAATGCCGCCCAGCGCTTGCGCCGCGAGGTCCGCGTAGAGCCATTCCGGCGAGTCTTCGCTGGCGATCGCAAGCCTGTCGCCGGCCCGGAAGCCGATCTCGTGCAATCCCCTCGCGAGGTCGCGCACGTTGTGCCAATACTGCAGCCACGTGACCCCCTTCCAAATGCCCAGATCCTTTTCCCGGAGCGCCGTTCTGTACGGGACCTGCTGTGCCCAACGCTGCAGCAGTTGCGGCAGGGTCAGACCCTCCGAGTCGACTCTGTTGACCTCTTTCACGCTGCAACCTCCACTTGCGCTGGCTGATCCGCTTCTGCGCTCCCCAGATAAGCTTGGCGCACCGCATCGTTCGCACGGATATGGGCGGGCGTCCCTTCGGCAATCGTGGTGCCGAAGTTGAGCACGCAGATGCGGTCGGAGATATCCATGACAATGCCCATGTGGTGCTCGATCATCATGACGGTGATACCAAGCTCATCGCGGATATCAAGGATGAAGCGTGCGATGTCCTCCGTTTCCTCCTCGTTCATTCCGGAAACCATCTCGTCCAGCAGCAGCAGCCTGGGACGTGTGGCCAGCGCCCGACCAAGCTCCACCCGCTTTTGCTGGCCATAGGACAGACTTCCCACCGGCTTGTCGCGCAACTCGGATATCTCCAGGAAATCGATGATCTCTTCGGCTCGCCGCCGGGCCTCGATCTCTTCGGCTTTTGTGCGACCGAGAAAGAAAGCGGCGCTGAACGGGCCACTGCGCAGATGGCTGTGCATGCCCACCAGGACGTTCTCAACGACGCTGGCATGCTTGAACAACGCAAGATTCTGAAAGGTTCGTCCGATTCCGATCGACGCCAATTGGTGAGAGCGCAGGTGGTCGATGCGATATGGACCGAACTGAATGGAGCCCTTGTCGGGGCGAAATATCGCCGAGATGAGATTGAACAGCGTCGACTTGCCAGCGCCGTTCGGTCCAATCACGCTATAGATCTCGCCCTCGTTGACGCTCAGGTGCGCATCCTGGATCGCGGCGACACCGCCGAAGCGTCTGGCCAGGTGCGTAACCGTCAGCAGTGCGCTCATGACAGCCACCTCTTCCGTCGTTTGTAGTGCTTGACATCACGCATGCTTCGGGCCTGCCGATTTTCCCCCATGCCGAGGATGAAATCCTGAAAATCCGGATTCGCCGCGAGGGCGTCGGCGTTGCCATCGAGGACGACCGCACCGTTCTCGATAACATAGGCGTAGTCGCAAATGCTGATGGCGGTGCGCGCATTCTGTTCGACCACAAGGATCGTCATGCCGTGCTCCTGGTTCAGGCGCTGTATGGCGGCATAGATATCGGCGACGATAAGCGGAGCCAGCCCCAGGGATGGCTCATCGAGTATCAGCATCTTGGGATCAGACATCAGCGCACGCGCGATGGCAACCATCTGTTGCTCTCCGCCCGACAGATAGCCGGACACCGCCAGACGCTTTTCCTTGAGCCGGGGAAAGAGCATATAGGCCCGCTCGATATTCACATCGACTACGGCGCGCGGCATGATGTGTCCGCCGGCCCTCAGGTTTTCTTCCACCGTGAGGGTGTCAAACATGCGACGCCCCTCCGGGACCAGTGCGATGCCCTGACGAACGATCTGATCCGACGTCATGCGCGACAGGTCACGGTCGAGCAACCTGACGGAGCCCGCCATGATCTCGCCATCCTCCACTTCCAGCGTGCCCGTGACGGCCTTGAGGACAGTGCTCTTGCCCCCACCGTTGGTACCGAGCAGGCCCACGATGGTGCCCTCTTCCACGCGCAGCGAAATATTGCGGACCGCTTCGATCGATCGGTCGTACATCACCTGCAGAGTTTCGACGACTAGCATGGCGGCACCCTATCGGCTTAGCCAGACCGGCTTACGTTTCTGCAGGAAGGCAGCAACACCTTCGGCAGCCTCGCTGGAGTTCCAGACCGAGACCAGCTCGTCGATACATGGCTGGAAATGCGTGTGTGGCTGTTGCGAGAATCCGGATAGAAGTCGCTTGATGTGACCCGCACTGCCGGGTGCCGTGGTCAGTGCAGTCGCCACTTCCCGTTCCAGGGCCTCGCCCAAGGAGGCCGCATCGCAAACAATATCTACCAGACCGATGCGCTGGGCATCCGTTGCGTCGATCGGGCGTCCGGTTACCATGAGCGAGCGCCCCTGGGCAACACCGGTGCGAGCGATCACGTAGGGGGCGATCGTTGCGGGGATCACACCAAGGCGTACCTCCGCCAACGCAAATGTGACATCGTTTGCGGCAATCACAATGTCAGCCACTGACATCAGACCGACTCCACCGCCATACGCACCGCCTTGGACCCGCGCAATCACCGGCTTGTTGAGACGGTGGAATGCATCGAGCATGTGCGCCAACTCCAGCGCGTCTTCGGCCTTCTTCTCGTCGGACTGATCAAGAATGTCGCGCATCCATTCCAGATCTCCACCGGAACAGAAGATGCCCCCCGAGCCGGCAAGCACAACAACCCGCACTCCGTCGCGCGACTCGAGCGCGATTGCGGCCCGGTGCAGTGCACGAATCAACGCCATCGAGAGAGCATTGCGGTGATCCGGCCGATTCAGGATGACCGTTGCCACACCTCTCTCGTCGGTATGAATCTGAAGGTCGCCAGACGCATCGGTCGACCAAATCTCTGATGACATCCCTCCAGTCCCCCAAGCAGCAAAACAGTGGTTTCGTTTGTCTGTGTGCTGACAGGGCATGAAGCGGTCGGCCCGCCCTCCAACCTCGCCGCTCTCTAGCCCGTCAATCGGCGGACAACCTCACGTCTCATCCGCACGGCAGATACTATACTAACGTACGTTCGTTTGTATATCCTCGCCATATAGGGATAAACGATGAGACGGACAAGCATTCTTCAGAGTGCAAGGGCCCGGTCAGGAATACGGTCACCGGGAAGATGGGGCAGAGTTCGGAAATTAATCAGTCGCGGTGGATGGCGCGACGGCCGGAGGAGGCTTGTTGCCGGCCATTGCCTGCGACGAAATCGTTGCTGCCGACGGAGGCGCGGCGCTCCCGGGTGGTTAGCGATCGGGAAGCCGCCATCGGCGGTAGTGGCGCCTTCATTCCATCGGAACCGTCAGTGAACAGGCTCACCGTTGCGCCACGGATTCACACGCTCCTGGCGATATTGAGCCGTGTTTCGAATGATGGACAAGGTCTAGCCGGGGTCCGATGCAGCGCGACAACGTATAGGGCACGAGGAAGGCCCTTCCATCGGCATCACCCAACATAGCTGCTTTCAGCCCTTGCGTGGACGAGTCGCTTTCCTCGCAGGCACAGGTTCAGGCGCCTGACCGGGGTTGTCTATCCCGTTCATGACCATCGACGTATAGATCTCGACGAGTGACCCGATCGAATGACGGCCGCCCGGGCGATACCAGGTACAGACCCCCGTAAGCATGGCAATCGTTGCGTATGTCGCGACTTTGGTGTCGGCAATGTGGAACTGGCCCTGCCTGGTGCCAGCGTCGAAGATGTCGTTGAGATAGGTCTCGTATTTTTCGCGCTTTGCGGCAATGGCTTTGAAGTTCGCAGGCTCAAGACTGCGCAGCTCGGCATTGCCGATAAATACGTCTTCCTTGCGCTCGGCGTGGAACTGAATATGGAACGCGATGAATCGCATCAGTGCCTCACGCGGTGTCGCGCTGCCCATCAACGCAGCTTCGACGCCCTCCAGCAATTCCTCCATGACATCGTTAAGCAAGATATGGAGCAGATCCTGCTTGTTCGAAATGTGGTTGTACAACGACCCAGGCTGGATGCCGACAGCCTCAGCCAGCATGCGAAGATTCATGCCTTCAAAGCCATGCTCGTAGATGAGCCTGGTTGCTTCCTTCTTCAGGGATTCGACGGTCTTAGCGCCGTTCGATCCGAAAGTGCGCGCCATGATGAATGGTCCTCGGGAAAATCGTGAAACTGGACAATCCACATGTCCACGATCTTATCAGTATACGATCGTTTGTTTATTTTGAGCTTCCAGCCATCGTGCGCCCCCCCAGCCCACCCCTGCCAGCGTGAGATCGGAGGATCCTGGTCTCACGTCCCGTCTGCCCTGCTCCTTTGTCAGGTACCCCTGCGGCAAACGGACATGGGCGAAGTGCTGTGACGCCAATCATCCTCGTGTTTATCACGCGCCTCCGCGTTTGGCTTTCCGCCCTGCGGACACAGGAACTGCGCGAGTTCTGGCAGCGAGGCGTCGTTGGTCGTGTTGGCGAACGGCCCCCCTCCCGGCGCTGCCCCGTCAATCACCAAATCGCCCATCACCCCAGCCACTGCGCTGTGATAAATGGCAACCCGCCTCCCGGCGCCGCGTCCGCCATAGCCGCGACCGTGTAAACTCCCCCCTTTTTCCCATCCTGCCGACATGACGCAAGTGCCACAGCGCACGGGTTTCAGCGGCCCGAAACTGCTGCGCGTGCTGGCGCGCCTGACCGAGACCGACGCCGCCGGCGCCGTGCCGTCGCTGTCCGCCGTGATGAGCCGGTGGCTTGGCTGGACCGACGCCATCGCGCTGTCGGCCGCGCTCAACGGCAGTCCGCCGGAAATGCCGTCCGGCGCACCGGCGCGTGCGGGTAGCGAACGGGGCATCGGCGACGCCGCTGGCACCCATTTGCGCGCCATGCTGACCGCCGCGATTACCGGGCAAGGCATGTCGTCCGACAGCCGCCGCCGGATGCCGACGCGGACGGCGGCGCCCGATCCTGCCGAGGCCGACTTCGCCGTCCATCGCCAGCGCTATATCGCGTTGCAGCAGCAGATGGAACGCGAAATCGCCGGTCTGCGCGGGCGGCTGCGGGCTGCACTGACGTCGCGCACGCCGCAGGCAGCCCGGCTGGCCATGCTGGATGCCGTCATGGAACAGGTACTCGGCGCGCGCGAACAGGCCGTGCTTGCCGCAGTGCCGGGGATGCTGGAACCGCATTTCACACGGCTGCGCGACACCGAGGGCGCGTGGCTAACTGTATTTCGCAGGGACATGCAGAGCGTACTGCTGGCCGAGCTGGAAATCCGATTCCAGCCCGTGGACGCCCTGCTCGCCGCCCTGCGCGACATCTGATCGAACTATATGAACAGACACCTCACATCGCTCGTCGCGCCACTCGTTGTCTTCCTGGCTGGCCTCGCCGTCGTCGGCTGGGTCGGCGCCGGCTACGCGGGCACGAATGCGCTGGCGCTGGCCGTCACACTGCTCATTGGCGGGTTTTACGTGGGCGGCGCGTTCGAACTGCGCCGCTACCGCCAGGCCACGGCTACCCTGCCCGTCGCGCTTGCCAACCTGGCCGCGCCGCCGACCAGCCTCGGCGCGTGGCTCGACAGCCTGCATCCCAGCCTGCGCAATGCGGTACGCCTGCGCGTGGAGGGCGAGCGCGTTGCGCTTCCTGGACCGTCGATGACGCCGTATCTGGTCGGCCTGCTGGTGCTGCTGGGGATGCTCGGCACCTTCCTCGGCATGGTCGGCACGCTACGCAGCACCGGCGTGGCGCTGGAAAGCGCCGCCGACCTGCAGGCGATCCGCGCTTCGCTGGCGGCTCCGGTCAAGGGTCTTGGCTTCGCCTTTGGGACGTCTGTGGCTGGCGTAGCCACCTCGGCCATGCTCGGGTTGCTTTCGACGCTTGCCCGCCGCGAGCGCGTGCAAGCGGCGCAGATGCTGGACGAGCGCATCGCCACCACGCTGCGCGCGCATTCGCGCCATCACCAGCACGACACGGTCTTCGCGCTGTTGCAACGCCAGGCCGAACTGATGCCCACGCTGGTGGATCGACTGGAAACCATGGCCACGACGATGGCCCGCCAGAACGAAGCGCTCGGCGAGCGTCTGTCGGCCAGCCAGGATGCGTTCCATACGCGGACCGAAGCAGCCTACGCGCGGCTGGCCGATACCGTCGGGCAGTCGCTGAAGGAAGGCATCGCGGACAGCGCCCGGGCCGCCAGCGCGGCGATCCAGCCAGCCGTCGACACCACCATGACCGGCCTCGCCCGCGAAGCCTCCACCATGCGCGACACCGTCACGCAGACCGTGCGACAGCATCTGGACGACCTCTCCACCCGCTTCGACGCCACCACTACCGCCGTGGCCGACACATGGCGTCAGGCGCTCGCCGAACACCAGCAGGTGAACGCCTCTCTGACGTCAGACCTGCGCGCATCGCTCGACGGCTTCGGCGAAACCTTCGCGCAACGCTCGACGGCGCTGGTCGACGGCATCGGCACGCGCCTCGACACGGCCGCCGCCGACGCCGCCAGAACGTGGGATGCCGCGCTGTCGCGCCTCGAACATACGGGCGAATCGCTCGCCAGCGCCAACCACCAGGCGATGACCGACGCCTCAGCCGCCTTCTCGCAGCACGCCGCCGACATCGCGGGTACGGTCAGCCAGTCGCACGCCAACTTGCAATCCCAACTGGCGGCACAGGAAACGGAGCGCCAGACGGCGCTAGCCGAACGCGATGAAACGCGGCTTGCCGCGTGGCGCGACACGCTGGCAGCCATGGCCGCCACCATGCGCGACGAGTGGCAACGGGCCAGCACGCAATCGGCCACTGACCAGCAGGCCGTTCGCGATGCCCTGGCGCAAAGTGCGCGCGACATCGCCACGCACGCCGAGGCTCACGCGACCTGCACGCTTGCCGAGATCGACCGCCTACTGCAGACCACGACCACGCGGCAATCGGAACTGGCCGCACGTGACGAACAGCGCCTCGCCGCGTGGCGCGACACACTGGCCGACATGGCCGTCACCATGCGCGATGAGTGGCAACGAGCCAGCTCGCAATCGGCCGCTCATCAGCAGGCTGTCCGCGATGCCCTGACGCAAAGCGCGCGCGACATCGCCACGCACGCCCAGGCTCACACCACCGGCACGCTTGCCGAAATCGACCGGCTTCTGCAAACCACAACCACGCAGCAATCGGAACTGGCCGCGCGTGACGAACAGCGGCTCGCCGCGTGGCGCGACACACTGGCCGACATGGCCGTCACCATGCGCAATGAGTGGCAGCAGGCAAGCTCGCAATCGGCCGTTCATCAGCAGGATGTCCGCGATGCCCTGACGCAAAGCGCGCGCGATATCGCCGCTCACGCGCAGACGCACGCCTCCGGCACGGTTGCTGAAATCGATCGCCTGTTGCAGGCCGCGTCCACGCTGCAATCGGAACTGGCCTCGCGCGACGAACAGCGCCTTGCGGCGTGGCGTGACACGCTGGCCACCATGGCCGCCACCATGCGCGATGAATGGCAACAAGCGAGCACGCAATCGGCCGAGCATCAGCGGGAGATCCGCGACACCCTCGCCCGGACCGCCAACGACATCGCCACGCACACGCAGGAGCAGGCCAACGGCACCATCGCTGAAGTGGCCCGCCTGGCGCAGATCGCGACCGAGGCACCCAAGGCCGCCGCCGACGTCATCGCCGAACTGCGCCAGAAGCTCACCGACGGCATGGCGCGCGACAACGCAATGCTTGAGGAGCGTGGGCGTCTGCTCGAAACGCTCGGCACGCTGCTCGATGCCGTGAATCACGCCTCCACCGAGCAACGTGCGGCCGTGGATGGGCTCGTCACGACTACGGCGGACCTGCTGGAGCGCGTCGGCACGCGCTTCACCGAGCAGGTGGCGCAGGAGACCGGCAAGCTCGATGGCATCGCGGCACAGGTCACGGGCGGTGCCGTCGAAGTGGCGAGCCTGGGCGAAGCCTTCGGTATGGCGGTACAGGTGTTCAGCGCATCGAATGACAAGCTGGCGGAGCACCTCACCCGCATCGAGGCCGCGCTCGACAAGTCGATGACGCGTAGCGACGAGCAGTTGGCCTACTACGTGGCGCAGGCCCGCGAGGTGGTGGACCTGAGCATGCTGTCGCAGAAGCAGATCCTTGAGAACCTGCAGCAGTTCTCCGCGCAGCAGGCAGGAGCCGAGGCGGCATGACGGACGATTTCGACGCCGGCGCGGAGCCCACCGTCCCGGCCTGGGCGGTGTTCGGTGACCTGATGTCGGTCATGCTGGGCGCCTTCGTGCTGGTGCTGCTGGGCGTGATTGGCGTGCAGATGGAACTGTCGGCACGGCTCGAGAACGAGGTCAAGCAGCGGCAAGAGGAACTGAAGCGACGCCAGACGCTGGAGGAAGCGCTCGCCGGGCCGCTGGCGGCTGGCCGGGTCACGCTCAAGGACGGGCGCATCGGCATCAGCGGCAATGTGCTGTTCGCGCTGAATTCCGACCAGTTGCAGCCGGAAGGCCGCGCGCTGCTCAAAAGCCTTGCCGCGCCGCTGTCGGCCTATCTGGGCGCGCGCGACGAAATCCTGATGGTCAGCGGTTTCACCGACGACCAGCAGGTCAGGGAAGGCAACCGGCGATTTGCCGACAACCTGGAACTGTCGGCCCAGCGGGCGCTGACCGTCACCCGCGCGCTGATCGAAGCGGGCCTCCCCCCGGCTTCGATCTTCTCGGCGGCATTCGGCTCGCAGCAGCCGGTCGCGTCGAATGCCACAGAGGAAAGCCGGGCGAAGAACCGGCGCGTGGAAATCGCGCCAGTGCCGAGGGTATCTGCCGGGGCCGGAGCCGGTGCCGGGACCACGAAACCCCATGCATAACGACGGCCCGCTCGATCCCCTTACCCTGCTCGACGGCTGGCGCGACAACGGCGCAGACCGTGCAGACCCCGTCCGCTTTCGCTTTATCGAGACGATGGCGCAACGCGCGTCCGGCTATAGCGGCGAAGCTGGCCGTCTGCTCGATGCGCGGGTAGCCAGGCTGGTGGCGGAATACGGGGAGATGCTGGCAGGCAATGCGAGCGCGTCGGACGAGGTAGCGCAGCCAGAGGCACAGTCGCAACGGCTCGACGCCCTCGCGGAACTCGCGGCGCTCAGGGAGCGCCTCGGCCAGCATACGCAGCCAGCCGCCGCGGCCACCACCACCCACGCTCACGTTCACACTCACACACCAAACGCCCTCATCCCGCAGCGCGCCGCCCCCGTCGAGCCAGAACTGGCCGACTACTTCCGCGACACCTGGGCTCGCGTCAGTGTCGACCGGCAAATGCGCCAGTCGCAGGCGGGTGTGCCCGAGAACGCCGGGCCGCTGAATACGAACCATCTGGTGCATCGGTCACTGTCACTGATGCGCGAGGTGTCGCCCGGGTATCTGGAACAGTTCCTGTCGTATGTCGATGCACTGTCGTGGCTCGAGGGGATGCACCCCATCTCGCTGGTGCCCGACCGCAGGGCACGCGCCAAATCGGGCAAGACGGGAAGCGGCAACGTCTGAAAGGGCCGGCGCGCAAGGCGTCGGCTTGTCGTACCGGCAATCACCATTGCTCCGTCTGTGCGCAACCGCACAGAGCAGCACCGCGACACGCGCATAGTCACTCTCGCAGTACCGAGTCATCCGATTCCTGACCGACTGGGTAGCGAGCCATGAAACCAGAGCCCTTTGTAGTGACCCCGGACGCGTACGCACGCCCGCTCAACGTCGTGGGCGAGAAAATCACGGTGCTGGCCTCGAGTGCCGCCACGCAGGGCTACGAGGTGTTCCTGCAGCATGGCGAGGAAGGCAGTGGGCCGCCGCCACATAGCCATGACTGGGACGAATCGTTCTACGTCACCAGGGGCAGTGTCGAGATCGGCTATGGCGATCAGGTCTTCGCGGCACCGGTCGGCACGTTCGTCCATATTCCAGCCGGCACGACGCACTCGTTCCGCTTCGGTACCGGCGGGGGCGAGATGATCTCCGTCACCAGCCACGGCGGCAATGCCTCGCATCTCTTCTCGCGCATTGACGAGACCGTCCCTCCGGGCCCGCCCGATCTGGAAAAGCTCCATGCGGTGGCGCAGGAGTGCGGCGTGACGATTCCGGGATGACAGGCCGAGGCCGCGTGATCGCGCGGCAGCCGCCCGAATGGATGGATCAACGCTTGATCTTCACCGCCCGTTTCGCGGCGGTGCCTGCACGTTTGCCGCTGACGGCCTTCGCGCCCGGAGCGGCCACCGCTGTCCGCTCCTTTACCTTGCCTGATGCCGCTGCCGGCAGCGCCTGAGCGGAGCGCATCTGCTGGCTCTCGCTGGTGGTCACGCCAATGGTACGTGCCAGTTGCCGACTGACGCTGATATAGGCGTGCCCCAGCCTGGCATCGAAGTACAAGGAATCCCCGCGTGCCATTCGCACGAACTCGCCATTCGCGAAGTGCACCTCGACTTCGCCGCTCAGCACATAGATGAACTCCTCGCCGGGGTGGCTGGCAAAGACCTCCGGCCCCGTGATGTGCCGCGCGTGGACGGTGGCCACCGTCGGGCTCATCTGTTTCCCGGCCGCCTCGGTACAGAGAAACTCATAGGCAATCGACTGGCCGGTATAGACCACGCCCTGATTGGCACGCGTGACGATGGGCCCCTGGAACGGCGCCGCAGTCTCCCCCGCTCCGGCGAACATCTCGCCCATGTCCATTTGCAGCGCTTTGCCAATGGCCGCGAAGTTGTCGTAGCCGAGCGCAAGCTGGCCACGCTCCGCGCGCGAGATAGTGGTGATGGATACGCCGGACAGCTCCGCAAGGTGGGCCAGCGTCCAGCCGAGCGCCTTGCGCGCGCCGCGCAGGCGCTTGCCGAAGGTCTCCCGGTCCAGCGTGCGCGACGGGTCCACGTGCGCCGAGGCATTAGTCTCTTTCAAGCCAGGATCCTTTCGTGATGACGTGTTGTTGAGCCCGGCACACCCCCCGCGTAGGGGTATGCCCTTGGCATCCGCAATTTATCCGATAATTTGCGTATCCGCAATTTGCGTATTCGCAAATTCTTGAATACACTCGCTGGACCCATGAGCCTGCGCCTCGCCTCGCGCCGGCGTGCAACGTCCCCAAGCACCCCTTGCCAATGACTGCAACCACGGCCCCACTCCGCTCTGACTTTCTGGTAATCGGCGCAGGTATCGCCGGCGCCTCCGTCGCGTACTGGCTCGCGCCGCACGGCAGCGTCACCGTGCTGGAGCGGGAAAGCCAGCCGGGCTATCACTCCACCGGCCGATCCGCCGCGCTGTTCATGGAAAGCTACGGCACGCCTCAGGTGCGCGCGCTGACGATGGCCAGCCATGCCTTTCTCGCAAATCCGCCGCAGGGCTTTGCCACGCATCCGCTGCTGACGCCGCGCGGCGCGCTGATGGTTGCCGCGCCCGGGCAGCAGGCCCTGCTCGACGAGCACTGGGAAATCCTGCGCGCGATGGCGCCCGAGGCCGAACTGCTGACCGCCCAGCAAGCTTGCGAACGCGTGCCCGTGCTGCGCCCGGAGATGGTGATCGGCGCGGTCTACGAGCCCGGCGCGGCCGACATGGATGTCCATGCGATCCATCAAGGCTACCTGCGCGGCATGCGTCAGGCGGGTGGCAAGCTGGTCTGCGACGCTGAGGTCCGCGCCATCACGCGTCATGGCGATGTCTGGCGCGTGGAAGCAGGACATGCCGTCTACGAAGCGCCGGTCGTGCTGAATGCCGCCGGTGCGTGGGCCGACGTGATCGCGCGCCAGGCCGGCGTCTCCCCGCTTGGCCTGCAGCCCTGCCGGCGCTCGGCCTTTGTCTTCCAGCCGCCCGCCGGCATCGACAGCCATGGCTGGCCCATGGTGCATAGCGCCGACGAATCCTGGTACATCAAGCCCGACGCTGGCATGTTGCTCGGCTCTCCGGCCAATGCCGACCCGGTCGAGCCGCAGGACGTGCAACCCGAGGAACTGGATATCGCAATGGCGATCCACCGCATCGAGGAAGCCACCACGCTGACGATCCGCCATCCCGCCCGTACCTGGGCCGGCCTGCGCTCCTTCGTGGCGGACGGCGACCTGGTCGGTGGCTTCGACGATCGCGCGTCAGGCTTCTTCTGGGTGGCTGCGCAAGGCGGCTACGGCATCCAGACGTCCGCGGCCATGGGCGAGACCTGCGCCGCGCTGGCGCGTGGCCTGCCTGTGCCCGCGCACGCCGCGTCCTTCGGGCTGACCGCGGAAATGCTGGGGCCCGCGCGGTTGCGCCGCACAGTGGCCTCATAGCAGCGGGCCCGGCATCCACGGGCCACACGCAGACGAAACGAAAGCACAACGACAGGTACAACAACGACTCCAGGAGACAGCCGTGCGTGTGTTCAGCGCTTCCCTAGCAACCGAGACCAATACTTTCGCGCCGATGCCGACCGGGCTCGCATCGTTCCGCGACCGTGGTTACTTCCCGGCCGGCCAGCATCCGGACCAGATGACCTTCTTCTCCGGGCCGCTGTGGGCCGCGCGCCTGCGCGGCAAGGAGCGCGGCTGGACGTTGCTGGAAGGCATGGTTGCCGGCGCTCAGCCCAGCGGCACCACCACGCGGCACGCCTATGAAACGCTGCGCGAGGAACTGCTGGCCGATCTGCGCGCGGCGCTGCCGGTGGACATGGTGCTGCTCGGCCTGCACGGCGCCATGGTCGCCGACGGCTACGACGACTGCGAAGGCGACCTGCTGCAACGGGTGCGCGCCATTGTCGGCCCCGATGTGGTGATCGGCGCGGAACTCGATCCGCACTGCCACCTGTCGCCCGCCATGACCACGCATGCCGATCTTCTGATCGCCTTCAAGGAGTACCCGCACACCGATGTGCTCGAACGCGCGATCGAACTGGTCGACCTGTGCGCGGCCAAGGCGGCGGGCAAGATCCGTCCGGTCCCGGCGGTGGTCGACTGCGGCATGATCGTCACGGTGCATACGTCGCGCCAGCCTGCGCGTGGCTTCGTCGACCGCATCCAGGCACTGGAAGGCCACAACGGCGTGCTGTCGATCTCGATCGCGCACGGATTCTCCTGGGGCGACGTGCCCGAGATGGGCACCAGGGTGCTCGTCTACACGGACGGCGACGCCACCGCGGCCCAGACGCTCGCACGCCGTCTGGCCGATGAACTGATCGACATGCGCGAGGCGCTCGACGTGCCCTACCCCGGCATCGACGCCGCACTGGACGAGGCACTGGCCTTTGACGGTGGCCCGGTGGTGCTGGCGGATGGCGCGGACAATCCGGGCGGTGGCGCGGCGGGCGACTCCACCTTCATCCTGCGCCGCATGATCGAACGCGGCATAGGCAATGCGGCCATCGGCCCAATGTGGGACCCGATCGCGGCACGCATCGCGTTCGAGGCCGGCGTGGGCGCGCGCCTGCCGCTACGCATCGGCGGCAAGATCAGCCCGCTCTCCGGCGAGCCGCTGGATCTGGATTGCACGGTCAAGGCGCTGATGCCCGACATGGTGATGACCGGCCTGGCCAACGCTCCCATGCAGATGGGCGACAGCGCGCTCGTGGAGGCCAACGGCATCGACATCGTTCTGATCACGCTGCGCAACCAGGCCATGGGAACCGATCTCTTTACCCAGCTTGGCTGCGACCTCGCCGCAAAAAAGATCATCGTGGTCAAGTCGTCGCAACACTTCTACGCGTCCTTCGCGAAGATCGCGCGCCACGTGATCTATGCCGGAGCGCCGGGCGCGGTGACGCTGGACCTGCGCACCCTGCCCTACCGCAAAGTTCACCGCCCGAAGTGGCCGCTCGATCCCGCCTGATTCACGGGACGCTGAGACTCCAATACCAAGACACCTGACAAGCATCAGGACAAAGCAAGACAAGGAGGAGACAAGACATGCAACACCGACCGCTCGCCACGCTCGTCATTGGCGCCCTGTTGCTGGCCTGCACCAGCCTGCCGGCGCAGGCACAGGCACAGGCCCCCGCCAGGACGCTGAAGATCGTGCCGCACGCCGACCTGAAGATCCTCGACCCGACCTTCACCACGGCCTACATCACGCGCAACTTCGGCTATATGGTCTACGACACGCTGTTCGCGCAGGACGCGACCGGCAAGCCGCAGCCGCAGATGGTGGAGAAGTACACCAGCAGCAAGGACGGCAAGCAGTGGAGCTTTACGCTGCGTCCCGGCCTGAAGTTCTCCGATGGCAACGCCGTGACCGCCGCGGACGCCGTGGCATCGTTGCAGCGCTGGGGCGCGCGCGACAGCCTGGGACGCTCGATGGGCGAGGCCGGCGCCGAGTGGAAGGTCGTCGACGCGCGCACCTTCACGCTGACGCTGCAGCAGCCCTTTGGGCTGGTGCTGGAAGCGCTGGCCAAGCCCTCCGGCTTTCCGCCGGTGATCCTGCCCGAACGCCTGGCCAAGCAACCGGCCACCGCCCCGCTGACCGAAGTGGTGGGTTCCGGCCCCTATCTGTTCAAGCGTGACGAATGGGTACCGGGCAACAAGGCCGTGTTCGTGCGCAATCCCAACTACACGGGCCGCCGCGAAGCACCAAGCGGTCTGGCTGGCAACAAGACCAGCCACTTCGATCGCATCGAATGGCTGTACCTCCCCGACGCCAACAGCGCCGTCGCCGCCCTCAAGCGCGGCGAGGTGGACCTGATCGAGCAGCTGCCGCCGGACTACATCACGCCGCTGCGTGCCGATAACAGCCTCAAGGTCGGCTCTGGCGGCACCTACCAGGGAATGCTGGTGATGAACCAGTTGCACCCGCCCTTCAACAATCCGAAGGTACGCCAGGCCCTGCTGCAGGCAGTCAGCCAGGAGCGCTTCACCGCGGCCATGGGTTTCCCGCTGGACATGCGCATGAACTACTGCGCCACGTTCTTCATTTGCGGCAGCCCCAACGACACGGCCGCCGGCGCCGAACCCTTCCGCAAGCCGGATGTCGCCAAGGCCAAGCAGATGCTGGCGGTCTCGGGCTACAAGGGCGAAAAAGTAGTGTTGCTGGTGCCCACCGACATCACCGCGCTGAACGCCGAGGCGCTGATGGCCGCGCAGACCATGCGCAGCATCGGCATCAACGTCGACATGCAGAACATGGACTGGGCCTCGATCGGCGCGCGACGTGCCAAGCGTGACGCGCCGGATGCCGGTGGCTGGAACATGTACGTGACCGTGGCCGGCGAGTTCGACGTCAACACCCCGGTCACCAACGCCTACCTCAGCGCTGCCTGCGGCAACAGCCTGCCCGGCTGGCCGTGCGACAAGCCGCTGGACGAGTTGCGCAGCGCATGGGTGCGCGAGATGGTGCCGGCCAAGCGGCGCGATCTGCTCGATGCCTTCCAGAAGCGCGCCTATGAAACGGTGCCGTACGTGAACGCCGGGCAGTACTCGTCCGCGTTCGCCGCGCGGGCCAATCTGAAGGGCCTGGACAAGCTGTGGGGCGGCGTGCCCACGGTCTGGGCGCTTGATCGCTGAGCGAGTCTGCCATGGGTTACCTGATCCGCCGCCTGCTGGCCACGCTGCCGGTGATGGCCGTGGTGGCCATCGTGGTCTTCCTGCTGATTCACCTGTCGCCGGGCGACCCGGCGGCACTGATCGCAGGCGACCTTGCCACCGTCGAGGACATCGCGCGCCTGCGTGCCACCCTGGGCCTCGACCAGCCGCTGTGGCAACAGTTCGGGCTCTGGGCCGGCCGGCTCGCCAGCGGAGACCTGGGCACCTCCATCTTCACGCAGATGCCGGTGACCGAGCTGCTGGCCCAGCGGCTGGAGCCGACGCTGTCGATCGCCGCGCTGACCATGCTGCTGACGCTGCTGGTATCGGTGCCGCTGGGCACGCTGGCGGCCTATCGCGCGGGCAGCTGGGTCGACCGGCTGGTGATGCTGTTCGCCGTGTTGGCGTTCTCGCTCCCGGTATTTCTGGTGGGCTACCTGCTGGTCTATGCGTTCGCAATCCAGTTGCCGTGGTTTCCGGTGCAGGGCTATGCCCGGCTGGCCGATGGCGCCGGGGGCTGGCTGCGTAGCCTGGTGCTGCCGTGCGTCAACCTGGCGCTGGTGTACATCGCCCTGATCACCCGCATGACGCGCGCCACGGTGCTGGAAGTGCTGCACGAAGACTACATCCGCACCGCCCGCGCCAAGGGGCTCGGTGTGCTGCCGGTGCTCGGCCATGCGCTACGCAACGCGGCCATTCCGATTGCGACCACGGTCGGCACCGGCATCGCGCTGCTGATCGGTGGCGTGGTGGTGACCGAAACCGTGTTCGCGATTCCCGGCGTTGGCCGGTTGGTAGTGGATTCGGTGCAACGCCACGACTACCCGGTCATCCAAAGCGTGCTGCTGCTCTCGGCAGGTGCCTACGTGCTGATCAACCTGATGATCGACCTCAGCTACCGGCTGTTCGATCCCCGCATCAAATACTGAGCCGCCATGACCGCTACCCTGCCCTCGAGCCAGGACGCCGCCGCACGGCCGGCGGACGACGACGCGCCGTTCGTGCTGCCGCGCTGGTACTGGGCGCGCAAGCATCCCACCCTCCTCATTGGCGCCGTGCTCCTGCTGGCCGTCGCCGCGCTGGCGATCGCCGCGCCGTGGATCTCGCCGTTCGACCCGCAGGACATCGACCCGCTGGCACGGATGCAGCCACCTTCCGCCGAACACTGGTTCGGCACCGATGCGCTGGGCCGCGACGTGTTCAGCCGCGCAGTCTGGGGCGGCCGCGTGTCGATGATCGTCGCCCTCTCGGTCGGCCTGCTATCCACCGTGCTGGGCGTCGCCATCGGCTTGACCGCTGGCTTCGTGCGCTGGACCGATGGCTTTCTCATGCGCGTAATGGACGGGCTGATGGCCATCCCGGGCATCCTGCTGGCGATCGCGCTGATGGCACTGACCCAGGCCAGCCTGGGCGCGGTGATCGTCGCCATCACCATCCCCGAGGTGCCTCGCGTGGTGCGGCTGGTTCGCTCGATGGCGCTGACCCTGCGCGAGCAACTCTATGTCGAAGCCGCGCACGCGGTCGGCACGCGGCTGCCGGTGATCCTGCTGCGCCACGTGCTGCCCAATATGGTCGCGCCGCTGATCGTGCAGGCCACCTTCGTCGCGGCGGCGGCCGTGCTGACCGAGGCGGCGCTGTCCTTCCTTGGGGTGGGCGTGCCGGCGCAGACGCCAAGCTGGGGCAACATCATGGCCGAGGGTCGCAACTTCGTTGCCGTGGCTTTCCACATCCTGCTGTATCCCGGCCTGCTGCTTGCCGCCACCGTGCTTGCTATCAACCTGCTCGGCGATGGCCTGCGCGATGCGCTCGATCCGCGCCTGGCGCGTCAACTCTGAGATGGGAGCTGCCATGACGTCCACCCGCAAGGCGCTCCCCGCCGGCACCCCACTGCTGGAAGTGCAGGACCTGCACGTGCGCTTCGACACCCTGACCGGCCCCGCGCGATCGGTGAACGGTGTCTCCTACACGGTACGCGCCGGCCAGACACTGGGTGTGGTCGGTGAATCCGGCTGCGGCAAGAGCGTGACCGCGCTCTCCATCATGCGGCTGCTGTCCACGCCACCCGCGCACGTGACAGGTGCCGTCCTGCTCGACGGGACCGATCTGCTCACGCTTGGCGAGCGGGAGATGCGCCGCATCCGTGGCAACCGCATCTCCATGATCTTCCAGGAGCCGATGACCTCGCTCAATCCGGTCTTGACCATCGGCCGCCAGATCGCGGAAACCGTGCGCCTGCACCAGGGGGCGAGCCATGCCGAAGCGCTTGCGCGCGCGACCGACATGTTGCGCCTCGTGCAGATCCCGGAGCCCGAGCGGCGCGCGAACGAGTATCCGCATCAGCTCTCTGGCGGCATGCGCCAGCGCGTGATGATCGCGCTCGCGCTGGCCTGCAATCCCGAGGTGCTGATCGCCGACGAGCCCACCACGGCGCTGGATGTGACCATCCAGGCGCAGATCCTCGACCTGATCCGACGGCTGCAGCGGGAGCTGGGCACCGGCGTGGTGATGATCACGCACGACCTCGGCGTGGTGGCGGAGAGCTGTCATCGCGTGGTGGTGATGTACGCCGGGCGCAAGGTCGAAGAAGCGAACGTGGCCGATTTGTTCGACCGTCCGCTGCATCCCTACACACGCGCCCTGATGGCGTCCATGCCGTCGATGAACACCGGCAGCCGCCGCCTGACCGAGATCCCCGGGCTGGTGCCGTCGCCCCAGCAGCCGCAGCGCGGCTGCGCCTTCGCGCCCCGCTGTGCCCAGGCGCAGGCTCGCTGCCACACGGAAATGCCCCGGCTTTCGGCACAGGGCGCCGACCACTTCGTGGCCTGCTTCGCCGTCGAGGCAAGTCAACCCGATCGCGTCGCGCCTGCCGACAGTACCCCGGAGACCCTTGCATGAACCCCTCTCAGGAACCCATCGTGGCGACTGCGCAGGCCGCGCCGCTGCTGCAGGTGGACGGGCTGCGCAAGCACTACACTGCGCCGCGCCGCTGGCCCTCGCCACCGCCCCGGCCGATCCAGGCGGTTGATAACGTCTCCTTCACGGTCGCTCGCGGCGAAACACTGTCTCTGGTGGGCGAATCCGGCTGCGGCAAGACCACCACCGCAAAGTCCGTGCTGCGTCTGGTAGAGCCCACCGCAGGCTCGGTCAGGCTGGACGGCGAGGAACTGCTGACCCTGTCGCCTGCGGAGATGCGCCGCCGCCGGCGCGAACTACAGATCATCTTCCAGGACCCGTACGCTTCGCTGAGCCCCCGTCTGACTGCGGGAGAAATCGTCGCGGAGCCACTGCGCAACTTTGGGATGCGCTCCCGCGCGGAGCGCGAGGCGCGCGTGCAATGGCTGTTCGGCAAGGTCGGCCTGCGCCCCGAGGCCGCCGCGAAGTATCCGCATGAGTTCTCGGGCGGGCAACGCCAGCGGCTCGGCATTGCCCGCGCACTGGCCATGCAGCCCAAGCTGATCGTGTGCGACGAGCCGGTCTCCGCGCTCGACGTATCGGTGCAGGCCCAGGTCGTCAACCTGCTGATGGACCTGCAGCAGGAGTTCGGCATCGCCTATCTCTTTGTTGCCCATGATCTGGCCGTGGTGCGCCATATCAGCCACCGCGTGGCCGTGATGTACCTGGGTCGCATCGTCGAACTGGCCGATCGCGATGCGCTGTTCTCGACGCCGCGCCACCCCTATACCGAGATTCTGCTGTCGGCCGTGCCGGTGCCAAACCCGCGCGCACCGGCACGGCGAATTCTGCTGCAAGGCGATCCGCCCAGCCCGGCCAACCCACCCTCTGGCTGCCACTTTCATACGCGTTGCCCGCTTGCGCAGCCCATTTGCCGCGAGCAGGCACCGGCGCTGACGGCCCGCCCGTCGGACGCGCCGGGCGGCCACCAGGTCGCCTGTCACTTCCGTTGAAGGACACACCCATTTCATCTCAGGAGACCCGTAGCATGGCTGAGCAGGCTTCGAACCATCATGATCTGCTGATCCGGGGCGGCACCGTGATCGACGGTAGCAAGGCACCGCGATTCGCTGCCGACATTGCCGTGCGCGATGGCCGCATCGCCGCTATCGGCGACCTTGCCGGTCACACTGCCGAGCGCACGCTGGACGCCACTGGCCGCATCGTCGCCCCAGGCTTCATCGACTCGCATACCCACGACGACCAGGCGGTGCTGTCGCAGGCGGCAATGCCGTTCAAGATCTCCCAGGGAGTGACCACGGTGGTGGCCGGCAACTGCGGCATCAGCGCTGCACCGCTACGCGCCGACATGGACCTGCCGATGCCGCTGGGCCTGATCGATGCACCGCCTGAAGGCCGCTTCACAACCTTCGCCGCCTATCTGGACGCCCTGCGCGCCACCCCCAGCTCGGTGAACGTGGCAGCGATGGTGGGTCACTCCACGCTGCGCGCGGTCACCATGTCCGCGCTGGATCGCCCCGCGAACGACGACGAGATCGCAGCCATGCAGGCGCTGGTCGAGGAAGCGATGCAGGCGGGTGCCATCGGGCTGTCGACTGGTACCTTTTACCCGCCGGCGATCAAGGCCACCACCGAGGAGATCATCGAAGTCTGCCGCCCGCTGAGCGCGCGCAAGGCGCTCTATGTCACGCACATGCGCAACGAGTCCGATCAGGTCATGGAAGCGCTCGAGGAGACCTTCCAGATCGGCCGCGCGCTGGACGTACCCGTGGTGGTGTCGCACCACAAGGTGCAGAACACGCCAAACTTCGGCCGCAGCCGCGTCACCCTGCCCTTTATCCAGGAGACGATGCAGCACCAGTGCGTGTCGCTCGACTGCTATCCCTACACCGCCGGCTCCACCATGATCCGCACCGAACCCGCCATGCTCGAGGGTCGCGTGCGCATCGCCTCCAGCGTGCCGCACCCGGAATGCACGGGCCGCGACCTGGATGACATCGCCCGCGAATGGGGCGTCGCCAAGCAGGAAGCCGCACGGCGGCTTCAGCCCGGCACGGCCATCTACTTCCTGATGGACGAAGCCGACGTGCAACGCATCCTGGCTTTCGACGAAACGATGATCGGGTCGGACGGCATCCCGGTCGGCGAGAATCCGCACCCGCGCCTGTGGGGCACTTTCCCGCGTGTGCTGGGGCATTACTGCCGCGAGGTCGGCCTGTTCCCGCTGGAAACCGCGGTCTGGAAGATGACCGGCCTGACCGCGCGCAACTTCGGCCTGCACGGGCGCGGCACGCTGGCGGTCGGCAATCATGCCGACATCGTGGTCTTCGACGCCGGCACCATCCGCGACGCCGCCGGCTACGACACGCCCACGCGCCCGGCCGAGGGCATCGACACCGTTATCGTCAACGGCGCCATCACCTGGCACGGCGGGCAGCATACCGGCGCCAGAAACGGCCAGGTCATCAGGCGTCGTCACGCCGCCTGATGACCTGGCGGGAAGCACCGAGGCCGAGTGCCATGAGCCCCGGCCTCGGATGCTTCCGCGTAGCGGCTAGAAGCGGTGGCGCACCCCCACGGCCACGCCGATCATGTTGTCCGCTCCGGCACCCAGGTAGTAAGCATTGGCAAAACTGATCGCCGACGTGTCGAAGTTCAACCCCGAGTTATTCGAGTAGGCGGTGGTCAGGTAGACGTCGGTACGCTTGGAGAAGGCGTAGTCGGCGATGAAGGTGACCTGCCACGGGTTCTTCACGTTGAAGCCCGCTACGTTCCTGATATCGTCGTAGTAGTAGGCCAGTGTCAGGCCAAGCGCGGCAGTCGCCTGGTAGTTCGCGCCGATCCAGTAGTAGTTGTCGCGCAACAGCGTCGCGTCGGTGGTCCCCTTGTTCAATCCCCAGCGGTATCCACCCATCACCTTGACCGGCCCGGTCTCATAGCTGGCCGCTAGCGCGACTTTTCGGAATGCGCCGGTTGCCCCCGTTGCCGCGGACAGCGTGGGGTTGTATTGGTCGTAGACCACCGTCGCCCCGAACGGTCCGCCGGAATAGCTCAACGAGGCACCGTATCCGGTATCGCGGCGGAACTGGCCCGCGACCTCGCCGGCACCGGCAACACCGTTGCCGAACGACCAGTAGCCACCTGCGGTGACGCCCCCGAACTTGCCGACATACTTGATGACGTTGTCCGAGCGGTAGTTCAGGCCGAGCTGCATGGCAATCGGCTCGTACTGCACGCCGTAGCGGGTAGGCGAGAAGTCGGCCAGCGCGCTGAAGATCGTGGTGTACTGACGGCCCAGCGTGATGGCACCAACGCTGTCGCTCTGCAAGCCCACATACGCCTGACGGCCAAAGATCCGGCCACCCTGCTGCAACTTGCCGTCGTCGCTGCCAAAGCCGTTTTCCAGCACGAACAGCGCCTTCATCCCGCGGCCGAGATCTTCGGTCCCGCGAATCCCCCAACGCGAGCCAGACAAACCGCCGGGCGTCATGCCTATTTTGCTGTGCGCAGGGCCCGGAAAGCCGGGTTGGGTCGGCGCGATGGAGGAATAGTGGCTGACGTACTCGATGTTTGCATCGACGACGCCATATAGCGTGATCGAACTCTGCGCCAGTACGGGCGCGGATGCAGCACTGAGTACAGCAAATACGGTTCCCTGTTTCATGTTTGATGTCTCCTTGTTGGTCTTGGGTGTTACGGGCACTGCACGAAAAAAAAAGGCAAAGCACAGCCAACGCCCCAGGGCGGAAATCCCTGGGGACGGCGTGGTGAAAAAAAGGCAAATGCCGGACTGACCGGGGTCGCGCTGCTACCAGCGCGCCGGCATCATGACCTTCGCAATATGGGGGCGTGAAGAGGAACCTGGAGCTGTGCCTTCAGCTCGGAGGTTGACATTGGCATGGCATCCGGAGATGCCTTTCTAGATTCCAGTGCAGGTACGGGTGCCTGCTGACAATTACTCCGGTTCGATACCTGCTGCCTTGATGGTTTTGGCCCACTTCGCGGTTTCGCTGCGGACAAACGCCGCCAGCTCTTCCGGCGTCGAAGACAGCGGCTGCCCGCCCGTCTTGCCGAAGTGCTCCGCCGCCGCGCTGCTGCCCATGGCCTGCTGGATAAAGCTGCTCATCTGGTCGACGACGGGCGTGGGTGTGCCGGCGGGGAAGAATGCCGCCACCCACGCCGTTAATTCATAGCCCGGCAATCCGCTCTCGTCCATCGTGGGCACGTCCTTGAACAACGGATGCCGCTGTGCGGTAGTCACCGCGATCGCGCGCAGCTTGCCGGCCTGGATCAGCGGCCGCGCCGGCGAGATGTCGGAGATCATGAAGTCGATCTGATGGCCCATCAGGTCGGTCAGCGCCTGGGGCACCCCCTTGTAGGGGACATGCAGCGCTGGCGCTCCGCTCATGATCTTGTAGAGCTCGCTGGCGATACGGGTGGAGGAACTGCCGCTCCCGAACGTCAGCTTCCCCTGCCGTTGCCGGGCCAGCGCCGTCAGATCCGCCACGGTGCGCACCGGGCTGTCGGACGGCACCACCAGTACCAGGCCACTCTTGGCGATCAGCGAAACCGGAGCAAAATCCTTGATGGGATCGTAGGGCAGCTTCTTGAACAACGAGGCATTGGCCGCGTGCGTGGTGTTGGTGGTGATCAGCATGGTGTAGCCGTCGCCCTGCGCGGTGGCAACGGCCTTTGCCGCGATGAATCCGTTCGCGCCGGGGCGGTTCTCGACCACCACGGACTGGCTCGTCTGCATCGTGATGCTTTGGGCCACATAGCGTGCGCTTTCGTCGGTGCCGCTTCCCGCCGGGAACGGCACGACTACGCGTATCGGCTTGTCCGGATACCCCTTGGTCACGGCCGCCGAAGCCATCTCTGGCGCCGTTGCCGATACCGCCAGGGCGGGGAGCAGCCCGAGAAAGCGCCGCCGGTTGATCTGCTGTTCCATTGTGTCTCCTTATATTTTTATCTCTGGTGATCCGTCGGAGCGTCGCGCGTCAGGTCACGGCGTCATGTGCACGAATGACGATGAATGCCGAGGGAGCACCACCGGCCGCGATGCGTAGAACATGGCTCTCCGGCACGAAGACCCAATCACCCGCTATCGCGCGGAACGGGTGATCGCCGACCTGGCCGTCCAGCCTGCCGCTGCGCACGAACAGCACCTGTTCCGCGTCCTGTAACGCGTGGGGGGCCACATAACCGTCGGCGGCAAGTTGCACCATGTAGATATCGAGGAACCGGGCGCCCACCGTCTGATGCGAGATGGCCGGGCTGACCCGCGCGCCCACATAGAAGTCCAAGTCAATCGGCGGCGCATCGGTCGGCACGTCACGTACGTCGCCGGCACCGTCCTGGAGGCGCGGATCGTCGATGCCGTCCGCCACCACGGCGGCATTCGGGTTCTCGCTGTAGGGTGGCGCGTAGACCACCATGACTTGCACCGGCTCTTCGCTCACGACTTCGAAGCGGTGAAACATGCCGACCGCGTTGAAGCTCCAGTCGCCCGCCCTCAGCGTGCGACGGTGGCCCGGCAGCTCGCCCACGCCCTCGCCGGCCAGCAGGTAACTGGCCTGTTCGAGGTTCGGGTGTGCATGAGGCAATGCGCCATGGCCACGCGTGATGGTGCCAAGCAGCACCTCTACCCGCCGGGCGCCTACCGTTTCCTTGCCGATGATGCGCTGATTGGCGGTACCGGTATGGTTCGCCGGCGAGTAGGTCGCCACGTCCGCTGCACGCAAAACAAATGGGGATGCCATCGTCTGTCTCCTTGTCACGTTGCGATGCAGGACTAGCGACGCGCTTCAGGAATCGTCAAGTCCGGATAGTGTTCGCTCAGTGTCGCCGGGAGCGCGACATCCAGCACGAAGCGATCACCGCGATACCAGAAGAAGCCGGCCATCAGGACATTGCCGTCGACATCGAGAATCGACCGGGCCATCTTCGCGACCGGCGCGCCAAAGATGTAGCCGAGATCGCGCACCAGCACATAGTCCGCGGGCTCGACCGTCAGCGTCATGTACGTGGCACCCATCCGGTCGCCCACGACCTGACGCAGCAGCTGGACAAGCTTGTGCCGTTTCTCGCCACCGCGCGGAAACCGGGCATATACGGAAGTCGCCACGTACATCTCGATGGCGCAGAACGGTGCACCGTCCTGGATATGGAGCTTGCGCACCATCGCATAGGTGTCGTGTGCCTTGCCGAATCTCGACAGCGCTGTCGGCAGGCTGACGCCGTCCCGCTTCTCGAGAATGCGGATCTCGAGATCGGCGGCGCCAACCGCATCATCGTTGATGGCGGCACGCAGACGCTCGTCGAATCCGGATGGCGCCTTGATGACGTGAGTGCCGCGCCCGCGCTGGCTGCTGATCAGCCCCTCTTCGGCCAGCAACGCGAAGGCCTGCCTCACCGTGACCTTGGCGATCCCGTGGGACTGCGCCATCGCGTCCACCGTCGGTAGCTGGTGACCAATCGGGTACTCGCCCGAGACGATCTTGTGCCGAATGACGCTGGCGAGCTGCCGATAACGGGTTACGCCATCGGTGCCGTCTTCGCCCAGCACGCTGTTGTCATTGGCAGACGTGTTAGCCGTGACCGGGCTCATTGCAGTAGCCCTCGCGGCACGCGTACAGGCATGGTCAACAGAATCTGGGCCATGCCCTTGCCCAGGGGGTCGTTGCGCAGAGATGCCATGCCGCCTCCGTCCAGTGCTGACTCACACACGAAGTTCATTGCGTCGAAGCCTGGAAGGTCGTAGCGCGTCACTGGCCCTTCCACGAGATGCGCCAGCCAGTCCGCCACGCGTGCCGGCGTGACCTCCGCACGCAACAGCGGCAGATACTCGGGCCTGCGTGCGATAAGACCGATGTTCGAGATGTCGCCTTTGTCGCCGCTGCGCCCGTAGGCGAGGCGGATCAGGGGTACTTCGATCGTGTCGTGAGGTCCCGCCATCGGGGCAACGACGTCGATGTCGGGGGCTGGCGCGGTGACGGTTGCATCCGCGCTGTCGCCCAAGGGAATCGACACGGCGCTACGCACCCCGTCCATCACGACGACTGGCGCCAGCGCTGCCTTGTCCAGCAGGAAGGCGTACTGCCGGATCGATGGCGATGGGCTGGCACGCCCGCCTCCGCCAGAGCCCGTGGTGCCGGGTGACCAACTCGTTCCCGCGGCGGCGATCTCCCGGGCGAACAGTTCCAGTGGGGCCTTATCCCGGTGAGTGACGGCAATCCGCATGACGACTTCGCGCGTGTGGCGCGTCGCCGCACGCGGCCCGAAGCAGGATTCCGCGCCGAGCACCTCGATGCGGGTGCGGATATAGTCGCCCCAGCCGTTCTCCTCGAAGATCCGACGCGTGCGCGCGAGGATGGCTTCCCCGGTGCGCTCCGCCTTGGCCACCGCATCGACACCAATGATCGAAAGCTGGGCATTGCAGCGAAAGCCGTCGATGTAGGTAGCGCTGACCTTGTAGGCACCACCGGGTGCGCGTCCACGCGCCCCGCTGACCTCGACCAGATTCTGACCGATCTGCCGCAGTTCGACGCGCGTGAAGTCACACGTGACGTCAGGCAGCAGATAAAACGCGGGATCGCCGATCTCGTAAAGGACCTGCTCGCCGACGGTGGCGGTGCTCACCAGGCCGCCTGTGGCAGAAGGCTTGCCGACCACGAAACTGCCGTCGTCGCGACATTCCACCACGGGATAGCCCATGTTCGGCCAGTCCGGCACGCTTTCCCAATCGGTATGCAGCCCTCCGGTAGCCTGGCACCCACACTCGATGATGTGGCCAGCCAGACTGCCCTGCGCCAGCCGGTCATAGTCATCCGGCTGCCAGCCGAACTCATGCATCAGCACACCCAGGGTGACCGCACTGTCGACACAGCGCCCGGTAATGACGATCTGGGCGCCATGATCCAGTGCCTGGCGAATCGGCAACGCGCCCAGATAGGCATTGGCGCTGACGACCTTCTCCGGCAGGGGGCGACCCTTCTGCATGTCGCGCACGCCCGCGTCGCTCAATTGCGGCAGCAGCGGCATCACGTCGTCGCCTTCGACCACGGCAATGCGGAGCGTGAGACCCTGTTCCGCCGCCAGCGTGGCGATGGCCTCGGCGCACCCGTGTGGATTCATCCCACCCGCGTTGCTGATGACACGAATGCCACGCTCTGCGATCTCCCCGATCAGGCTCTTTATGGTCACCGTCACGAAATCCGTGGCATAGCCAAGCTCCGGCTTGCGCAGCCGGGCGGAAGCCAGGATCGACATGGTCAGTTCGGCCAGGTAATCGAACACCAGATAATCAATGTTCCCGTGGCGCACCAGTTGCGGCGCGCCTACGCTGCTGTCACCCCAGAAGCCGGATGCGCCGCCGATGCGGATCGTTTTTCCTGTCATGCGTGTGCTCCTATTTGCCGGTCCAGCCGGGCCGGCGTTTCTCACGGAAGGCAAGCTGCCCCTCGCGGGCATCTTCGGTCATGGCCAGCAGGCCGATCTGGCTTTCCGTAAACGCCATCGATTGCGCGAAAGGCATGTCTTCGACGTGCTTGAGGGTGTAAAGGCCGCGACGGATGGCCGTCGGCGACTTGTCGAGCAAGCGCCCCAGCAACCAGTCAATCCTGCCGTCCAGATCGTCATCGACATAGTTGACCAGCCCTGCCGCGAGCGCGTCGGCGGCCGTAATCGGTTCACCGCACAGGCACATCTCGTTGAGCAGCCGGCGCGGCACCAGCGACTGCAGCACGCTCAGCACCTGTGCCGGAAACAGGCCAACCTTGACCTCGGGGAGACCGAAGATCGCACTTCCGCGGGCCACGGCCATGTCGCACATCGCCATCAGCCCCATTCCACCGGCCATGCAGGCGCCGTTGACACGGGCGATCAGCGGAATCGTGGATTGCCGAGCCACACGGAGGAGGTCCGCCAGCCCGAGGTAGGGATCCGAGTAGTCGAACGCGAAGGACTTGCCACTCTGCAAATCCGCGCCGGCGCAAAAGGCCTGTTCGCCCACACCGGTAATGACGATGGCCCGAATCGCGCCGTCACGATTGGCGCCGACGATGGCCTCGCGAAGGCCCTGCACGACTGCTGGGCTCATGGCGTTGCGTCGTTCGGGTCGGTTGATGGTCAACGTGAGAACGGCTCCCCGGACTTCGCTCCTGAGTTCTTCAGTCATTGTCTGCTTCCTTTTCGATCGATGCCATTCTGGTGGCCTGCCTGGAGGCACCCGATGCCATGAGCGCGTCAATCGCCGCATCGTCGTAGCCGGCTTCGCGCAAGACTTCGCGGCTGTGCTCTCCCAGGGCCGGCGCATGGCGGCGCCCCGCCGGAGGCGTTCCGTGCCACTCGCTCGGCACCGCCATCTCGCGGATACGGCCAACCACCGGATGATCCGATTCCGTGAAAAAGCCGATATCGTCCAGATGCGGATCATCGAGCAGCGACTCGAAGGTATGCATCGGAAAGACCGGTATGTCGGCCTCTTTCAGCAAGGTGCGCCATTCGTCTGTCGTGCGCCGGATCATCTCGTCGCTGACCATGCCGTAGAGCTCGGTGATATACGCGGTGCGGGTAGTGATGTTCGCGAAGCGCGGGTCCGTGTCATACAGCTCCGGCTTGCCGATAACTTTGAGGAAGGTGCGCCAATGATGATCGTGGTAGATCAGGCAGCAGACATAGCCATCCTTGGTCCTGTATGGCCGCCGCTCGGGTGACAGCAGACGCGGATAACCAAAGTCTCCCTTTGCGGGAACGAACGTCTCCCCATACAGATGGTCGCCCATGACATAGGGGACCATGGTCTCGAACATGGGGACATCGACACGCTGCCCCTTTCCGGTACGCGCCTGCGAATAGAGCGCCGCGCAAATCACGCCGAAGGCATAGAGGCCCACCGAACGGTCGGCAATGGTGATTGGCAGGTAGCGCGGGATATCGCCGGAGCCGAGCGATACGGCCAGCGGCAGGCCGGTGGCCGCCTGGATCAGATCGTCGAATGCGGCCTGTGGCGCGTAGCGTCCGCGCTGCGAGAAGCCGAACATGCCCACATAGACGATGCGAGGATTGATTGCCGCGATCGACTCGTAGTCCAGCCCAAGCCGCTGCATCGCCTGTGGGCGCACGTTGTAGGCCAGGACATCGGCATCCTTGACCAATCGCAGCAGCGCGTCCTTGCCCGCGTCGGTCTTCAGATCCAGCACGAGGCTGCGCTTGTTGCGGTTGAGACCAAGGAACAGCGGCCCCAGTTTCTCGTCGCCGCAGGGGCCGATGCGGCGTGTGCTGTCGCCCTCTGGCGACTCCACCTTGATCACGTCGGCGCCCAGGTCGGCCAGCATCTGGGTGGCTGACGGCCCCATGAATACGGACGTGATGTCCACCACTTTCACGCCGGCCAATGGGCCGGTTGTCTCCTGTTTCTTCATATTTTTGTCCGCAGTTTGGCTACGTCGACCCATTGGCGAAGCCTCCCATGGGTCAGCGTCAATTAGTTCTATGAATAGAACTATAGATGAAACTCCATTGCGGATAAAAGTCCGCGTTTACCCCAGCTGCGGCTTGACGACTCGACGGCCCTGGCCTGTTCCGCGCAGCGAAAGCCCCGCACCACGATGGCGCCGCAGGTGCTACGCTGCATCCACTTCCCAACAGACACGCGACCATGACCACCACGACGCCCCCGGCTTTCGAGACGCTTCAGTACGCCGTGCAGAACGGCATTGCCACGATTTCGCTTCACCGCCCCGAGAAGATGAACGCGTTCACACACCAGATGTGTGAAGACCTGATCGCGGCATTTGACGCGACGGATGCCGACGACAATGTGCGCGCCGTGGTCGTGACCGGCAGCGGCCGCGCGTTCTGCGCGGGTGCCGACCTGTCCAGCGGGGGCGCCACCTTCGACTACGAGAAGCGTTATGGATCGACCGGCGTGAAACGTGACGGCGGCGGCCGGGTCGTGCTGCGCATTTTCCGCAGTCTCAAGCCGGTCATCGCTGCCGTGAACGGCGCCGCGGTTGGTGTCGGCGTCACCATGCAGTTGCCGATGGACATCCGCATCGCCTCGACCGACGCAAAGTTCGGCCTGGTGTTCGCACGGCGGGGAATTACGCCGGAAGCGGCTTCGTCATGGTTCCTGTCGCGCGTCGTGGGGATTTCGACGGCACTGGAATGGTGTTTTTCGGGTCGCGTGTTCAGCGCGCAGGAAGCGCACGAGCGCGGACTCGTGCGCTCGCTCCATGCGCCCGAGGATCTGCTGCCGGCGGCCTATGCCATCGCCAGGGAGATCGCGGACAACGCCGCCCCGGTTTCGGTCGCCATGGCGCGCCAGATGATCTGGCGCATGGCAGGAGCCGCTCATCCCATGGACGCCCACAAGGTGGATAGCCGCGCGATCCAGTCGCGTGGTCAGTCGGACGATGCGAAGGAGGGGATTGCGAGCTTCCTCGAGAAGCGTCCGGCACAGTTCCCGAACCGCGTATCGAGCCAGATGCCGGACTTCTTCGACTGGCAGGGCGAGCCGGACTTCGAGTAAGCCGCCAATCGCCGGCGATTCGCGAGCCGAGGCGGTTCGCGAATCGTCGTCAGAGGATGGCTCGGCTATCGCAGCTTGAGCAGATCCTCGTACAGCGCGCGTGGCACCGTCACGCCCGCCTCATCGCTCCTGGCTCGCGCGGCGTAGCGGCGTTGCGACGGCAAGCGCGCGCCCTGACTCGTGATTGCCTCGAACAGGCTCTCGGCTTTCTCCAGATACTCGCTGGCCCGATCGCCCAGAAAGACGGTCGGATCGAATGCCAGCAGCAGTTCGCCATGACATGGCGTGGCCCCCGCGCCCGCATCGAACGCCATGGATTCGGCACTTGTCATGTCGCCGATCAGCGGGCCGGCCATCAGTTCGATCATCGCGGACAACGCAGACCCCTTGTGCCCACCGAACGTCAGCATGGCGCCTTTCAGCGCCGCCAGTGGGTCGGTCGTCGGGTTCCCGTCCGCATCGATGGCCCACCCTTCCGGCAGCGCCTTGCCTTGCCGGCGATGAAGCTCGATATCGCCTCTGGCGATCGCGCTGGTCGCAAAGTCGAAGACAAATGGCGTTCTGCCCGGACGCGGCCAGGCGAACGCCAGGGGATTCGTTCCGAATACCGGTTTGGTTCCGCCGGCAGGGGCCACCCACGCGTGGCTGGGCGTCATGGCCATCGCGACCAGTCCTTCACTCGCCAGCGTTTCCACCTCGGGCCAGAGCGCGGAGAAGTGAAAGCAGCGATTGATGGCCATGGCCGCCAGACCGCATTCCCGGGCTTTCCGGATGAAATGCGGCAGGCCGGTCTGAAACGCCAGCAGCGAGTTGCCGAAGCGGGCATCGACCCGAACGATCGCTTTCGCCTGATCGACGACTTCCGGCACCGCGTGGCCATCCACCTTCCCGTTGCGAATGGTATGAACGCAGACCAGCAGGCGATACAGGCCATGAGACTGGCACTCGTCTCGCTGGCCCGCGACAATCACGTCAGTGATCGCCTTGCTGTGCGCCTCGGAATAGCCGTTCGTTTGCAGAACGTTGAGCGAAAGCTCGCGTACCTCCGCGAGCGAGAGCTGGATGGTTTCCGACATTGATCTGCGATGCCTCCTTATCGTTGCCTGGGGGATGTCACGCGCGCTGGATCAACCACTCGGGCGCATCCTGAAGCGCCACGGGGCGAAGAAAACGCTGCAAGGCAGCATACCCGACCGACGTGCTCTTCGGATCGGTGGACGCCGGCCAGGGGCCGCCATGTTGCTGAGCGCGTGTCACGGCGACGCCGGTAGGCACACCAGAGAACAGCACGCGGCCTCCAATATTCTGGGCCACGCGCACGATCTCGCGATTCTGGTGGTTGTCCTGGCCGGCCCCCCAGATCGTGACCGTGAGCGATCCCTTGACGGCCGAGAGTACATCGGGAATCGCATCGACGGATGGCACCATGACCACTACGGCCGCCGGACCGAACATTTCCTCGTGGAGGCCGGCATCCGCGATAAAGGCGGCGCTGGTCGTCCGGAACAGCCGGGGAGCCGGGCCGGCCCCAACTTCATTCCCTTCCTGCACGACCTCGATATTGGCATTCGCCTTGATACGCGCGGCGGCATCTTCAAACCCATTGCGGATACCTTCGCTCAGCATCCGATGGGTGGCCTGGCCCGCCAGCGAATCGCCCAGCGCCGAGACGAACTCGCGGCCGCGCTGGTCATCGACCACCACGATAACGCCCGGGCTGGTACAGAACTGGCCGCAACCTTGCAGCATCGATGCCGCCAGCACCTTGGCCGGCGCAACCGGGTCGTCATGCAGTGCCGCAGGGAGCACCACCACCGGATTGATCGAACCGAGTTCGCCGAAGAATGGAATCGGGATCTCTCGCTCATTGGCGGCGCGCCACAAGGCCACGCCACCCTGATAGGAGCCCGTGAAGGCGACGCCCGCGATCATCGGTTGCTTGACCAGATAGATATTGGCGTCGCGCGACATGTCGCAGTCGAGCATTGAGAACACGCCCTCTCCCACGCCTTGCGCGCGCAGGACCTCTGCGGCAATCTTCGCCACCTCGATTGACAGGCGCGGATGTCCGCCATGCGGCTTCACGATGACCGGACAGCCTGCAGCCAATGCCGATGCGGTATCTCCGCCCAGGACCGAGAACGCGAACGGGAAGTTGCTGGCTGCAAATACGGCAACCGGACCAATCGGCACCATGACACGGGTCAGACGCGGACGGCCCGACGGAGGCGGGCCGGGAATGGCTTCGTCATCCACCTGGACATAGGGGACGCCCGCCACGACTTCATCCGCGAAGCCCCGCAACTGGAACGATGTGCGGGCGATCTCCCCCGTCAGCCGTGGGATGCCGAGGCCGGTTTCCTCGTCGGCCATCACCGCGAGTTCATTCGCGCGCGCGTCGAGGGCGTCGGCCAGCGCACGCAGCACGCCACTGCGGACCGTGGGACTCGAATGCGCCCATGCCGCGCTGGCCTCGTGGGCGCGCGTGGCGTGCTGGTCGATGATCGCGAAGACTTGGTTCTGTTCGGAAGCGTGCATGAATGGAAACGAGGGAATCTGACGGAAAAGCGGAGAAGCGAGCGGAGCGCGGAAGCGCCGCATCACGGAGAAGGAGTACAGATGGGGAGAACATGCGCCCAAGGCAGCCGACTTCGCCGCCTTGGGATGGTCATGCAGGGTCAGACAGGATCAGGCGTCCACGCCTTTGGACCACTCGCGATACCAGTCGCGGAAGAGTGCGTACTGCTGTTCCGCGTAGTTGCGCTGCGCGTCGCTCAGCGCATCCGTCTCATTGAAATGCAGCGTGTATTCCTTGTCGCCGTTCAGCACCATCAGGTGCTTGTAGAACAGAACCAGATCGGTGCCTTCGTCGAACGAGGACAGGACATGCAGCGCCGCCTCCAGTTCCCTGGCCAGGCGACGCGCCTTGACGTCGCCAGCAGCCGCCTGCTTGCTCAGCTTGACCAGTTGCAGCACTTCACGCGGCAGCGCGTTGCCGATACCGGTGATGGCACCGGTGGCGCCGCAGTTCACAAACCCGTGGAACACTTGCGTGTCGACACCGGCCATCAGGATCACGTTCTCGTCCTGCGAGGTGATGTTCTCCGCGGCATAGCGCATGTCCGCCGCGCCGCCAAACTCCTTGAAGCCAATCAGGTTCGGGAACTGGCGGCGGAGTTCGAAGAACAGGTCCGCCCGGGTGGCGAAGCCATAGTACGGGCTGTTGTAGATCACCGCGGGCAGGCTCGGCGCAGCGGCAAGGATGGCGGCGAAGTGTGCCTTCTGCGCGGCCGGAGACGCGCCGCGCGACAGCACGCGCGGGATGACCATCAGGCCGTGCGCGCCAACCTTCGCGGCGTGCGCGGCGTGGGAAACGGCTTCCTTCGAATTGACAGCACCGGTACCGACGATGGTCGGCACACCCGCCGCCACGAGGCGGGCCACGCCTTCCTGACGTTGTTGTTCCGTCAGCAGCGGCCAATCTCCCATCGACCCGCAGTAGACGACCGCGCTCATGCCAAGCTCGATCAGTTCCTTGCCCTTGGCGACGAGCGCGTCGAAGTCCGGCTTGCGATCCGGAGTGCAAGGGGTCATGAGTGCGGGGATAGTACCCTCAAAAATCTTGGAAGACATCACGCGGTCCTGAGTCAGAAAGTTTCGATAAGAGCGGAATCGGGGCTCCCGGAAACAGCCTCCGCGAGACTGCTTTATCAGGACAACGATCCCTGCTTCGTGCATATTGTATAAAATCTGTTGAGAAACGTGCTACGAGATTTCGTCAGGGTTTACCCGCCAGAGCGCACCAGCCTGGGTCATCCACCATCCCCCTCCGACTCCACAGATGCACCATTTTCTGGCTTGCAGAGGCCCTTTCCGGGAGATTGATGACGGCTTTCCGGCCCCAGTGGTTCCCGGCCAAAGGGTAAACCCCTCATTTCCGTATATTGCATGTTGTATAAAATCTCACCACTGACGCCGGTGTGGCGAGGCGGGAATCCACCCGCTGGTCAGCAGAGACAAAAGGACGAGCAAAGATGGCGAATCAACTCAGCGAGGCTGTCCCCGAAGCGAGTGTGGGACGACAACGCGGCACGACAACAACAAAAGATCTGCGCCGCGTTGTCGCGGCTGCGATGGTTGGGTCCGTAGCGGAATGGTATGAGTTCTTCCTGTATGGAACCGCATCCGCACTGGTATTCGGGACGCACTTCTTCAAGAAAACAGGGAATCCGGTCGATGGCCTGATCGCGGCCTTCGCGCTCTATGCCGTCGGGTTCGCCGCACGGCCGATCGGCGGGATCGTCTTCGGTTACTACGGCGACAAGTTCGGCCGCAAGTACCTGCTCCAGGTCAGTCTGGTAGCCGTGGGGATCACGACGTTCCTGATGGGCTGCCTTCCCACGTTCGACGTGATCGGGTACTGGGCCCCCGCCCTGCTCGTCACGCTGCGCCTTATCCAGGGCTTTGCCTTCGGTGGCGAATGGGGCGGCGCCGTCCTTCTGGTGAGCGAGCACAGCCCTGACGACCGGCGCGGCTACTGGGCAAGCTGGCCGCAGGCAGGCGTGCCGGCTGGCAACCTCGTCGCCACACTCATCCTGCTCGCGCTCTCGAGCACGCTGCCGGAACAGGACTTCCTGTCCTGGGGCTGGCGAGTCGCCTTCTGGTTCTCCGCCGTGGTGGTGCTGATCGGCTTCTGGATCCGTCGCAAGGTCGATGACGCACCGATCTTCAAGGAATCCCAGGAACGGCGCGAAAAGGAACATGCGACCCAGCAAGGTGTCCGCTACGTTCTGCGCTATCACTGGAAGGAAGTGCTGATCGGCATTGGCGCGCGCTTCGCGGAGAACATCCTCTACTACATGGTGGTGACGTTCTCCATCACGTACCTGAAGCTCGTGGTCGGCGCGGATACCACGCGCATTCTCAAGCTGATGTTCTTTGCCAATGCCCTGCACTTCATGATCATTCCGTTCATGGGCTACCTGTCGGACATCATCGGTCGTAAGCCGGTGTACCTGACCGGCGCGGTCTTGACAGCGGCCTGGGGCTTCATTGGCTTCCCGATGATGGACACCGGGAACGACTGGATCATCATGGCTGCCATCGTGCTGGGCCTGGCAATCGAGTCGATGACCTACTCGCCCTACTCCGCGCTCATGACCGAGATGTTCCCGACGAACGTCCGATACACCGCGCTCTCGCTGTGCTACCAGATCGCACCGCTGATGGCCGGATCGCTGGCTCCGCTGATCGCGCTGTCGCTGCTGGAGAAGTACCACTCCTCCACGCCGATCGCCCTCTACCTGGTGGCCGCCGCGGTGATCTCTATCATCAGCGTTGCCGCCGCGAAGGAAACGCGCGGCAAGTCATTGCGTGACGTCGACGCCGAGGCGAAAGCCCGTGTGAATGGCTGATCGAAGTCTCCGAGCAACAAAAAAGCCGCCCTTTCCGGGCGGCTTTTTGTTTTCGGGCCTGGCTATCGGCTTGATCCGGGCTGCTTAGCTGGTGCCGCGCCGACGGGAGAGCAGAAAATTCCGCAGTTCCTCGCCGGCATGTTCGATATGCCGCTTCAACAGCGCGGCCGCGCCGCGCCCATCCCCCTTGCGACAGAGATCGACGAGTTGCCGGTGCTCGGCTTCGGCAATCTCCCGGCTGGCCGTGGACAAGGAAAGCTGCAGGCGCGTGTAGCGGTCCGTCTGCTGGAGCAGGGATGCGACGATGCTCGCTGTCTTCGGCTGATCGGCCTTCGACAGCAGCAACTGATGCAGCATGGTATTCAGGTCGCCCCAGCGATCCTGCGCCTGCGCCTTCAGTTCGCCGCTGAACTCGGCCAGAATCGCGTCGAGTTCCTTGAAATCGTCGGCGGAGAGCTTCTTCACGGACTTGCGGACCAGCGTTGGCTCCAGCAACGCCCGCAATTCGAACAGCTCGGTGAGCTCGTCAATGGAAAGCTCCGACACGATGGCTCCCTTGTGAGGGAGTATCTTCACCAGCCCTTCGCTTTCGAGCTGCACCAGCGCTTCGCGCAGCGGGATGCGGCTGATCCCGAGTTCATTGGCGAGCGCGTCCTGCCGGAGTTGATAGCCATCCACGTACTGGCCGGAGAGGATGCGGCGACGAATTTCATCGGCGGCGGCCTCTGCTCGCGTCACATGCCGAAGACCAGGTTTATTGATGACCATTGGAAGTTGACAACGGCGCCACCTGGCGCCGTTTTGCATATTTTCTACATTCTACAGCAGGGCCATCGCGCCTTACGGCCGCCGGCGCTCCCGCAGAAACAGAATCAACTCCTCGCCAGCATGCTCGATATGCCGCTTGAGCAGCGCGCACGCCTCCCTCGATTCGCCCAGCCGGCAAAGGCGGACGAGTTCCTCGTGTTCCGCCTTGGCGCGCTGCACGGCGGCATCGCTGATGGAGAGCTGCACCCGTGTATAGCGATCGGTCTGCCGCAATAGCGACTGCACCAGGTCCAGGGACCTGGGCCGGTTGGCACGCCCCAGCAGGATGTCGTGCAGCTCGGTGTTGAGTTCGCCCCACCGGTGCGAGTGTCCCTCGGCAAGCTCGATGGCATAGCGCTTCAGGATTTCATTGAGGCGGTCGAAGTCATCCGTTGTGAGACGGGGAATCGAATGCCGGAGCAGATGGGATTCGAGCAGCGCGCGCAACGAAAACAGCTCTTCAATGTCCTTCGTCGACAGCTCCGCAACAATCGCCCCCTTGTGGGGGACGATCTTCACCAGTCCTTCGTTCTCTAGCTGGACTAGCGCTTCCCGCACCGGGATACGGCTGATGCCGAATTCTTCCGCGAGAAGATCCTGCTTGAGCTGAAAGCCCTCCACGAGCTCGCCTTCCAGGATTCGCCGCCTGAGTTCTTCCGTTGCCGCTTCGGCGCGTGTCGCCGCGCCTAGCGCAGACGTGGATCTTCCGTTCATATCTGTCTCGTGGATGCCCCTGGGCTAGATGGACGCTTCGGGGTGCGTCTCTGCCATGTTGCATTCTACTGCGCTCGCGTGCGGGACCGGCACCTGAGTTGCCGCCGGGCTCAGCCCTCCCGCAACTGGCCGGCCACCTCGGCCAGCGTGCTCCGCAGCCAGGCAATCGCGGGGTCCGCGTGGTTGCGCGGGTGCCATGCCGCGCTGAGCGAGAATCCCGGCACATCGAACGGCAGAGCGAAGGCGTCCAGCCAATCGGCATAGCGTGCCGCCAGCCGAGCCGGCATGGTGCAGACGTAGTCGCTACGGCGCAGCAAATCGGGGACCACAGTGAATGCCTGAACCGATACCGCGACATCACGCGATCGACCCAGCAACTGAAGCTGCTCGTCAACGAAACCGAAGAAGCTGCCACCACTCGTGGAAACCAGCACGTGGCGCAGTTTGCAGTACGCATCGAGCGTAAGCCGGCGCGCTCCCCGGGGATGGGATTTCCGCTGTGCCATCACGAAGGTCTCATCGACAAGCTTGCGTGCCCGCATGGTTGGCGGAACCATACGCTCGGACCCGATCAGCAGATCGACTTCACCCGATTCGAGCTGGGCGGCGATCTCGGCCTGCCGTCCATGCACGAACGCCACGCGCACCCCGGTCCCCGCGACAACCGATAGCCGCTCCAGCAAGGACATGCCAAGTGTCGACGTGGCGTTATCGCTCGCGGCGATAACGAACTGGCGCGTATCGACGAACGGATCGAACTCTGGCCGCCGATGCACGACCGACGCCAGGTCCTTGAGCGCGACGTGCAGCGGCTCCAGCAACGCCAGGGCCCGCGCGCTTGCGATCATGCCGCGCCCCGTATCCGCCGGCATCAGCAATGGATCGTCGAAGATACGCCGCAGCCGCGCCAGTTGGGCCGAAACGGCTGGCTGCGTCAGCCCGAGGCGCTCCGCCGTATGCGTGACGTTACGTTCGTCCAGCAAGGCATCCAGGGTCACCAGAAGGTTCAGATCCACGCCCTTGAAATCAACCACGCTTATACCTCTTATATCTGTCATCGATTTCAAAGATAGGTCGCGGGCCTCTACAGTTCAAGCCAGACAACCCGCAGACACCCCAATCAAGGAGCCCCGATATGAAAGCCTGGATGCTCGACCAACCCGGCCAGCCGCTTGTCCTGCGTGACATCGACACGCCCCATGCCCGCCCCGGCGCGGTGCTGGTACGCATGGAAGCGGTGCCGCTGCTCAGTTACACGCGCGACTACCTGAACGGCGCGCTGCCTTACGCCTACCCGCCCGGTCCTTTTACCCCCGGTACAAACGGCGTTGGCACGATCATCGAAACCGGAGCGGGTGTCCATCACTTCCGGGTCGGACAACGCGTGGCCGTCAACCCATACCTGACCAGCACGGAAAGCGTCGATGCGCCGGCCGAAATCCTGATTGGCCTGACCGGCATCAGCGCGGACAGCGGCCCCCTGCTTCAGGACTTCCCACACGGAACGCTACGAGAGATTGCCGAGTTCCCCGCTGCGACGCTTATCCCCCTCGACGGGCTGGATCGCTTTTCGTCCGACCGGCTGGCCACCCTGTCGAAGTTCGCCATTCCTTTCGGCGGCCTGCGCCGCGGTCGGCTGGTTGCGGGCGAGACCGTCGCGATCAACGGCGCAACGGGCGCGTTCGGGTCAGCCGCCGTGCTTGCCGCGCTGGCGATGGGCGCATCGACCGTACTCGCGCTGGGACGCCGCGCAGGCCCGCTCGAATCCCTCGCCCGGATGGGCGACGGCCGGGTGGTGCCAGTAGTAATGACCGGCGATGAGGGTGTCGACAGCGCCGCCATCCGCAATGCGGTATCCGGCGGTGGCGTCGACCTGGCATTCGACATGGTTGGTCAGGCTACCTCGCCAAACAGTACGCTCGCGGCGCTGCTCAGCCTGAAGCGGCGCGGTCGCATGGTGCTGATGGGCAGCATGACCGTGCCGCTGCCACTGCCCTACGGCGCCATGCTGCGCAATGGCTGGGAGCTGATCGGCCACTTCATGTACGCATCCGCCGACTACCGCGCGCTGGTGGCAATGGTTCGCGCCGGCCAGCTTTCACTCGATGCAATCCACGTGAAGCGCTTCCCGTTCGAAGCCATAGAGCAGGCAATCGATGCGGCGGGCACGCTGGCCGGGCTAGAGGCGGCGGTGGTGACGTTCCCACACGACTGAGACGCGGCGCGACGGAGGATTTGCCACGACAAACCTGGCGGAGGGTGGCCGGGCGCCCCCGTCACCCGTTCACGCGTCAGACCACCCGGTACGTCGACTGCACCAATCCCGAGGGGAAGCTGCGGCTCGAGACCAGGGCCAGATCGACGTCGCGCGGCAGCGCCCCGAACAACGGCCGCCCGGCGCCGATCAACACAGGAACCGTGGTGACCACCAGATCGGCGATCAACCCATCGCGCAGGAACGATTGCACAACCTGCCCGCCATCGACATAGACCCGGCGTACGCCCTCAGCCGCCAGGCGCTCCAGCGTATCCCTCGGCGAAAGGCTCGCGAATCGGACTTTCCCTTCCAACACCGCCGGCACCGGCGTGCCCGCCAGTTGCCGGGACAGGACCAGGACAGGCTGGTCATAGGCCCAGTCGCCAAGGGTCAGGACCTTCTCGAAAGTGCCCCGGCCCATCACGATCGCATCCTTGTCGGCGATGAAATCCATATAGCCGTGGTCCTCGGCCGGATCATCGCGCTGGAGCAACCAGCCGATATCGCCGTCGGGTCGGGCGATGAAGCCGTCGAGGCTGGTGGCGATGAAGACGTGTGCGGTGGTCATGGCTGGCTCCGGAGCGAACAAGCTGCATATTCTTCACTGGACAGGACACCGACACAAGCCGCGCAGGCATATCCCCCCTTTTTTCCGTTTGACGCACCGGTGGCGCCGGCATGTTAGTCGCCGGTCCGACGATTGCGTAGCAGTGTCAGGCGGCCTTGCGTGGGTCCCTTGCCGGCATCGGTGACAGGGTCCTTCCTGACATTGCGCCAGGCAGCGTCCATCTTGACAGTCGAGTACTTCATGACGAACGCTGCGCGTCGCGGTTCAGTTGCTGCAGCTATGTCCGCCCTGGGGCCGGCGGCAGTGCTTCCGGCTCCCTTCCATTGATTCCCAGACCCGATTGATGCAGCATGGCGAGACCAACCCGTCTTGCTGCACGCCCGCGCCATCGGCATTCGCCGGTGGCTGCAAAAGCGGGTGACCTATTCCGGAGTCCCTCTCTTGCGGTACGAACTTACCGATCTCCGCCTTTTCCAGGCCATTGCGGAGGCCCACAGCCTGGCGGGCGGCGCTAGCGCCGCGCATATCACGGCCTCGGCGGCCAGTTACCGTCTGAAGAACCTGGAGCATGCGCTGGGCACACCGCTCTTCGTTCGCAACGCGCGCGGCATGGATCTGACGCCTGCGGGCGAGATGATGCTGGCGCATGTGCGCGAGCTGCTGCAAGGCATCGAACGGATGCACGGAGAAGTTGGCCGCTTTGCCAGCGGGCTCAAGGGGCACATCCGCCTGCTGGCAAACAGCAGCTCGCTGAACGGATTCATCATCCCGAGCGTGAGCCGGTTCCTGGCCGCGCACCCGGCGGTCAACATCGATCTGGAAGAGCGGGCCAGCCAGGCGATTACGGCGGCAGTGGCCGCGCATGAGGCGGACATCGGCATATTTGCCAGCGATATGACCATGGCCGCCGACACCGCCGGCGTTCACGCGGTGCGGTACGCGGTCGATGAACTGGTGCTGGCGGTGGCCCCCGATCATCCATTGGCGCGACAGGGGCGCATCCGGTTTGGCGCCGCGCTCGGGTTCGACTTCGTCTGCATGAGCCGCACCAGCAGCAACTTCCTGTTTCTGCGCGATACCGCGCAACGCGCCGGCAAGCAACCGAACGTCCGCCTGCACGCGCACAGCTTCGAGGCGGTGCTGGCGCTGGCGGCTGCCGGCGTCGGGGTGGCGCTGGTGCCGCGTAGCGTGGCGGCGACGTCGATGCACGAGGGGCGCGTGGTCGGCGTGGCGCTCGACGAGCCCTGGGCGGTACGGGAGCTGACGCTCGTCACCCGCGCCGACGGAAAGCTGCCCGGCTTTGCCGCGGCGTTCGTGCAGTTCCTGCTCAACGACCCGCGCGTGGCCATCACACGCGAGACAGGCGCGGCACCCGAAGCCGCGCCCTGAGTCCCGTTACCGCTTGCGGTTCAGGAAGGTAGCCATGTGGTGCTGCGGCTCGCCCGTATCGAAGGCGCTGCCGAACTCCGCCACGCTGTTGTCGATCGACACGTCGAGTGGCGCTTCTTCCCACTCGCGCAGCAGCCGCTTCTGCTGACGCACCACCTGCGGGCCGAAGCTGGCCAGCAGTGATGCCACACGACCCACCTCGACGTCGAGATCGGCCAACGGCACCACGCGACTCACCAGCCCCGCAGCCAGCGACTCTGCCGCGTCGGCGATCTCGCCCGTCAGCAACAACCACGCGGCGCGCGCGTTGCCAATCAGGCGCGGCATCAGCGCCGCATGAATGACCGACGGGATGCCTACCTTGACCTCGGGCATACCCAGCTGGGCGTTGTCGGCGGCGATGCGGATATCGCATGCCAGCGCCAGCTCCAGGCCGCCGCCGAGGCACCAGCCCGGCATCCGTGCAATCACGGGTACCGGGAAGTGACGCAGCGCATTGCACAAGTCGCGCAATGCGCTGATAAACACTTCCGCGCGCTCGCGGGTCAGCGCAGCCATCTCGTTGATATCGGCGCCCCCGATAAAGCCCTTGTCCCCCGTGCCGCGAACCACCAGCACGCGCACGTCGTCGCGCTCGGCCAGGGCACGCACGGCCTGGGTCAGATCCGCAATGACCGGCGTGCCTAGGATATTCAGCGATTTCGCTTCGCGGATGGTGACGGTGGCTACGCCCTGCTCGTCGACCTCTACGGCGGCGTGGTGATTGGAAAGCGATGCGCTCATCGTGTTCTGCTCCTTACTGCAGCTTTGCGAAATGGATGTCCTCGACTACCTTCTTCCAGTGCTGATTCTGCTCCCGGATCAAGTCGGCGAAGGCCTTGCGGGTGGTATAGGCAGGCAGCGCGCCCTGCTTCTCGATGGCGTCGACCACCTCTGGCTCGGCCAGCACCTGCTTGACCGCCACATTGATCTTGTCGAGGATCGCCGGCGGCGTGCCAGCCGGCGCGCCAAGGCCAAACCACGACGGATTGTTCATCGCGGGCAGTCCGGCTTCCGCGTAGGTTGGCACATTGGGCAGCATCTTGAGTCGATGCTTGGCCGCCACGGCCAGGGGCCGCAGCTTGCCGCCCTGGATCAGGCCGGACGACGACGGGATATTGTCGAACACCACCTGAATCTGTCCAGCCATCGCATCGTTCAGCGCCGGCCCCAGACCCTTGTACGGCACGTGCAGCATCTTCGTGCCCGTGACGCTCATGAACAGCTCTCCATTCATATGGCTCAGGCCGCCGTTGCCCGACGACCCGAACGAATACTTGCCCGGCGACGCCTTCAGCAGCTTGATAAAGGCCGCCATATCCTGGGCGGGGAACGACGGATTGACCACCAGCACGTTGGGCACGTCCGCCAGATTGCTGATCGGATCGAAGTCCTTGACCGGGTCATAGGCCGTCTTCTGATAGACGTTCGGGTTGACCGCGTGGGAGCTTTCCACTTCCATCACGAGCGTATAACCATCGGCCGGCTGCTTGGCCGCGTAGGCACTGCCTACCGCGCCACCGGCACCGGGACGGTTCTCGACCACAACAGGCTGCTTCAGCACTGCGCCAAGCCGCGTGCCGACCACGCGCGCGATGATGTCGGTAGTACCACCGGCCGCGTAGGGCACCACGAGCTTGATCGGCTTGTCCGGCCAGTCGGCGGCGTGGGCAAGGCCTGCCGGGCCCACACAGGCCAGCGCGGCCAGTGCCAGGAAGGTTGGCTTCATATTCATCATGTGTCTCCGTACGATTTGTCGAAATTCGAGTCGGGCCGCCCGCATCTATTGCGCGGCAGCGATGGCGGCCACTGCTGTGGCGCCCGTGTGTTCGCCGAGCAGCGGCGGCGGCTTGAGCGGCTGAGGATTGGCCGGCAGCATCGGATTGCGCACCATTGGCACCTCGCCCATCACCGGATGCGTGGCCACCTGACGCAATTGCCGATGCTGGACCTGCGGATGCGCGAAGACCTCTTCCATCGTATGAATCGGGCCCCAGGGCACACCGGCGGCATCGAACGCCGACGTCCAGTCGGCACGCGAGCGCGTCGGGAACAACGCCGTCAGTACCTTGCGCAGTTCGATGAGATGCTCGATGCGGCCCGAGTTCGTGACGTAGCGCGGGTCTTGCGCGAGATCCGGACGCCCCGCCACATCACAGAAGCGTGCGAACTGCGTGTCGTTGCCGATCGCCAGAATCAGATAACCATCGGCGCATCGGAAGACCTCATACGGCGCGCAGTTTGGATGCGCGTTGCCAGTGCGTTGCGGGTTCTTGCCCGATACCAGGTAGTTGGCGCCCTGATTCGCATTCAGTGCCACGGCCACGTCGAGCAGTGCGATATCGAGATGCTGGCCTTCGCCGGTCTGCTGACGCTGGAACAGTGCCGCCAGCACGGCGCTCGTCGCATACATGCCCGTGCTGACATCGACCACTGCCACGCCCGTGCGCAACGGCCCCGCGCCGGGGCTACCATCCGGCTGGCCGGTGTAACTCATCAGTCCGCCCATCCCCTGGAACACGTAGTCATAGCCGGGCTTGTCGGCCATCGGGCCGTCCTGACCGAACCCCGTGATCGACAGATAGATCAGACGCGAATTGATCGCCTTGAGCGACGCATAGTCGAGCCCGTAGCGTTTGAGCGTCCCCACCTTGTAGTTCTCCACCAACACGTCGGCGTTGCGGGCCAGCTCCAGCAATTGCGCGACACCTTCAGGCTGGCCATAGTCGATGCACACCGACTGCTTGCCGCGATTGCAACTGATGAAGTACGCGGAAAGGCGCGCGTCGCTGCCATCCGCGGCATCCAGATAGGGTGGCCCCCAACCGCGCGTGTCATCGCCACGCTGCGGATGTTCGACCTTGATGACTTCGGCGCCCAGATCGGCGAGGTTCTGCGTACACCACGGCCCAGCCAGGATGCGCGACAGGTCTAGCACGCGAATGCCTTCCAATGCGCGATGCAACATTGTGACTCCAGATTTTCGGGTTCAGATTCAGGGTAGATGCGGCGCGGACTCAGCGTGGACCGTCGAAGGTCCGCCTACCTTCAGCGACCAACCGTTCGAGCAGTGGCGCAGGCTCCCAATGGGCGCCGTGCACATCCTGCAACGCGCGGATGCGGGTCAGCACGTGCGCCAGACCGAGTGTTTCCGCGTAGAACATGGGGCCGCCACGCCACGCCGGAAAGCCGTAGCCATGCACGTACACCACGTCGATATCGGAAGCGCGCTGTGCGATGCCCTCATCCAGGATGCGCGCGCCTTCATTGATCAATGCCAGCATGCAACGCTCGACGATCTCCTCGTCGGCAACCGGGCGCCGCGCAATGCCCGCCTCGCGCGCGCAGTCTTCGATCAACGCGTCGATCTGCGGGTCGGGGATCGGCGTACGGCTGCCAGGTTCGTAGCGGTAGTAGCCGCCGTTGGTCTTCTGCCCGAACCGGCCCAGTTCGCAGATTCGATCGGCCACCGCCGAGTACCGCAGGTGCGCCGGCCGCGTCGGCGCCAGCCGCTTTCGCGTGGCCCAGTTGATGTCCATGCCGGCCAGATCCGCCATTGTCAGCGGGCCCATCGCCATGCCGAACTGCGTCAATGCCCGATCGACCTGCAGTGGCGACGCGCCCTCTTCCAACAGGAAGCCGGCCTCGCGCCAGTAAGGCGTCAGCATCCGGTTGCCGACAAAACCTTCACACACCCGCACCAGCACCGGTATCTTGCGGATGCGCTGCGCCATCGCCATGCACGAGGCGATGACGTCGGCGTGGGTCGCCTGTCCGCGCACGACTTCCAGCAGCTTCATCACGTTCGCCGGGCTGAAGAAATGCAGGCCGATCACATCGCCCGGGCGTTTGGTCGACGCGGCGATCGTGTCGATGTTCAACCGCGACGTATTCGTCGCCAGGATCGCCGACGGCTTGCACAGCGCGTCCAGACGCTCGAAGATGGCCTGTTTCACGGCCATGTCTTCGAACACGGCTTCGACCACCAGATCGGCATCTGCGACGGCCTCGAACGCCAGCGTCGGCGTGATGCGCCCCATGCGCGCGTCAATCTGCTGCGGCGCCAGCTTGCCTTTCGCGGCGGTAATCTCGTAGTTGCGGCGGATCAGTGCCACGCCGCGGTCCAGCGCGGCCTGCTCGCGTTCGATCAGCATGACCGGAATGCCGGCGTTGACGAACGACATCGCGATACCGACGCCCATCGTCCCAGAACCGATGACGGCAACACGTTCGATCGGCCGCAGCGCCTGTCCCTTCCCTTCGGCAAACTTCGGCGCCTCGCGCTCGGCGAAGAAGATATGGCGCAGCGCCTTCGACTCGTTGCCCGCGACAAGCGCCTCGAACTGGGCGCGCTCGAATGCCAGCCCGTCGGCAATCGGCAGCTGCGTCGCGGCTTCGACGCACCGAATGCACGCATTCTGCGCGATCGCGTTGCGTGCCTTGCCGTTGATTGCAGCGATCCGCGTCCCGAAATCGACATCGCCGCCCGCCTTGACGGCCAACGCACTGGCAACCGGATGCGCCACCGCACGGGCGGCAGCACGCCGGCAAAAGTCGACCGCCAGTGCGACAACAGGTCCGGCATCCCGCGTGCCGCTCGGGCTCGCGTCTGCCACCGCATCGGCGAGACCGATACGCGCGGCGGTCTCGCCGCTGACGGGCACCCCTTGCTGAATCATGTCCAGCGCTTGTTCCACACCAACGAGCCGTGGCAGCCGCTGGGTACCGCCACCACCGGGCACGAGCCCGAGGTTGACCTCTGGCAGACCCAGGCTGGCGTCGGATGCCACCACGCGATAGTGGCAACCCATGGCCAGTTCCAGCCCACCGCCGAGCGCCACGCCGTGAATCGCAGCCACCACGGGCTTGCTTGCCGATTCGATCAGCGCCAGCACATCGCGCGACAGCGGCCGGGCGGTCGCGGCAGGCGTGTTGAACTGCCGGATGTCTGCGCCGCCGCAAAACGCCTTGCCGGCGCCTGCCAGCACAACCCCGGCCACGGTGGCATCCTGCAGCGCGCGCGTGATGCCGGCGTGCAGCCCGGCGCGCGTGGTATCGCCCAGGCCGTTCACCGGCGGGTTGTCGAGCCACAGCACGGCGACATCGCCCTGCTGTTGCCAGCTCACAGTGGAGGAAAGAGGAATGGATTCGATTGCGTGGGACATTGCTGCGATCTCGACTACGTTTCTTTGTAAGGCTGGTTTGGCCTTTACTGGCTGGATGCCAGGATGGCGGTGGCCTGGCTTGACAGCACACCACCATTGCCGTGCACCAACGCCGTTTCCACCTTGCTGACCTGCCGCTCGCCGGCCTCGCCGCGCAACTGGCTGACGGCTTCGATCACAAGAAAGATGCTGTACATGCCTGGGTGAATGCACGACAGCCCGCCACCATTGGTATTCATCGGCAAATCGCCGCCCGGCGCGATGCGGCCGCCCGAGATGAATGCACCGCCCTCGCCTTTCGCGCAGAAGCCCAGGTCTTCCAGAAACAGGATCGGGTTGATCGTGAAGGCGTCATAAAGCTCCACGACGTCGATATCGGCGGGCGTCAGACCCGCCTGCGCGAATGCCTTGCGGCCCGAGTCGATGGCCGGCGTGCGCGTCAGATCGTCCATGCAGGAAATCTGCCGATGCCAGTGTGCGTGTCCGACACCGAGCACATAGATTGGCTTCGCATGAAGACCCCGCGCACGGTCCGCGCGCGTGACGACGAAAGCGCCGGCGCCATCGGTCACCAGACAGCAATCGCGCACCGTCAGCGGGTCAGACACCATCTTGGCGTTGATCACGTCGTCGATCGTCAATGGGTCGCGCATGAAGGCGTCGGGATTGCGCTGCGCCCACTGCCGCGCTGCCACCGCCACTTCGGCCAGTTGCTTGCGCGTGGTGCCGAACTCGTGCATATGCCGGGCCGCGGCCAGCGCATAGCTGGTGACGGGATTGAACGGCTTGTATGGATGCTCGTACGGCTGCGGGTCGAGTTCGGCGCGCATCGCGTTGACGCGCGAACTACTGGGAATGCTGCGAGGATTGCTGCCGTAGCAGATCAGCACGTTGTCGCATTCGCCCGCCTCGATCGCCATGGCAGCGATGCGGATATCCGCGATGAACGACGAGCCGCCGAACATCGTGCTATCGGAGAACCGGGGCCGGATGCCGAGGTACTCTGACATGCGCATCACCCACCATGGCGATGTCAGGCTCGACGTGATAATGCCGTCGATATCGGCCATGCGCAGCCCGCTTGCCGCCACCGCGCGGTACGCGGCCTGGGCGATGATCTCCTGCTCCGTGCGGCCACCCGCATGACCGAGCCCTGCCAGCCCAGTGCCCAGAATCGCCACGCCACCACGATCGGTGGCCTTCAATGCCGCGCTCATTGTCGCTCCCCGGCCGGCGCGAACACCAGCAATGCGTCCTCGCCCGTGCGCAGCACCTGCGCCCTGACGCGGTGCCCGATCCTCACCGCGCCGGGATCCACGCCGATCACGCGGCTCATCATGCGCGGCCCCTCATCGAGATCGACCAGGCACACGTTGTAGTCCCCCTCCTTCTTGCGCACGACCGTGGTCGAATACACGGTGCCAAGACCGCTCGGCGCGACCCACTGCAACGCTACGGAGCCGCAATGGGGGCAAACAACGCGCGGAAAGAAGTGATGACGGCCGCAGTCGCGGCACTGGGGAATTTCGAACACGCCTTCGGCGAGGCACTGGAAATAGTGAGCGTCGGCAGACGTGGCTGTCGGGTCGCCGGATGGATGTGCAATCGTCATGGGGCCCTTATTGCTCGATCTGCACGCCGGTGATCTTGACCATGTTCTGCCACTTGGCCACTTCGGTCTCGACGTACTTGCGGAATTCGACCGGATTCAGATTGCCCGCCGCCTCGGCGTTCTGCTTCCTGAGTTTCGCCACCATGTCCGGCGACGACATGATCCGGTTCACCTCGGTATTCAGGCGCGTGACGATAGCGGCCGGCGTTCCGGCCGGTGCGTACAGCCCCAGCCAGGTATAGGCGTCGAAGTTCTTGTACCCGGCCTCGGCAATCGTCGGCACATCGGGGAACAGCTTGCTGCGCTCCAGGCTGGTCACGGCGATCGGGCGCAGCTTGCCGACGGCGATGAACGCGGAGACGCTCATCGAATCCTGGAATACCACCGGAATCTGGCCGGCCACGGCATCACTGGTGGATGGCGACGCACCCTTGTATGGCACGTGCACCAGCGGCGCACCGGTCATATGGCGGAACAGCTCGCCCGCGAGATGGGTGGAGCCTCCCACGCCCGCGGAACCGTAGGGCACGCTGCCCTGGGCCTTGGCCCATGCCACGAACTCGGGCACGGTATGCGCCGGTACCGACGGGTTCACCACGAGCATGTTCGGCGCCTTGGCAATCAGGGCAATCGGCTCGAAGTCCAGGACCGGGCGATACCGCACGGTCTTCTGCACGGCCGGGCCAATCACGTGCCCGGTGGCGCTGAGCAGCAGCGTGTAGCCGTCATTCGGCTTGCGGGCGACGTATTCCGTGGCGAGTTGTCCGGCCGCGCCGGGGCGGTTCTCCACCACGAAGCTCTGCTTGAATGTCTGGCTCAGCTCGGCCGCGAGCATCCGGCCGACGATATCGGTCATGCCGCCGGGCGCGAACGCCACCACGATCGTGACCGGCTTGGTCGGCCACGTATCGGCATGTGCCGGAGCCAGGGAAGTACCGCCTAGTGCGAATGAAAAGCCAATGGCCGCCATGAGGCGACGGCGCCGAAAGCCGTGTTGCATCGATGTCTCCTGCCTTGTCGTTATTCGCCAGGGCTGTGCCGCCCGTGCGTTGGGAATGCCGGGCGCCAGTTTATTTTTGAGGACAGGAAACCACTATCCGAAAGTTTCGAAGCGCGCGTTCGTGGATTTTCAAGGCTTGCATGTCCGGCGCAGGGTGCACAATGCTGCACAGGGATCGGGAGCCGCATTCGGGGGCGCCTCAGCCGGTCTGGCAGACCGTGCCACCCCACCGAACAGCGAACTGTTTTTCCCTCCACTTTGATGTTTTCGATGTGGGGTGCCCCACTCTGGTGCTAAGCTTCGTGCCTGTTCGAAACATCCAGCCACAAGCTCAATTGTTAGGACATTTCGGCTTGCCTCCCAGTCCCGCCGCCTGACGCGGGGTCCCCATCGGGATTTCCCGGGTTTCCATGCCGCGGCGCCCACCAGACACGCCATTCGGAGCGACCCTTCCGCCACACCCACTGCGTGGCGCAGGCGCCGCACATCGCATCAAGAAAATTCAGAGACATCGTGACTTCTCGCACCCTCGATTCCTTCCTGGCCGGGGTCTCCCGGCGTGACCCCAACCAGCCCGAATTCTTCCAGGCCGTGAAGGAGGTCATGATGACCTTGTGGCCGTTCGTCGAGCGCAACCCGCGCTATGGCGATCAGGCCCTGCTGGAACGGCTGGTGGAACCGGAACGCGTGATCCAGTTCCGCGTGGCATGGACCGACGACCGCGGCCAGGTGCAGGTCAACCGCGCCTTCCGCGTGCAGCACAGCTCCGCGATCGGCCCGTACAAGGGCGGGATGCGCTTCCACCCGACCGTGAACCTGTCGGTGCTGAAGTTCCTGGGCTTCGAGCAGACTTTCAAGAATGCGCTGACCACCCTGCCCATGGGCGGCGGCAAGGGCGGTTCGGACTTCGACCCGAAGGGCAAGTCCGACGCCGAAGTCATGCGCTTCTGCCAGGCGCTGATCACCGAGCTGTATCGTCACCTGGGACCGGACACGGACGTGCCGGCCGGTGACATCGGCGTGGGCGCGCGGGAAGTCGGCTTTATGGCCGGCATGATGAAGAAGCTGTCGAACCAGTCAGCCTGCGTGTTCACTGGCAAGGGTCTGGCCTTCGGCGGCAGCCTGATGCGTCCCGAGGCCACTGGCTACGGCACGGTGTACTTCGCGCAGGAGATGCTGCATCGTCGCGGCCGTGAGTTCGACGGGCTGCGCGTGCTGCTGTCCGGCTCGGGCAACGTGGCGCAATACGCCGCCGAAAAGGCGATCGAACTGGGTGCCAAGGTGCTGACGGTGTCGGACTCCGGCGGCGTGTTGCACTTCCCCGAGGGCATGAATCGCGAGCAACTGGACGCGCTGATGACGTTCAAGAACGACACCCGTGGCCGCCTGTCCGACTTCGCCGAGCAGCATGGCCTGCGCTTCGAATCCGGCAAGACGCCGTGGCACGTGCCCGCCGACGTAGCGCTGCCGTGCGCCACCCAGAACGAACTGAACGGTCACGATGCCGAGCGCCTGCTGTCGAACGGCGTGTTCTGCGTGGCCGAAGGCGCCAACATGCCGTCGACGCTGGACGCCGTGGACCGCTTCGTGGCCGCGCGCATCCTGTACGCACCGGGCAAGGCCAGCAACGCTGGCGGCGTGGCAACCTCGGGTCTGGAGATGTCGCAGAACGCAATGCGCATGGCCTGGCATCACGCCGAGATCGACGAGAAGCTCCACGCCATCATGAAGGACATCCACGGCAACTGCATCCACTACGGCCAGAAGGAAGACGGCTACATCAACTATGTGGAAGGCGCCAACATCGCCGGCTTCGTCAAGGTGGCGGATGCCATGCTGGCGCAGGGCGTGATCTGATCCCGCGGTCGGTCGGGCAGCTGGTCTAACCAGACACCCCGATTGCCAGCCGGGGGAGGAATGCGACGAGGCTTGCCTCGTCGCATTTTCTTTGTCCGCTGCGCCGCCACGCATCGTCAGGTAGGATTGGCGCTCACCCTGATCGCGTCGGTCGGCTCCACGCGCTCCGTGTGCTGCGGAGAACACAAGATGGAATACATCAACACCCTGCTGGCACTGACCGGCGTCATGATGCTGAGCGTCGCCAGCCCGGGACCGAATTTCATGATCGTCACATCGACGGCAGTGGCGTCTCGGCGTGCAGGGGTGATCACCGGCCTCGCGCTTGGCGCAGCCTCGGGCACCTGGGCCCTGATCGCGATCGCCGGACTCGGCCTGATCGTCACGCACGTGGCATGGATCGGCACGGCGCTCCGGATCGCAGGCGCCGCCTACCTGATCTGGCTCGGGGCAAAGATGATCCTGACCGCGCGCCACCCGCTAAACGCGCCGCCCCTCATTGCGCCATCCGGCTGGACCGCCGCGAAGAAGGGGTATGTCGTCAGCATGACCAACCCCAAGGCCGTGGCGTTCTACGGCAGCATCTTCGCGTTGATGGTTCCCGCGCACGCGCCGGCATGGTTCCACGTCGCTGTCATCGCCATTGCTGTCGCGGTATCGTCCGCGTGGTACTGCGGCATGGCGCTGCTCGCTTCGCACCCTGCGGTTCACCGGTTACTGATGCGGCGCAAGGCCGTGCTGGATTCCGTGGTTGGAGGACTGCTGATAGTACTTGGCGGACGGATGCTGGCGGCGCGCTAAAGCCATGCCTTCCCCGCCAATTCACCGGGAATGCGACGGGGACGGGAGAAAATCGCCATCGGCCACCATCGGCCACCATCGGCCTACTGATAGTCGAACGTAAAAACCATCGTACCCCTCACGGTGCCCGGACTGGGTCTGGCCGAAAGACTGTGGTACCGGAACGCATAGCGATACGAGGACATGCCGTTGGCTGGAATGTTGCCAAGAGGATTGCGCGCTTGCAGGGGTACGGGGGAATAAGTGCTGCCATCGATCAATTGCACGCCGACCCCGCTGGCCATGTCGGCCGCGCCTTCGTTCTGGATGCCCAGCACGCCCATGGAAGCGGACCTGACAGGCGTCCCGCCGGCGCCATCGAAGGATATGCCCACAACTGCCGCGCCATCGCATGTAAGCCCGATGGAGAATGGCGCAAAGCCCGTCGTCGAACCGTTCCCGGAGAGACTCGATGCCGTGGCATCCGGAAGGGTAACGGTCGTCGGAGCACGCCTGGTGCAGGTAATCTGACGTGGCGTGGCGCTGCCGGTGAAGCCGATGTGGTTCCCCCCACGGCCCAGGCCGACTGCTGAACGATAAACGCCAAAACCAAAAAGCGTTTGTGCGGGGTCCAGGCTGCCTTGACCGATCGCTCCCGTTTTCACGAATTCGATGGAAACGGACACCGCATACGAAAGGTCAGCCGCCAGCGCTCCCAGAGCAGCCGCTCTTGTATCGCAGGCAACACCGATAGCATTGATCATAGGCTGTCCCACGGCGTTCCGTAGCCGAATGCCAATGCCGGCGACACCTGTCGAATACACGCCTGGGGTGATTTCTCTACCGCTGCCGTAATAGCACGCAATGATCGGCGCCCCCGCATAGATCGATTGATTGCCATCCGCGACACATCGACCGCTGAACGTGTAGTTTCGCCTCGTACCCGGGATCTCCGCGCCGACCGCAAGGTTAACCGCCACAGCCATATTGTTCATGGCCTGCAAGTACGGCATGGAAGTCGATGACGAGCAGGCTCCCAGTGCATGGGCAGCGCCAGGAACAGCCACGAAGGCCAGTACACGCAGCATCTTCTTGAGTGTCTCAATCCATACTCGTCGAATCATCACGCTCCCCCAGTTCACGCCATCCTCACAGCCACCACCGGCTACGACCATTTGTTGCAATCCTGATGCAATGGCTTCCGACGTGAAATCGTAGAATCCCTAAATTGCCGCCCAGCGGTCAGGTTCACAATGAGGTGCGGCAATGCGAGCACACGGAGAGAATCGACTAAGATGGCGGCCTCTATCGATCCACGCTGCCCTGCCAGCCCTATCATGGCCCGCCTCAAACTCGACCTGCCCGCCGAGCAGTTCTGCTATTCCACTCACCTGACCGTTCGCGTTACCGACATCAACTCGGCCAATCACCTGGCCAACGACTCGATGATTTCGATGATCTCGGAGGCACGGGCCCGCTTTCTCTTCGAATACGGCAGCGAGGGCGACCGCGTGGACGGTGCGGGCATCATAGTCACCGACCTGGCCACGATGTATCGCAAGGAAGCCCACGCACGCGACCAACTTCTGTTCGAAGTGGGCGTGATGGATTTCAACAAGTACGGCGGCGACATCATCTTCCGCATCACGCGCCCGCAGGATGGCGCGCTGATCGCCATGGCCAAATCCGGCTTCGTCTTCTTCGATTACGCCACCACGCGCGTGGTGCCGATGCCCGATGGCTTCGCCGCGCGCTTCCCAAAGGTGAACTGGGTCGATTGAGCCGACTGAATCAACACAAGCCCCGCGCCCAAAGGCGTGGGGTAGTCCTGCCCTCCCCCCCCTTTTTGCCTGCCCGCGCCCGGAACGATGCGGCTGTAATCTCGCCGCAATCGAAGCGAAATGTCTGCATTTCTATACTCGCCGCTCCAATTCAATAACTGGAGAGAGAGTTCATGAATGTTCGTCACGGCGTTGCGATGGCAACCCTGGGGATGATTGCAGGCACCGCATCCGCGCAATCCAGCGTCACGCTTTATGGGGTCGCCGACGTTGGCATCGAGTACCTCAGCAACGTGCCTTCCGCCAACGGCGGCGCCAGCCAGGTACGAATGGCGTCCGGCAACATGTCCACATCCCGCTGGGGCATTCGTGGTGTCGAGGATCTCGGCGGCGGCCTGAAGGCGATCTTCGATCTCGAAAGCGGTATTTCAGTTGATACCGGTGCGCAGAACAACCGGACCCGGCTGTTCGATCGTACCTCTATCGTAGGTCTGAGCAGCAAGTACGGAACCGTCACGCTGGGCCGCCAGACCACCCCGCTGTATGACACTGCGATCCAGCTCGACCCGATGGGCTTTGCGCCGCGGTACTCGCTCTACAAGAGTGACGACGTGCTGGCCGGACGCGCGGACAACTCGATCAAGTACCGTGGCACGTTCAACGGACTGACCGCCAGCGGCCTGTACAGTTTCAGCCGAACCGGCGGCGGAGAGGTTCCCGGCAACTACACCGTCGACCGCAATCTCGGTATCTCGCTGGCCTATGAGGTGAGTTCCTTCGCGATCGGCGCGGTATATGACGAGTACCAGGGCTCCACACTTGCTACCGCCGAACGCAAGGACCGCCGCATGCTGGTCGGCGCGAGCTACGCCTTCGGCCCGGCGAAGGCCTTCATCGGCTATCGCTGGTACAACGGCAATGTCGGCGCCATGCCGACCGACCGCTCGGATCTGTACTGGGCGGGTCTGCGCTACAGCGTGACGCCCGCGCTGAAGCTGACCGGCGCGGCGTACTACACGAACATGCGCAACTCCGGGGCCGACCCGATCATGTTCGTCGCCTCGGCGGACTATGCATTCTCCAAGCGCACGGACGTGTACATGAATGCCGGCTACGCGCTGAATCGCGGCAACTCCCAGCTCGGCATGAACGGATTCAACGCGCCGAGCGGCAGCCCGACCAACGTCGTTCCCGGCAAGGACCAGACTGGCCTGGTGGTCGGCGTGCGCCACAAGTTCTGAAGCGCCGAACGATCGGCAGCATCGACACTTTCTTGCGAGGGCAAGAGGGTTCTTGGCCTCCGGCTTCCGGAGGCCTTTTTTGTTTGCCATCGCCCGGGAAGGACGTGCGCGCGATCCACCAGCCAACGCACATGGCGACCTGCCGCGGCGCCGTTTTCCTTGATCGGTATCAAACGGAGGATTACCAAGCCTCGCCACTGTCATCAGACGCAATGCTTATGGCATGAAATGCAAAGTCTGGCGTGCACGCAACTCCTACCTTCATGCCAACGCCACGCGCGTTGAATCACCACATCAAAACGATAGGAGACAGATCTTGGCAACGTCCGGCATTCCCTTTCGCATTTTCCTTCGCAATACCCTTTGCGTTCCCCCTCGCGCCACCCAGTGCGCACCCGTGACCTTCGAGGAGGCACGCTGATGCGCATCGAACCAATGACCGCCAGCATCGGCGCCGAACTCGTGGGCGTCAGGCTTTCCGATGCGATTCATGACGATGGCCTGTTCGACGAAATTCGTGCCGCGCTGCTGCGACACAAGGTGCTGTTCCTGCGCGACCAGGACATCTCCCGCGCCGAACATGTGGCATTCGCCGAGCGCTTCGGCAAGCTCGAGGATCACCCGGTCGCCGGCAGCCATCCCGATCATCCGGGGCTCGTGCAGATCTACAAGCGGCCGGACCAGCCGATGGATCGCTACGAGAACGCCTGGCATACCGATGCCACGTGGCGTGAGGCGCCACCTCTGGGTTGCGTGCTGCGCTGCGTGGAATCACCCGAGATCGGCGGCGACACAATGTGGACCAACATGGTGCTCGCCTACGAGAACCTGCCCGCTCATATCAAGACGCAGATTGCCGGCCTGCGCGCGCGGCACAGCATCGAGGCGAGCTTCGGTGCTGCCATGCCGATCGAGAAGCGCCTGGCGCTGAAGGCGCAGTACCCCGACCCCGAACATCCCGTCGTGCGGGTCCATCCCGAGACTGGCGAGAAGGTCCTCTTCGTCAATGCGTTCACCACGCACTTCTCCAACTTTCATACGCCCGCGCACGTGCGCTACGGACAGGACTACAACCCGGGCGCGGGCGAACTGCTGCGCTACCTGATCAGCCAGGCATTTATTCCCGAGTACCAGGTGCGCTGGCGCTGGAAGGCCAACAGCATGGCGATCTGGGACAACCGGAGCACCCAGCACTACGCGGTGATGGACTACGCACCGTGCCATCGCAAGATGGAGCGCGCCGGCATCATCGGCGACAAGCCCTTCGGCATCGGCGAAGGCGAAGTCAAGGCAGAGTCGGCGCAGCCGGCCACGGCCTGAACGTTCAATTCCACGGAGAGAGACATGGATTTCATCGACGGTTCGATGTTCCCGGAAAACCAGCAGAAGCTCGTCATTACCGCCGCGCCGTATGGGCCCGAGTGGATACCTTCCGATTTTCCGGAAGACATCCCGGTGACGATGGAGCAGCAGATCCAGAAGGCGGTGGACTGCTATAACGCCGGTGCCACCGTGCTGCACGTTCACGTGCGTGAAGTGGACGGCAAAGGTTCCAAGCGGCTGTCCAAGTTCAACGAACTGCTGGCCGGCATCCGTGCCCGCGTGCCGGACATGATCCTGCAGGTGGGCGGATCGATCTCGTTCGCGCCGGAGACCGAGGGCGACGTGGCCAAGTGGCTGTCGGACGATACGCGCCACATGCTGGCCGAGCTGAAGCCGACGCCGGACCAGGTGACCATCGCGATCAACACCAACCAGATGAACGTGGTGGAACAGATGTGCGCGGCCGACGTGGCGGGCACGTCGCTGGCCGAACCGGCCAACTACCGCGCCTATCGCGAAATGACGATTCCGGCCGGCCCGGAGTGGGTGGAGGAGCATATCCGCCGGCTCAGCATCAACGGCATCCAGACCCACTTCCAGCTTGCCAACATCGCGCAACTGGAAACGGTGGAACGGATGATGCGCCGGGGCAGCTGCAATGTGCCCCTGATCCTGACCTGGGTGGCGATTGGCGGCGGCTTCGAGGCGCCTAACCTCTACAACCTCGCCAACTTCGTGCGCGCTTGCCCGAACGGCTCGGTGCTGACGCTGGAAACGTCGATGCTGAACGTGCTGCCGCTGAACATGATGGCGATTGCCATGGGACTGCATGTGCGCTGCGGCATCGAGGACAACCTCTGGGCGCAGCGACGCGACCGCAAGATCGGCACAGTCGAGCAGATCGAGCAGCTCGTGCGCATCTCGCGCGAGTTCGGCCGGGATGTCGCCAACGCGAAGGAAGCGCGCGAGATCTACAAGATCGGGACGTTCTACGACAGTGCCAACGAGACGTTGGCGGAGAACGGCTTCGCGCCGAACCGCAAACCCGGCCAGGTAGGCTTTACACAGCACGCACGCCGCTAAGGCCCTAAGACCCTAGGGCCATCCTGCTCGCCAATGCCCCGACAGCCGACCTGGCAGTCGGGGCATTGGTCGTCCCACGGATTGCAAGTGACTCCGGCAACGCGGTAATTCCCACTGGGTGATAGGTGTCATACGCACCGGCACCTTGTCACGACCTACCGATCCGCGCAAACTTCCCCAGATCGACAACTTTCCTTCCTGGGGTAACGGGTATGCAGACCAGCGCGCGCAATCAGTTTTCCGGTGTCGTTGCACAAGCCACGGCTGGCGCCGTCAACGACGAGATCATCATTGCCATCAACGGTGGCCAGCAGATCGTCGCCACCGTCACACACGACAGCGCCGCCCGCCTGGGCCTGAAGACCGGTGCCAAGGTCGTCGCGCTGGTCAAGGCAACGTCCGTCATCGTGATGGTCGATGCGGATGCCACCAAGGTTTCGGCCCGCAACTTCGTGCAAGGCAAGGTCACGAATCTGACCAAGGGCGCCGTCAATGCCGACGTGACAATCACAGGTGACAACGGCATGGCCGTCGCCGCAATCATTACTAACGCAAGCGTCGACCGGCTGGGCCTGGCTGTCGGCAAGCCGGCAGCAGCCATGTTCAAGGCATCGAGCGTGATCGTTGGCGTGGACAACTGAGCCGACTTCCGCGCGACCAGAACGGTCAGCGGAAACATGAAAAAAGCTCCGGTGACGATGCCGTCCACCGGAGCATGGGCCTTGCCATAGCGATCAGCAATCGGCAATCAGCCCTGCATGACGTACTCGCCGGGCGCATCCCGGAGCGAACCCGGCGCGGAGTCGCGTAGCGCGCAGCGGCCCGAGGACTGCTCGGCCAGCCACTCGTGCCAGCACGGCCACCATGAACCGTCATATCTGGTGGCCTCTTCGGCATAACGATCTGGATCCTTGTATTCACCGTTCGGCGCCCGGGTGGCCACACGGTAGCGGCGACCCTTGTGGCCCGGCTCCGAAACAACACCCGCGTTGTGACCGCCAGACGTCAGCACGAAGGTCAGCGCGTTGTGCGTCAGCAGATGCAGCTTGTAGGCGGATTTCCACGGCGCCACGTGATCGTGCTCGGTGCCAACCACGAACATCGGCGCCTCGACATCGGCCATGGCCACGGGGTAACCATCCACGCAGAACCGGCCTTCGGCCAGTTCATTGCGGAGGAAGAGCCGTGACAGCACTTCGCTATGCATGCGATACGGCAGGCGTGTCGTATCGCGGTTCCAGGACATCAGGTCATTGGGGCGATCGCGCTCGCCCAGCAGGTACTCCCGCAGCACCCGAGACCAGACCAGATCCCTGGCACGCAGCATCGAGAAGGCCTGCGCCATCTGAAAGCCATCGAGGTACCCCTGCTTGCGCATCAGCGCATCGAGCGTCGACAACGCGCTGTCATCGATGAACAGGCCAAGCTCACCGGGTTCGTCGAAGTCGGTTTCCGTTGCAAATAGCGTCACGCTGCGCAGGCTGTCGTCCTTGTCGCGCGCCAGCTTCGCGGCGGCAATCGCCAGCAGCGTGCCGCCCAGGCAATACCCCACGGCGTGTACCTGTTCCTGGCCGCAGCGCTCGCGCACGGTGGTCAGCGCGGTGAGCAGGCCCTGCTTGAGGTAGTCATCGAGGCTGGTATCACGTGCCTCGGCGCCCGGGTTGCGCCATGACAGCATGAACACCGTGTGACCCTGGTCCACGAGGTACTTCACCATCGAGTTCTGAGGCTGAAGATCGAGGATGTAGTACTTCATGATCCACGACGGCACGATCATGACCGGCTCGCGATACACGGAATCGGTAGTCGGACTGTACTGGATCAGCTCGAACAGATCATTGCAGTAGACGACCTTCCCCGGCGTGAGCCCCACATCGCGACCCACCACATACGCGTGCGGCAGCCGCCCGATCGGCAGATGCAGCCGCTCGCCGACCGCGTCATAGAGATCCTCGACGAAGTTCCCGGCGCCGCGAACGAAGTTGGCGCCCCGCGTCTGCATCGTGGCATCCAGAACCGTCGGGTTCATCCACCAGACATTGCTGGGAGACATCATGTCGAGCCATTGGCGCGCGCAGAACGCCGCGATCCGCTGATGATGCGGAGAGAGCCCGTCGATGTCGCTGGTCAGCGCCATCCACAAGGACTCAAGCCGCAGGAAGCCATCGCGCAAGACGCAGTACGGCCAGTTTTCCCAGCCCGGCGCGGAAAAGCGCTGATCGGTGACGACCGGCGGACGCGGCATGAACGGCGGCGCCAGCGAATACTCGGCGGCGGCCGTGGCCTGCCATTGCAGCGCGGCCCGCCAGCGCTTGCCTGGCGAAGCTGCCAGATGCATGGCCCAGTCGGTCCAGGCTAGCGCCAGCGACCCGAAGGAAACACCACCGGTCATCGAGGCGAGCAATGCCCTGACCTGTTCGTCATAGGCGACGTCGGGCCGCAGCGGCTGGGGTTCCGGGCAGGTAGCAGCCGCCGGAGCAGGGGAAGCCGCCGGCGCCAATTTTGCCGGTGCCGATACGGCAGCCTTCCGTGCAGCCGGAACCGAAGGGGTTGATGTCGATGGCTTGGGTGAGGTGGCCTTCGCCCGTTTGGCGGGCGGGGCCTGTTCGATCAGCGTATCCGTGGCGTGTTCGAGGGCGACTGGCTTCTTGGGGCGCATGGTTCAATCCATATGTTGGCCACCATTGATGGCAAGGTTGGCGCCGGTCACGTACGCGCCATCGTCCGAGCAGAGGTAGCTGATCAGCGCGGCCACTTCTTTCGGCTGGCCCAGGCGGCCGACCGGAATCTGAGGAATCACGTGCTGATCGAGCACGTCCTGCGGCACTGCCCTCACCATCTTCGTATCGAGATAGCCGGGAGAAACGGTGTTGACCGTCACGCCCTTGCTGGCCAGCTCCAGCGCCAGCGATTTGCTGAATCCGTGGATGCCTGCCTTGGCCGCGGCATAGTTAGTCTGGCCAAACGCGCCCTTCGAGCCGTTGATCGACGAGATATTCACGATCCGGCCCCAGCGACGCTCCACCATGCCTTCACAGAAAGGCTTGCTCATGTTGAACACCGAATCGAGGTCCGTGGACATCACGGCGCGCCAGGCTTCGTGCGTCATCTTGCGCAAGGTCGAATCGCGCGTGATGCCGGCATTGTTGATCAGGACATCCACCGGGCCCACCTCGGACAGAATCCTGGCCGCGCATTGCTGGCAGGATTCGAAGTCGGCGACATCCACCGGGTAGGCCACGAGCTCGCGTTGCTGCGTACTGTGTTCGCGCAGCCAGGTCGCGACATGATCATTGCCAAGCGAATGCGTGACGACCACGCGAAATCCGTCGCTCAGCAGCCTTTCGGCGATGGCTTCGCCCAGACCGCCCATACCGCCCGTCACTACCGCAATGCGTCCGGAGCTCATGATGTCGCACCGCCCTTGGCGGAGCGCGAGCGGGCGGCGCTGGTCGCAGTCGTGGCGGACTCGCTGGGCGGTACCACCCCAAACGGCGTCATCTTTCCGAGTCGCTCGTAGAACTCGGCCAGGGATGCGGACAGCGGATCGAGCACCGCAGCAGCAGCGCCATTGACGTTGCCGTTGCCCCTTGCCGTCTCGCTGGTGGTCTCGACTCGCTTCACCCAGTCACTGCCACATTCCCGGCACTGCTCAAGCCACGCCGACGTCGCTTCGACCAGGACCTTGCCGTAGGCCCGTGCCAGCGCGGCCTGGGCCTCTGCCTGATCTGTCAGTGTCTGTGCCTGCGCGGCTTGCAACGAGGCCCAATCGGCCACCCCCGCCATACGGCTTTGCGCACTATGCATCGCGGTCAGGCGATGCTCCAGGCTCTTCAGATGGGTCTCGATCAGGTTGCGGCGGGTTTCAGCCGCAAGCGCCGCGAACTTGTAACTGTTCTCGAGAAACGCACGGGCCGCATCCAGCATCGGATCGGTGGTCGCAGAACGGAGCATTGCCATTGCTATCTCCTTGAGTTGACGTGATGGGGTGACGATCCGTCATTCGATCGAGTCTAGGCATAGGGCTAGGCCACCAATTGACGTATGTCAAGTTTGACGGGAATGTAGAAATCCATCGAACATTGCAGAAAGTCCGACACCCTTTTACCCAAAGGGTTGCACTTGAATGCACTAAACTTGGCCGATTCCTGTATCGAACGCGCCGGTCAAGTCGAATAGCTCCCGCGCCGCCGATTCGATCTCCGGCTTGTGGAGCGCGCAGGCCTCCATTCCGGCCTCGTATGGAAGTGGGGACGCTATGCACATGCAACCTGCCGTGCTACCGGAAAGTCTGGGGATCGTCTGATCCAACCGCATCCACCTACGCCCCCTTAAATTGATGCGAATCAATCTTGCTGCCCCTCTTCCCACTACGCTGAGATACAAGAACGCAAGGGCATTGAATAAGGAAGCGCGCATGGATGACGCAGCATTGACCTACGCCTTACTGCAACCCAGTGCATATCCCCCGCCGGTTCAGGACGTTCAGGTCATCGAAACGCATATCTCGCGGGTGTTCCTGGCGGGGCCATTCGCCTACAAGGTCCGCAAGCCCGTCAAATTCGATTTCGTGGATTTCTCGACCCCGCAAGCCCGGCACGCTGACTGCGAGGCAGAACTGCGCCTGAACCGCCGCTTCGCCCCGGCGCTTTACCTTGATGTTCTGCCAATCGTCGCGGGCGAAACCCCGGGCGCCGTCGTCGTCGGTGGCAGGGGCACACCGCTGGAGTACGCGGTCAGGATGCGACGGTTCGCACAGCACGATCTACTCATCGACATGATCGGCGCAGGCCGCCTGGGGCCGGATCACATCGACGCGCTCGCCAGGGACATCGCGATCTTTCATGGTGCGCAACCGCGCGCTGCCCCACACGAAGGCTTCGGCACGCCGGCCAGTATCGACGCCACGCTTGAAGAATGCCTGGACGGCCTGGCGCGGCTGACCTTCGACCGAAACATGACAGACCGCGTCGCGAACGCCGCGCGCGCACGGGTTGCGGCACTACAAGACGCATTTCAGGCGAGACTGCACCACGGCCATGTTCGCGAGTGTCATGGCGACCTGCACCTGGGCAACATCGTCCTGCTCGACGGCAATCCGACGCCCTTTGACTGCCTCGAGTTCGAACCGCGCCTGCGCTGGATCGACACGGCCAGCGATATCGCATTCCCGTTCATGGATCTACTGCACCACGGCCGGCCGGACCTTGCCTATCGGTTGCTCAACGGCTATCTGGAGCGCCATGGCGACTATGCCGGGCTGGCAGTGCTGCCGTTCTACGTCGCCATGCGGGCGCTCGTACGCGCGCGCGTGCGACTGGAGCGTGCCCGGCAACGCCACGTCGAAAGCACTGCGCTTGATCTCGTACACGTCGAATGCCGCGCCCTGCTGAATCTGGCGTTCCAGTTTCTGACGTTGCCCGCCGCCCCCCTGTGGGTGATGCACGGCCTCTCCGGTAGCGGGAAATCGACCGTCGCGGCAACCATGAGCGAAACACGCGCCATGGTGCGCGTCCGCTCCGACGTGGAACGCAAGCGGTTGCGCAACGCAAATGCGCAGCAGGAAGCCAGGTATTCGGACAGTGTGACGGCACGCACGTATCATCGCGTGCTGGCCATTTGCAGGCTGGGCTGCACGGCAGGCTTTCCGATGATCGCCGATGCGACATTCCTCTCGCATGACCAGCGCGCCCGCTTCGCAAATCAGGCACGTCGATTGGGAGTACGGTTCTTCATCGTCGATTGCAAAGCGCCAGTCGAAACCTTGCGCGCGCGCATCGTCGCCCGGGCACAGGCACGCCAAGACCCATCGGATGCGGATCTGGCCGTGCTTGCCTTGCAATTGCGCGCGCATGACCCGCTGACCACGGAAGAACGCATCCACGTGGTGCCCGCCGATCACCCGGGCTAGTGCCATCGGCATTGGCATCGCCCTGCCGTCCCTACGACCGCACTCGCTGCAGTTCGTCAATGCGGCGTTGATAGCTCCGCATCAGGCAGGCCTTGTCCACACAGACGTTGCGTGAATCGCGGAGCCACGTCCGTTGGTCCGCCCGCAGCCGCGCCCTGTTGCTCGATGTCTTCATCTTCTGATCGTAGATCCGCGCCAGTTGGTCGTCGGCGCGGGTCAGCTCCGCATCTCCGCATATGAGCTGCCCCGCGACGGATGTCAGCTTGCTGCAGCCAAAGCTCCGGGCAAGCGCATCCTTCGCGCCGCTCCGCCCTTCCAATCGCCCTGGCTTGCATAGCCCCTGCAGCGACTTGCAAGCGATGTTCGGGCCGACCCAGGCCATTTCGGTAGCGCCATACTTGTCAACGAAGCGATTGATGGCCGCGTGGCTGACGCCTCTCAGCATTGCGTTTGCCGCGATGATCTCATTGCAGAGCGAGTCCTCTGCATAGGTATTGCCCTCGTGACGGTAGCAGCTATGGAAGCCCAGCATGCCGCTCCCGACAACGCTTCGACGTGCCCCCGAGGCGAACAGGATCGACGCACAGGCGGACGCGCATTTCGCGCCATTGGGGACCACGGTATAGATGCGCGCCTTGTCCATGACGTCGACCATGCGGAAGGCGGCCTCGACATTGCCACCCGGACTGTCCAGGATGAACACGACGAGCCCTTCGTCGTCGCGATCGGCCCGTTTCACTGCTGACTGAAACCGCTTTGCATCACCGTCGTCGATCCGTCCTTCCCCGACCACCATTTTCATGTTGAGCTGTGGCTGGTAGTAGATCCTGAAGCCCATTGCCGCAGCCACGCCGGGAGCAGCCAGCACCGCGACCAAGCAAAGCCACGGCAGCAGCCGCTGCAGCACGGATCGCGCCGCACTGTTATTGCTTGCCTGGCCCACGATGCCTCGCATTCGCCATCTCCCTGGAAAGCGGACAGCATAGCCTCGAATCCGTCTCCCGAGCGCATGCGGCTTCGCGGCGCCTCGCCGCGGTTGCCGCCAGTCCGCCATGGATTATCCGGACGCCATTCGGCGCCGAGTTAGGGTAATGTGTGCGTGTCCACAGCCTGCGGCGTCACTTCGCCTGCGCGGTTGCGGGCGATCCCCCGGCCAGACGCGCGCGGACACGGGGCGACTTAAAGGAGACATCCATGATTTCCCACGTGGCCGCCGCCGGGCGCGCTTCGCGAGGCGGCACGTCCAGTGAGGCCCCGGAGACCGATCAGCCCGGACTGATCGCCCAAGCGCACGAGCGTTCGAAATCGTATGGCCTGCGGCCTCATGAATCGCCCGAATTCTTCCCCGCGCGGCCAAGCGAGCTGAAAACGCAGATCGAGCGCAGCCAGTCGCTGTTCACCCACGCGCTGCCTGTCATGGAGACGCTCCACAACCAGATCGTCAACACGCAAAGCATGGTGATCCTGACCGACTCGGCTGGATTGATCCTGCATTCGCTTGGCGATGATGACTTCCTGGCCAAGGCCAGCAAGGTGGCCTTGCAGCCGGGCGCGCTGTGGTCCGAGGAAAGCCGGGGCACCAACGCCATCGGCACGGCGCTGGCCGAGGGCCGGCCCACGCTGGTCCACGCCGCCGAGCACTACCTGGAAGCCAACCGGTTCCTCACCTGCTCCTGCGCGCCGATCCTCGACCCGTACGGCAGGACCGTCGGCGCGCTCGACGTCACCGGCGATCATCGCGGCTTTCACAAGCACACCATGGCCCTGGTGCGCATGTCGGCGCAGATGATCGAGAACCAGTTGTTCGCCAATGCCTTTCAGGACGTGGTGTGCGTGCACTTCCACTCGCGGCCAGAGTTCATCGGCACACTGGTCGAAGGCATCGCCGCTTTCACGCCCACCGGGCGCTTTCTCTCCGCCAACCGGAGCGGCGTCTTCCAGCTGGAATTGTCGATTGGCGCATTGCAGGCGCATACCTTCTCATCGCTGTTCGGCATGTCGATGCCCCAACTGATCGACTCGGTACGCGGCGCGCCCGCCGGCACCGTCCAATTGCAGCTGCAGAGTGGCGTGAAGGTGTACGCGCGCGTGGAGTGGAAGCGGCCCGCCAGCCAGATCGCACGCGCCACCATAAACCGCGATGTGGCCCGCCAGCGCGATACAACGCCAGCCCGCCGACCGGGCAACGGGACGTCGCAGCCAGACGGTCTGGATGCCCTCGATACTGGCGACACCCAGATCAAGAGCGTCATCGGCAAGCTGCGCAAGGTCATCGGCAAGGACATTCCGATCATGGTGCTGGGCGAGACCGGCACCGGCAAGGAGTTGCTGGCCCGTGCCATCCATGCCGACAGCCCGCGTCGCGCCGGGCCATTCGTCGCCGTCAACTGCGCGTCGATTCCCGAGGCATTGATCGAGTCCGAACTGTTTGGCTACGAAGAGGGGGCATTCACGGGCGCGAGAAAAAAGGGCGGCATCGGCAAGATGGTGCTGGCCAATGGCGGCACACTGTTCCTCGACGAGATCGGCGATATGCCACTGCATCTGCAAGCGCGGCTGCTGCGCGCGCTACAGGAGCGTACGGTGTCGCCGCTGGGCAGCAACAAGCTGGTTCAGGTCGACGTCGCCGTGGTTTGCGCCACGCACCGTAACATGCGCGAGATGATGGCCAGCGGCCAGTTCCGCGAGGACCTGTATTACCGCCTGAATGGATTCGTGGTGCGTCTGCCGGCGTTGCGCGAGCGTGACGACCTGGATGCCGTGGCGCAGAGGCTGCTGCAACAGGACCATGCGAATGCGCTGCCGCTCAGCGAACCAGTGACACGGATGCTGCGCAGCTACCACTGGCCCGGCAATATCCGCCAGCTTGCCAACCTGCTACGCACCGCGCAACTGATGGCCGAGGGATCGCCTGAAATCACGGAAGACCACCTGCCTGACGACTTCCTCGAAGACTGGCGCGCGCGACACGCGGCGGAGCCGAACGGAAACGATACTCGCCCCAGTCGGCTCGCCGACATCGAAAGCATGGCCATCCTGACTGCGCTGAAGGCCCACGACGGCAATATCTCGGCGACGGCCAAGGCGCTCGGCGTTTCACGCAATACCGTCTACCGCAGAATCGAGGAAGCGGGCGGCCTGCCGCCGCAAAGCGACTGACCACCCTTCCCGATGACGGGAGCGGAAGCATCCGCCCCCGTCAGCCATCGGAAGGAGATCAGAAGAAGCCCAGCGGCTGCGTGTCGTAGCTGACCAGCAGGTTCTTGGTCTGCTGGTAGTGGTCGAGCATCATCTTGTGGGTCTCGCGGCCCACGCCCGACTTCTTGTACCCGCCGAAAGCAGCGTGAGCGGGATACAGGTGGTAGCAGTTGGTCCACACACGCCCCGCCTGGATGGCGCGGCCCACACGGTAGGCGCGGTTGATGTCGCGCGTCCACAGCCCCGCGCCCAATCCGTACTCGGTGTCGTTAGCGATCCGAACGGCCTCCGCCTCATCCTTGAATGTGGTCACGGCGATGACCGGCCCGAAGATTTCCTCCTGGAACACGCGCATGTCGTTGCGGCCCTTGAGCAGCGTCGGCTTGATGTAGTAGCCCTTGGCAAGGCTGCCGGGCATGACCTCCACATCGCCACCGACCAGGCATTCGGCGCCCTCTTCCCGGGCGATGTCCAGATAGCCGCGAATCTTGTTGTACTGCTGCTCGGACGCCTGCGCGCCGACCATGGTCTCGGTGTCGAGCGGATCGCCGCGTTTGATGGCGGCCACCTTGGTCATCACGGCATCCATGAAGCGGTTGTAGATGGATTCCTGCACCAGCGCGCGCGACGGGCACGTGCACACCTCGCCCTGGTTGAAGAACCCCAGCACCAGCCCCTCGGCCGCCTTCTCGATGAAGCTCGGCTCCGCCTGCATGATGTCCTCGAAGTAGATGTTGGGTGATTTGCCTCCCAGCTCCACGGTCGAAGGGATGATGTTCTCGGCCGCGCATTTGAGAATGTGCGAACCGACGGGGGTCGACCCGGTGAAAGCGATCTTGGCAATGCGCTTGCTGGTTGCCAGTGCCTCTCCGGCCTCCTTGCCAAAGCCGTGCACCACGTTCAGCACGCCCGGCGGCAGCAGGTCGCCAATCAGCTCCATCAGCACGTTGATCCCCAGCGGGGTCTGCTCGGCCGGCTTGAGCACGATGCAGTTGCCAGCAGCCAGCGCGGGCGCCAGCTTCCATGCCGCCATCAGCAAGGGAAAGTTCCACGGGATGATCTGGCCCACCACGCCCAGCGGTTCGTGGATGTGGTACGCCACGGTGTGCTCGTTCAGCTCGGCCGCCGAGCCTTCCTGCGCGCGGATGCAGCCGGCGAAGTAGCGGAAATGGTCCACGGCCAGCGGAATATCGGCATTGAGCGTCTCGCGCACTGGCTTGCCGTTGTCCCACGTCTCGGTGACGGCCAGCAGTTCGAGGTTTTGTTCGATGCGGTCGGCAATCTTCAGCAGGATCAGCGAGCGGTCCTGTACAGCGGTGCGACCCCAGGCGCCCGCCGCGGCGTGGGCGGCATCGAGCGCAAGGTTGATGTCCTCGGCGGTCGAGCGCGGAAATTCGGCGATCGCCTCACCGGTCACCGGCGTGGTGTTGGTGAAGTACTGGCCCTTGACAGGCGGCACGAACTCGCCGCCGATGAAGTTGCCGTAGCGCGGCTTGAACGAAACGATGGCGCCGGGGGTGCCGGGATGGGCGTAACGCATGGACTGTCTCCTGATGGATGAGTGACGACGCCAGCGTTCTGGTCTGATTCTGCGTGGCGTCCATGCGTTATCTGCAAAACCCGGGCCACCTTCCGTCGTGGCCCGCTCAAGCCGGAATCCGGTCGATACACCGCGGTGGCAACGAGAGAGACTGTTCAAGAATGGAACACCGGCTGTTCCAGGGATCAACAGTCGGTGGCTACCGCCCTCACCGCTCAGCGGCTCGGCGGCTTAGCGGCTCAGCGCTGCGACGGCGTCGCACCTGCGGCCGGGAATCGCATCCGCGCGGCCAGACCGCCCAGCGAGGAGCGCTTCAGTTCGAACACCCCGTCGTACATCGCGCAGATATCGCGCACGATAGACAGGCCCAGCCCACTGCCCTCGACGGATTCGTCCAGCCGGGAGAAGGGTTGCATGGCCTGATGCATGGAGCTTGCGGGCATACCCGGGCCATCGTCGTCGACGCAGATCTCGATCTCCGATTCCTGCGATACCAGCGTCACGCGGATATGCGTGTTCGCCCATTTCCAGGCGTTGTCCAGCAGGTTGCCGAGCATCTCGACAAGATCCTGCCTGTCACCGAAGAAGTCGGCATTGCCTTCCACACTCACTTCAATCGGCTTGCCCGCATGAAGCCGCACAAGCGCGCGGGCCAGTTCCTCGACCGCCGGGCGGATCGCAACGCTCCGCCCGCCCGCGCCGGCGGCACCCACCGCGCGGGCCCGGGACAGATGCCGATCCACCTGCTGGCGCATCGCGTCCACCTGCTGCAGCACGCTCTGGGACAGCGGACCGGGCAAGGCCGTGGCGCTGTTGGCCAGGATCGCCAGCGGCGTCTTGACCGCGTGGGCCAGATCCGCCGCCTGCCGGCGCGACCGCTCCACGGCATCGTGATTGCGTTTGAGAAGCGCGTTGATCTCATCGACCAGAGGCTTCACTTCGGCCGGCCATACGCCCTGCAACGTGGGGTCGCCACCGCCATGCAGCTTTGCCACCGCCGCGCGCAAGCGGCTCAGCGGCGCCAGCCCAAAGCGGATCTGCGCCCAGACGGCGCCGAGAATGCCCACACCAAGGATGCCGAGTGACAGCCACAACAGATGCCGGAACGACCGTTTGGCGTCCCGCAGTTCGGTGCGATCCAGTGCCACCGTGATCTGGACGTACGCGTCATCCCCGGTCAATTGCAGCCTGCGGGACTTCACCAGCAGCGACTGGCCTTCCGGGCCGTTCCGGATATCGGCGTCTCCCGCCGGAATCTTGCGCTCGATCGTCGTGGGGATATCGATGTCCCACAGCGACCGCGACCGTAGCGATTGCGTGCCCGACGCGGCCTGCCAGTAGGCGCCCGAGTATGGCCGTTCAAAGCGCGGATCGGCGGGCTGGCGCGTCAGTTCCAGCTGGCCGTGGCCATTCCATTCGAGCGCGGCGGCAAGGCTGGTCAGGTCCCGGTCCAGCTCGGTCACGTAAGTCTTGTCGACGTGGCGCCCGAACAGCGTATCGAGCACCCAGCCCGTGGCGCACAACGTGCCGACCACCCACAGCGTGGCAATCAGCAGCAGCCGGCCCGCGATGGTGGGCCGCTTCATGCGCCGTGTTCCGGCGGACGCAGCCGGTATCCGAGGCCACGCACCGTTTCGATGACATCGACGCCCAGCTTGCGTCGCAGGCGACCGACGAATACCTCGATGGTATTGCTGTCGCGGTCGTGGTCCTGCGCGTAGATATGCTCGGTCAGCGTGGTCTTGCTGACGATCACACCCTGGTGGTGCATCAGGTAGTCGAGCACCTTGTACTCGTGGGCGGTAAGGATGATGGGCGATCCGTCCACGCTGACCTGACCGGTGGCAGGCGCCAGCGCGACGGGCCCGCAGACGAGAACGGGCGAGGTATGGCCGGTGGAACGGCGGATCAGCGCCCGGATACGGGCCAGCAGTTCCTCGGCACGGAACGGTTTGGTGAGATAGTCATCCGCGCCCGCGTCGATGCCTTCCACCTTTTCCACCCAGCTGTCACGCGCGGTCAGAATCAGCACCGGCACGCCGTTGCCGGCCTGGCGCCAACGCTTGAGCACGGTCAGGCCATCGAGCTTGGGCAGGCCCAGGTCGAGAATGACCGCATCATAGGGATTCTCGGTACCGAGATGCTCGGCGTCGATGCCATCTGACGCGTGGTCCACCACATACCCTGCCTGAGACAGCGTATCGGCAAGCTGGCGCGCCAGTGTGGCTTCGTCCTCGATCAGCAGGATGCGCATCGTCGTCAGGGCTTGCGGGCTTTGTCGAGGTCATGCCCCTTTGCCTTCAACAGGCGCGCGTTGCGGGCATCGTACTTGAGCTTGGCCACCGCGCTGTTCGGCAGCAGCAGCTTGACTTCATAGGTCCATATCCCGTCATCGCGGTCCAGCTTGACGTCGATGACATCGCCCGTGTACTGGTTCGAAACGGTCTCGAGGATATGGGACAGGGGCAGGATCTCGCCCGAGCGCAGCGCCTCGCGGGCGCGGTCGGCATCGGTATCGGCATGGGCGATGCCGGCGGCGCCAAAAGGGCCGAGCGCGGCAACGAGGATCAGGATGTGCGCTGCGGGGCGCAGCCAGCGTGTCAAGGCATTCATGGGGCGCATGTTGCGGGGGCAAGCCTGAACAGAAGCTGAACGCCGCGCTCAGGCGCGGTTCAGGCTCGACAGCGCATGATGCCACGACATTCTCACTCCGTCGCCGCCATGTCACAACGATCCGCCCTACACGCAGTGCTCGCCGGCCTGGTCCAACTCGCCCCGCTGGCCGTGGCGATGGCCGCCGCGGCACTGCCCTTCTGGTACAGCACGCTTTCCCGCTGACCGGAGATCCGGTCACCCCGGTTCAAGCGCCGAGCGTGGCAATGATGTCGCGTGCCATCGGTGCCCGCCCGTGCGGGCTGCCGGATGTCTCAGCCCACCTCCCCCCGCATCCCGATCTCGCCGATGAGCTTGTCGTAGCGGGCGTTATCCGCGGCTACCATCTGCGCGAATTCGGCGGGCGATGCGCTCCTGCGAATCTCTCCCGCGTTTGCCTTCATCGACGCATCGAGTTTCCCACTGGCCTGCAATGCGGCCATGGCATCGAACAACTTCTTCGTCAGCGGCGCTGGCAGGCCAGCCGGGGCAAACAGGCCGCTCCAGTTGTCGAGCACGAAGCCTGGCGGCAACGATTCCGCCAGCGTCGGCACGTCGGGAAAATAGATCGACCGCGCGGCTGACGACACCGCCAGCGAACGAAGCTGTCCGTTACGCAGGAACGGTGCCGCTGTCGATAGAACGGGCATGCCGAACTGCGTCTGCCCACTCATCATCGCCGTCACGATTTCGCTGGCACCCTTGTAGGGGATGTGAACCGCCTTGGTTCGCGTCTGGTGGAGCAGCGACTCCACTGCCAGGTGCGACACACTGCCCTTTCCGCCCGATCCATAGTTCAAGCCATCTGGCTGCCGGCGCATTGCGTCAATCAGGTCACGCGCTGTCTTGTATGGCGACGAGGCCGGCACGGCCAACACTACCGGGCCGCCGGACAGCGCCGAAATCGCGGTGAAGTCCTTGGTCGCGTCATACGGCTGGTCACGATACAGGTGGACGTTGATCACGTGCTGGTTGGCCAGCACACCGAGCGTGTAGCCATCCGGCTCGGCACGCTTCAGCGCGCGAGCGCCGATGATGCCGCCCGCGCCACCGACGTTTTCCACCACCAGCGGCTGGCCCAGCACGGGTGCCAGTTCGGCGGAGATTGTGCGGGCCATCGAGTCGGGCGCGGTTCCCGCGATGAACGGCACGATCAGCCGGATCGGGCGCGATGGATAGGGCGCGGCTGCGCTGGCCACGCGGCTCATCATGCCGCTCAAGGCCGTGGCACCGGCCACGGCGCCTGCTGTGGCAAACCACTGACGACGATTCATGCTTGTCTCCTGTCATGCGGCGCATTGTCTTGTATCGCAATGTCGCCACGCAAATGCGTTGAGGCCCGTCGGTCAGGTCAGACCCGATCAGGCCAGTTGGTCATGCCCCAGTGGGATCCAGAATCGCCTTGGCGACCGTATTCCGCTGGATCTCGCTGGTGCCCGTGAAGATGCGGAACATGCGCAGCTTGCGCCAGGTCTGCTCCACCGGATGGCCGCGCGTCACGCCCACGTTGCCGTGAATCTGCACCGCCTTGTCGGCCACCTCGAAGCAGCGCTCTGACACAAACAGCTTGCACGCCGCCGCCTTCATCCGCAGGTCGGCGCCGGCATCGGCAAGCATCGCAGTCTGCGCGATCATGCTCTCGCACGCCCACAGCGCGGCGGCCATATCGGCCAGCATGTGCTGGATGGCCTGGAAACGCGCGATCGGGCCACCAAACTGGCGGCGCGTGCCTGCGTACTGTACTGACGCCTTGTAGGCACTCGTGGCCAGCCCCAGCATCGACGGACAATGCAACAGCCGGTTGACGTTGATACGCGACATGCCGAGCTTGAAGCCACGCCCTTCGCCACCGAAGATGTTCGCACGCGACACACGCACGTTCTCGAAGCGGATATCGCCGTCAATATGCTGACCCGACATCGGTACGTACTCGGTACTGACGGTCACGCCCGGCAGATCAAGGTCGACGAGGACCGCAGTAATCGACGGTGGCGCGGTGGCGGCATCGGTCACGCACATCACGATGGCAAAGTCCGCGAACGGCGCGCCGCTGATGTAGTGCTTCTCGCCGTTGATGACGAGATCATCGCCATCTACGACGGCACTGGTGCGAATGCTCTGCGCATCCGAACCAGAATGCGTCTCCGTCAGCGCGAAGCACGTGGACTTCTGTCCGCGAATTACCGGCTGGAAGTAGCGCTCGATCTGGTCGGGCGTCGCGTACTTGAGCATGTTGCCCACGCGCGGCGGCCCGCCGAGATCGCCCAGCACGTGCGGCGCCAGCACCGCCCCGCTGGCAGCCAGATCGGCCTTGAGCGCGCACTGCTCCGCGATATTGAGACCCTTGCCGCCCAGTTCCACGGGCAGGCAGGCCGCGTAGAGCCCGAGTTCGCTGGAACGGCGCCAGACGTTGCGCAGCACCTCGCGCGGCCACGCGTCTTCCGCGCCCAGATCCAGCTCGCGCTCCAGCGGCCGCAGTTCCTCGTCGATGAAGCGCTGGATCGCCGCGCGCGTTTCCAGCAGCACGGGGTTGGTCAGGTGATCGAACATGATGTGTCCCTTAATTGACGCGGCGGCTGGCGCCCACCCAGTACTGTTCCCGCACGACTTTGCGCGCCAGCTTTCCGCTTGCGTTCTTGGGCAGTTCGGCCACGAAATCGACCGTGCGCGGCGACTTGTAGTCGGCAATGCGCGCGCGGCAATGGCCGATCAACTCCGATGCGCTGGCTTGCCGGCCCGGCCACAGCGCCACCACGGCCTTGACGCTTTCGCCCCAGGTTTCGTCGGGCACACTGATCACGCAGGCTTCCATGACGTCCGGATGCTGGTACAGCGTCGCCTCCACCTCGGTCGGGTACACATTGAAGCCGCCGGAGATAATCATGTCCTTCTTGCGATCGACGAGGTACAGGTAGCCATCGGCATCCACACGCGCCAGGTCGCCGGTGTGCAGCCAGCCGTCGATCAGTACTTCGCTGGTGAGACCGGGCTCGCCCCAGTAGCCCTGGAACACATCCTCGCCACGAATCACGAGTTCGCCGATCTCGTCGTCGCTGACCTCCTCACCGCGTTCGTTGACGACCCGCACTTCGGTTTCCCCCATGGCGCGACCGCACGATGCCAGCCGCTCTGGATGCCGCGCGAGTGCCTCGGCATGATCCGCCGTGGATAGCCGGGTAACGCCGGACGTCGATTCGCTGGCGCCGTAGCCTTGCGACAGGATTGGACCGATGCGTTCCCACGCCTCGCGAATGCGTGCGGGCGCCATGGGCGCGGCGCCGTAGGCCAGCGTCTTCAGGCAACGCAGGTCTGCCGTGGCCAGTGTGGGCTCGGCCAGCAGCAGGTTGATCATCGCCGGCACCATGAACACGTGCGTCAGGTTCAGACGCGGCACCTCGGCCAGGAAGTGCGCGGGCTCGAACCTCTCGAACAGGACCAGCGTGGCGCCAAGGAACAGATACGGCTGCATCAACATGCCAGACGCATGGGTAATCGGCCCGATCAGCGCCAGGCGATCGCCCGGGCGTGCAGGGCGATCCATGCCCAGGATCATCTTGCGCATCGACGCCAGCCGGTTGCCATAGCTCTGCATCGCTGCCTTGATCTTGCCGGTGGAGCCCGACGAGAAATGCAGCACGGCGATGTCGTCTGGCTGCGGCACATAGTCGATGGCGGTGGTGGCGCCGCCATCGATCAGTGCTTCATAGGCACCGTACTGGCCCTCCGCCCCGGCAATCGCAAAGAAATGCTCCACGCAGCCGAACCCGCGCGATTCCCGCTGGTATCGCGTATAGCCGGGGCCGACGATCATCACGCGTGGCGTGCAGTTTTCCACGACATCCGACGCCTCTTCGGCGGTGAAGCGGGGATTCAGCGCGGCCTTGACCAGCCCGGCCTTGTACAGCGCGCATTCGATCTCCACGATCTCCGGACAGTTTCGCGCCTGGATCGCCACGCGGTCGCCACGGGTCAGGCCCAGTGCCAGCAGCGCGTTCGCCAGCCGCGTGGAACGCTCGTCGAGCTGGCGATAGGTCAGCACGCGATCCCGGTACAGCACGGCCGGACTATCGCCCCAGTAACGAGCGGCGCGCCTGAGGAAGTAGGCGAACGTCATGCATGTCTCCTTGCAACTTGTCTGGTGTTTGTGCGCCCAGTCTGTAAGATGACGGGCATCACTACAATGCATTTACTGGAATAAAGTCATAAACATCAGGAATGTGCGATGGAGACTCGCGATCTGGAATACGTGCTGGCTGTAGAAGCCCACGGTGGCATCGGGCGTGCCGCCGAGGCGCTGGACATGACCCAGCCGGCACTTACCAAGGCCGTGCAGCGCGTGGAGGCGCAACTGGGCGTACCGCTATTCGAACGCACGACGCTGGGTATGCGCGTCACGCAGGCGGGAGCGGTCTTTCTGGAACGGGCACGCCGGATCCGGCTGGAATATGAAGACGCGATCAAGGAAATGCGCGGCATCCAGACCGGCGAACAAGGGATGCTGCGCCTCGGCTATTCCCCGTCGATGCCCAATGCGCTGGTGCTGGGCGCGTGCCGGCAACTGATTCGCGAGCGGCCAGTGGCACGGCTGCGCCTGACGATGCGTGTGGCGCGCGAGTTGATGGACCTGCTGCAGGCCGGCGAACTCGACCTGGCCATCGCCCCGTTGCCGCGTCAGGCAAACCCGGCCCTGGTATCGCGTGAGCTGTTCACCGATCGCCTGGCGGTGGTGGCCGACGAGAATCATCCGTTGCTACGACGACGCAACCTGACGCTGGCGGACCTGACCGACCAGCAGTGGCTGCTGCCTAGCGCGCACGTGCTGATCCGCCAGCAGATCGACGCCGCCTTTACGGAACTGGGCTTGCCCGCGCCGATCCTGCGCGTGGAGACCGACTTCGGCAGCACGGCCCTCTTCGATCTGGTGCGCGGCACCGAAATGCTCTGCATCGCGGGATCAACCAGCAATGGCGCCCAGGCGGGCCTGCGCCCCATCGCACTGCGGCCTGATGCCCTAGACCTGGGCCGACGGGTGGGCGTGATGTCGCGGGCGGGTGCCTATCTCTCGCCGCTGGCCCTGCGCATGATCGGCATTTTCGAGGCGCGGATGCAATGAGCGATCGCCACGCGAAAACCATGTCGAATAACTAAATCTCAAAAATCAGATTTTCGTAATTCCGGCATTTAATCCGTCGCCCACGATCGGATTGCACGGCAGAGATTCGGCTTGATTGCTGGATTTGACACCCCGCCCTCACGTGGATCAATAATCATAAATTAAAATAAAATATTAATATCAAGATATTAAAAGTTTCACACAAAAATATTCCTTTACGACACTAATCTGCATGAGGCGCTCCATCAACACGATCTTTGCCACGTGTCGCGGGACCCGCCTCTCCGGAGCCTTCAGACCCCGGCAATAGTCTCCCCGTCTCGCACGGGCTCGCTTTCGGACCATCAGCAAGTCGACTAACTGGAGAGAGCATGACGATCAGATCGATCCCAATTTCCTCCCGACATAGAAGGCCGAGACTGAAGGCAACGTCTGCGGCGGTGGCAGTGCTTTTGCTGATGCAATACGAGCCCGCCATCGCCCAGGTTTTTATTCAGGGTGTTGGCCAGGGAAATACCTTCGTTGATACGCCGAATCACGCTTACGGAACCTCTGCCAGTAGCGTGGCGATCATCCGCGCCACAGGACCTGGCGTGACCTATACCGGCAGTAGCATCTCCGGCACGATCCCCGCCGGGTCGAGCACTCCCACGGTACAGGCTACCGGCGGTGGCAGCGTCGCGTTCACAGGCACGTCCACTTTCGGCATCAACGGCAGCAGTGGGTACGTGTTCGATGCTTCCGGAAGCGGCTCCAGCATCTCGGCCGACACCGTCACCCTGACCGGCGGTCAGGGTGGAATTCATACGTCATCGGCCGGCTCGGTAACAGTTGGGGCGGCAAACATCAGTAGTACGGTCGCCACCGGCAACGCGGGTGCAATCTTCGTCGATGGCGGCACCGTCACGACGAATGGCAGCACGGTCATCAACGCGCTGCCGGGCGGCACTGCCAACACGTTCTACAACGGCGTTCGCGTGAACAGCGGCGGCACCTTCAACGCCAACAACGCGCTAACGATCAATGTGGATAGCGTGGCAGGCTCCGGGATTTACGCGGCCGCCGCAAACGCCATTGCAAACGTTAACAGCCAGGGGCAGCCGATACAGATTTCACTGATCAACGGCCAGAACTCAGGCATCAACAACGTCAATGAAGCGGCCGCCCTGCGGGCCGATTCCGGAGCCGTCACCATCACGGGCAACTCGCAGCTGGCAGCAAGCCAGGGGCGCGGATACGGGATGTGGACCGGCGTCGGCGGCGGCACCATTACCGCGAACGGGAACTCCGCCATTCATACATATGGAGACCAGGGATTCGGGATACGACTCGATGCGGGAACCGTACAACTCAACGGCGACCTGTCGATTGAAACCGGCGTGAATCCGGTTGCCGGCGCTTCGGGAGTCGGCTCTGCGGGGATTCGCGGGATTCTGGGGACGTTGAACGTCACGGGCGCCACTACGATCAACACGGTGGGCGGCATCACGCCGGTCGGAAGCAGTTTCCTCTCGTACACCTATGAATCCGCGTACGGCATCTGGAATACCAGCGCCAGCCGGATCGCCGGTGGTGGATCTGCAATGACCTTTGGCGGTCCGGTCACGATCACCACCAGCGGCCCTGCCGCCCATGGCATCTACAACGACAGCAATAGCGGGACCATGACGTTTCAAGGGCCGGTCAACGTCAACACGACTGGAGGCAGCGGAAGCGTGACGTGGTACAGGCCAGGGTCCGCCGCCGGTTCCAACGAAACCGTTGGCGCCTGGGGCGTCAACAGCGCGCTGAGCGGGACCACCACCTTCAAGGGGCTGCTGACTGTCAACACGACGCAGGCGACCTCGGGCGGTGTCCGCAGCATTGGTGGCCTGGTTGACATTCAGAACGGCGCAACCATCACTACCAGCGGCGCGAATGCGTACGGCGTCTATGCCTCTGGCAAGACCTCGCCCGCTACCTACAACGGCACTATCCAGCTCTCCGGTCCGACCTCGATCACGACTAATGGCAGCGGCGCCCACGCCGTGTTCGCCGATCAGGCCGGTACCGTTGTCCTCAACGGCGCCACGATCCGCCTGGCCGACCAGAGTGCCTTCGGTGTGTTGGGCAGCGCGAACTCCAGCATTTCAGGTACGGGCCTGTTCAATGTGATCGCCAATCTGCAATCGCAGAACAACGCACAGATCAACCTCACAATGACGCCCGGCTCCGTGTTCACCGGAGCCACCACGCGCAAGGACGGATCCACGTTCAACCTGACGCTCAAGGACAGCACCTGGAACCTCACCGACAACTCTAATCTGTCCACGCTGGTCAATGACCCGAGCCAGATCATCTTCGCTGCGCCGGTCAACAATACGTTCAAGACGTTGACGGTGCAGAACTACAGCGGTAACGGCACCATCGCGCTCAACACGGTACTGGCAAGCGACGGCGCGCCGTCGGACAAGCTCGTTGTCGATGGCGGCACGGCAACCGGCAGTTCGAAACTGCGCATCAACAATGCCGGAGGCGCCGGCGCGCTGACCGTGGCGAACGGCATTCAGGTAGTGAACGCGACCAATGGCGGCACCACCGCCGCCGGAGCGTTCGCGCTTGATGGCCGTGCCGTCGCGGGTGCCTACGAGTATCGCCTGTTCCGTGGCGCCAACGACGGCACGGATGCGAATTCGTGGTACCTGCGTTCCGATCAGACGCCCACGCCGCCCGCGCCACCGGAACCGCCCTCTCCCCCCGCGCCACCAACGCCGGATCCACTGTACCGCCCCGAAGTGGCCGCCTATCTGGCCAATCAGCGCCTGGCCGGCCAGATGTTCGTCCACAGCCTGCACGACCGCCTGGGCGAGCCGCAGTATGTCGAGGAACAAGGCTTCGACCGTGCCGACGACAAACCCCGCTCCGGCTGGTTGCGCATGGTCGGCAAATGGGAGGGCAGCCATAGCGCCGACGGCGTCTTCAAGACCAGCACCGATTCCTTCCTGCTGCACGGCGGCGCCGAACTGGCCAAGTGGAAGCTGTTCCGCGACGACGGCAACGATCGCGGGCACCTTGGCGTGATGGGTAGCTACGGCTTTGCCAGCACCGATGCGAACGCCCGGGGCAACCCGTTCAGCGCGAAGGGCAAGGTCGAGGGCTGGAGCGTTGGCGCTTACGGCACGTGGTACCAGAACGACGAGCAGAAGCTGGGCGCCTACGTCGACACCTGGTTCCAGTACGGCTGGTTCGCCAATCGCGTCGAAGGCCAACTGCTGCCGACCGTGCGCTACAACGCTACCGGCTGGGCCGTCTCGGGCGAGACCGGCTACGCCATCCCGACGCGCAGCAACTGGATCGTCGAGCCGCAGGGCCAGTTGATCTACGTGGGCTACAACGAAGACAACATCACCGAGCCCAACGGCACCCAGATCAACGGGGCGAACTCCCACGGCTGGATTTCGCGCCTGGGCGTGCGGTTTCACCGGACGTATGTGCGCGAGGAAGGCAAGACCACGTGGCAGCCTTACCTGACGCTGAACTGGTGGCACACCGGTGTATCCAGCAACATCTCGTTCAACGAACTCCCGCTGGGCAGCATGTATCCGAGCAACCGCTACGAGGTGAAGATTGGTGCCAATGCCCAGTTCAGCAAGCGCTGGACTGGATGGACCAATGTGTCGGGGGCGTGGGGCGCGCAGAGCTTCTACCAGTACGCGCTTCGTGTGGGCGTGAAGTACACCTGGTAGCGTTTCCACAGTTGGGGCCGTCCCCACGGCCCCGGCTAACGCATTACACTGCAGCCTATGAGCCGCAGCCACCCGCAACCTCATCTTCAGGATTCCCTCACCGCCTACTACTGGAGTGGCGACGCCATTCGCAGCCGGCGCGTGAGTGACGTCGTGCTCTCCGGCACCGTCGACATTCCAGAGCCCCCCGCCCGGCTGACCGCAGACTGGGCGCGCGAAATCTCACATCACATGAACCTGGAAGTGGGGGATGTCGAGGTCATGCCCCTGGCGCGAGCACGCGCGCGTTGGTCGGATTATTCGTGCTGCGTGCGCGCCGTCTCGGATTGGACAAGCACGCTCGGCCTGCCCGAAGTGCTGGCCGCGAGCGATGTCGCGCTTATGGTCTGTCGCGGGGCGCGGTATCACCATGACGGCGACCAGTATGGCGGCGCCGCATTCTGCAATCTCTTCCTGAGCGAGGACAAGGGACAGGACGTCCATTTCCCCTTGCTGGATCTTCGCATTCCGTTGCAGCGCGGCACGGTGCTGATCTTCGATACCTGCCAGCCTCACGCAGTGATTCCACGCGGCAGCGGCCGTTTCAACGCCGCCGACTTTCCGACGAATCAGGATTGCACCCAGCTTTTCCTGACCTGGGAACTGCCTATCGAGAATGCCCACGTGGCACGGGCGCTCAGGATCGCGTTCGACAGCGACGTATCGACCGCGCTCGATCTGGACGAAGAGCAAGTCCGACTGCATGGCGAAAGGGTTGGCGTGTGTCAGGAAACCGGCGCGTGGCAACGCTTCGTGGCTGAGTAAATCAGGCTTGCATTCGCACGGCAATCCGCGGGCACGCCGCTGCGATGCGGTCTGCAATCCCCGCCGGGTGCGGCACCGGCATTCCGGCGCGATTGCAGACTTGCAACGACCAGCGCTGGACGCCCTTCTCCGCCAGCGTATGCAGCAGCGCCATCAATTCGGCCTCATCGAATAGCTCGGGGTCCCAGGTCGTGCGACATTCATAGGCGACACCGCTTGCCACCAGACGCTCCAGCGAGTCCATCACGCGTGTGGCGCTTCCGGGCGTGCCGGTCACGTGGTCGTAGCGGTGCGCGGGCGCCTTGATATCGAAGCCAACCCAGTCGACCCATGGCAGCGCAGCCTCCAGGCGGTCCGGATACATGCCGGCCGTGTGCAGGGCGACCTCGAAACCCAGTTGCCGCACATCGCGCATGGCGGCGGGTAGCGCGGCCTGCAGCGTGGGCTCTCCGCCGGAAAACACCACGCCATCCAGCAGGCCACGCCGCCGCGCCAGGAATACCAGCACGTCTTCCCAGGCCCGCGCTGACGGGCTGCCGACCGGAATCAGATGCGGGTTATGGCAGTAGTCGCAACGCCAGGGGCATCCCTGGCAGAACACCACCGCGGCCAGCCGCCCGGGAAAGTCGATGCTGGTCAGCGGTGTGAAACCGCCGACTTTCAGGTCTGCCAAGATGGGCTCAGGCCGCGCAGCGGGCCTCATCGAAGAACGTGCGCTCGGCATGCTCGCCCTTCTTGCCGGTGTTGAAGCTCGCCACCGGACGGTGGTAGCCCATCACGCGGGTCCAAACTTCGCAGGGTTGGCGCTCTTCGTCCTTGAGTGTCAGTGCGGGTTCGATCGAGAAATGGCGGGCGACAGCGAGATCAGTCATGGCGTTGCTCCTCATGTGCAAAACGTCGGGTTGAAAATCGGGAAACCTCACGCCGCCAGCGCGGCGCGTTTGCGCGCGAGAATGTCCTCGTCGCACTTCGGGCAGAAGCGGTGTTCGCCGGCCAGATAGCCGTGCTTGGGGCAGACGGAGAACGTCGGCGTGATCGTGATGTAAGGCAGCCGGAACGACTCCAGCGCGCGACGCACCATCCGCTTGCAGGCCTCGCCGCTGGACAGTCGCTCGCCCATGTAGAGATGCAGGACCGTGCCCCCGGTGTACTTCGATTGCAGGGCTTCCTGACGTGCCAGCGCCTCGAATGGATCGTCGGTAAAGCCGACGGGCAACTGCGACGAGTTCGTGTAGTAGGGCTGATCGGCCGAGCCGGCCTGCAGGATGTCGGGCCAGCGCTTGCGGTCTTCACGCGCGAAGCGATATGTAGTGCCTTCCGCAGGCGTGGCCTCCAGGTTGTACATGTGGCCCGTGGCTTCCTGGAACTCGACGATCCGCCCGCGTACATGGTCCAGCAGACGCATCGCCATCGCGTGCCCGTCTTCCGTACTGATGTCGTACGCATCGCCCGAGAAATTGCGGATCATCTCGTTGATGCCGTTCACGCCAAGCGTCGAGAAATGATTGCGCAGTGTGCCCAGGTAGCGCTTCGTGTAGGGGAACAGCCCTTCGTCCATCAGTTGCTGGATACGCTCGCGCTTGGCCTCCAGCGTGTCGCGGCCCATGTCCAGCAGTGAATCGAGCCTGTTCAGCAGTGCGGCTTCGTCGCCTTGATACAGATAACCAAGGCGCGCGCAGTTGATGGTGACCACACCCAGGGACCCGGTCTGCTCCGCACTGCCGAACAAACCGTTGCCGCGCTTGAGCAATTCACGCAGATCCAGTTGCAGGCGGCAGCACATGGACCTGACCATATTGGGCGTCAGGTCCGAGTTCACGAAGTTCTGGAAGTACGGCAGGCCGTATTTCGCCGTCATCTCGAACAGCCGCGCAGCGTTCTCGCTTTCCCACGGGAAATCCGGCGTGATGTTGTAGGTGGGGATCGGGAACGTGAAGACGCGCCCTTTGGCATCACCCTGCGTCATCACCTCGATGTACGCACGGTTGATCATGTCCATCTCCGCCTGCAGGTCGCCATAGCGGAACGGCATTTCCTCGCCGCCGATGACGGGCACCTGTTCCTTGAGATCGTCGGGACATGTCCAGTCGAACGTCAGGTTAGTGAATGGCGTCTGCGTGCCCCAGCGCGACGGCACGTTGAGGTTGTAGATCAGCTCCTGGATGTGCTGCCTGACCTCGGGGTACGTCATCGCGTCCTTGCGGATGAAGGGCGCCATATAGATGTCGAACGACGAGAAGGCCTGCGCGCCGGCCCATTCGTTCTGCATCGTCCCCAGGAAATTCACGATCTGCCCGACTGCGCTCGACATATGCCGCGGCGGCGCGGCTTCCACCTTGCCAGGCACGCCGTTGAGGCCTTCATGGAGCAGAGTGCGCAACGACCAGCCGGCGCAGTAGCCGGACAGCATGTCGAGATCGTGGATATGGAGGTCGCCTTCCCGGTGCGCGGCGCCAGCCTCGGGCGCGTAGACATGCGAAAGCCAGTAGTTGGCGGTGACCTTGCCGGCCACATTGAGGATCAGGCCGCCCAGCGAATAACCCTGGTTGGCATTGGCGTGAATCCGCCAGTCCTTGCGGTCCAGGTATTCATTGATGGACGACTCGACGTCGACAGTCGTCGCGCCCCGGATGTTCTGCTGCATCGCACCCCTCCCGTGCTTACGCACAAAATATGGGGTTGATTATCTATATCGATACCATAGGTAGTGTTGCGGCAGATCAAACGGCGGCACCGCCGCGGGGGGACGACGCATCGGGTGGCGCATCGACCGGGTATGGCCCGGAGGGCGACCCCGACCTCGACCGCCCGGCGGCATCTGCCGCCGGATGTGCCCTTCCCCGGCCCCGGAGTGCCTAGTTCACCTGCCGGGTGCGGCCCGTCCAGTACGGCTCCCGCAGCGCCCGGCGCAGCAGCTTGCCGGATGGATTGCGCGGCATGGCGTCGATGAAGTCGATGCTCTTGGGCACCTTGAAACCCGCGATGCGCTCGCGCGCCCAGCCCAGAATGCTGTCGGCATCAGCGGCCACACCCGGGCGCAGCACCACCATCGCCTTGACCGCCTCGCCCCACCGCTCGTCCGGCACACCGATCACGGCCACGTCGGCAACGGCCGGGTGACCGTAGATGGCACTCTCCACCTCGGCCGGGTAGATGTTCTCCCCGCCGCTGATGATCATGTCCTTGACCCGGTCGTGGATATAGAGGTAACCGTCCGCGTCCATGTAGCCGGCATCGCCACTGCGCAGCCAGCCGTCGGCGTCGATGGTACGGGCGGTCTCTTCCTCCTGCTTCCAGTAGCCCGCCATGTTCTGCGGCGAGCGGATCACCACCTCGCCCACCTCGCCGGCAGCCAGCCTCTGGCCATCCGGCCCGACCACGGCGACCTCGCTACCGGGCATGGCCTTGCCGGCGGCGCGCATGCGCGGGACATCGGCGGGCGTATGGTCTTCGGGCGGCAGTGCCACGATCGTGCCCGTGGTCTCCGTCATGCCGTACTGCTGCACGAAGCCGCAGCCAAACACCGCCATGCCCTCGCGCAGCAGCGCCGCGGGAATTGGCGACGAGCCGTACAGCATGTGCTTGAGGCGTGAATAGTCCACCTGGCGCGCGCGCGGATCGCGCAGCACGATCTGCATCGCGGCCGGCACCATGAACAGCTTGCTGATGCGGTCGTGCTCGATATAGTCGAGCACCCTGCCCGGATCGAATTCGCGCGCGACGACACCCTTGCAGCCGACAAGAACACCGCGCACGCCCCAGCCCGAACCGCCGATATGCGCCACCGGCATGGCCACCAGCGACACATCTCCGTCGTTCCATTGCGACCAGTCTGCGCCTTCGCGCAGCGAGATCTCGGTACCACTGGTCAGGTTGCGATGCATCAGCATCACGCCCTTGGGACGTCCGGTAGTGCCAGACGTGTAGAGCTGCAGCACCACGTCGGCGGGCTTCGCTTCGTACGCAGGTGGCGTATCCGGGCAGGCGTCGCGCCAGTCCGTGTAGGCCGGCCAGTCTGGCTCCCCGCCCTCCATCGCCACGGCGCGGCGCACCAGTGGCAGCGCTGGCAGCAGGTTGCGAACCGATGCCGATGACTCGGGGCCGACAAAGACCAGCGTCGCGTCGCAGTGCGAGACGATGTACTGGATTTCAGGCCCTGCCAGCCGCCAGCTCACCGGTGCGATGACGGCCCCCATCTTGGCCGTGCCAAAGAACAGTTCGAAATAGTGGTCGCTGTTCTTGCCGACATAGGCGATGCGATCGCCAGCCTTCACGCCGTCGGCCAGCAGGGCCTGCGCCACACGATCCGTATGGCGATCGAAATCGGCAAACGTGGTCTCGCGGCCTTCGAAGGCGTACGCAATGGCCCCGGCCCGCTCCCGGGCGAAGTGGCGAATCGCGCTGGGCAGCGTCGCGAGGTATTCCGTCTCCATGAGCCTTGTCTCCTTGTTCGATTTGTAGGATGGATACTGGCGACAGATGGCGTCGAGGGACGCCAACGCGGGCGCTCAGAGCCGCAATACCTGTCGCGCGATGATGTTGCGCTGGATCTCGCTCGAACCGCCGTAGATCGATGCCTTGCGGTAGTTGAAGTAGCGCGGTGCGATCGGGGCGGCATCGTCGGGACCCAGACGCGGGTCGGCAGCGCGTCCCTGGATCTCGGCCCAGGTGTCCCGCACGAATGGCAGCGCATAGGGCCCGAGCGCGTCGACCGCTAGCTCGGAGATGGCCTGTGCCGTCTCGGTTCCGACCAACTTGATCATGCTCGACGCCGCGCCGATCGACGTACCCGAGGCCACGCCGGAGAACAGCCGCAACTCCGCCGCCTCGGCCGCCGCCACGCGCACGTACATGGCGCCCAGCCGTTGCCGGAAGATGGGATCGTCGATCAGCCGCCCGGTGCCATCCTCACCGGGCTGAGCGGCAGCAATGGCAGCCACCTTGTCCAGTTGCCGGCGCAGCATCGGCGCGAAGCTGCCACCCCGCTCGAACTCGAGCAGGTACTTGGCAATGGTCCAGCCCATGCCCTCGTCGCCAATGCGTTGGGCGGCCGGCACGCGCACATCGTCAAAGAAAACCTGATTGACCTCCTGCTGGCCTTCCATCGGGCCGTCGAGCGTAGGCAGCGCCGATACGGTGATACCCGGCGTGCGCATGTCGAGCAGCAGGAACGTAATCCCCTCCTGCGGCCTGCCCTCGCGCGAGGTCCGCACCAGACAGAACATCCAGTCGGCCCACTGGGCGTGCGTCGTCCAGATCTTCGAACCGTTGAGGATGTAGTGCTCGCCATCCGCATCGATGCCGCGTGTCGCGCGCATCTGCAACGATGCCAGGTCGGAGCCTGAGTTCGGTTCGGAGTAGCCCTGGCACCACCAGTCGTCGGACGCCAGGATGCGCGGCAGGAAGCGGGCCTGTTGCTCGGGGCTGCCGTACTTCATGATGACGGGCGCCACCATCTTGAGCCCCATCGGCGACACTGCCGGGCAACCGGCGGCGGCCAGTTCGCTCTGGAAGAGGTGACGTTGCGTGGGTGTCCAGCCAGGCCCGCCATGTGCTTGCGGCCAATTCGGCGCGGCCCAGCCACGCGCGTGCAGCGCCTTTTGCCAGCGTACCTGTGCCGCCTTGTCGAGATGGCCGTTCTTCGATTGCGCCATCATGGCGCGAAGCTCGTCATCAAACGCTTCGGAGATCCAGGCGCGCACCTCGGCGCGAAACTGCAGGTCTTGCGGAGAGTCGTCGATATCCATGGCGATCCTTATGCGTTGGCCGGGTAGCGCAGGTCGACACAACGGCGCAGATGGTAGGCAACGTTGCCGAACTGCAGGCCGATGGCGGTGACACGCTTGAAGTAGTGGCCGACCGCCGTTTCCTCGGTCACGCCCATGCCGCCGTGGATCTGCACCGCGCCCTGCCCGATGCGGCGGCCTGCTTCGTCGACATGGGCCTTGGCGGTGCTGGCACCCAGCGCGCGCTCATGTGGCTCGCCAGCAAGACGCATGGCAGCCACCTGTGTGAGGGCGACGGCCTGCTCGTGCAACATGTACATGTCGGCCATGCGATGCTGCAGCGCCTGAAAGCTGCCGATGGCCTGCCCGAACTGCTGGCGCTGACGCGCGTACTCGACAGTGTCCTCCAGCATTCGCGCCGTGGCGCCGGTGGCTTCGGCACACAGCGCCACGGTGGCGGTGTCGCTCAATTGCTCCAGCAGCGGCAATGCGCCGCCAGGCATTCCCAGCACTTGTGCGGCGCTCACCGGCACGTCGGCCAGTATCAGGTCAGCAGTACGGCCGCCGTCAAAGGTGGGGGCTTCGATCAACGTCAGGCCCGGCGCCGTGCGTTCGACCCAGAACAGCGTCGGACCGGCTTCCGTGCTCGCGCTGACAATGAAGTGCGTGGCCCAGGGCGCGCCGGTGACGAGCGCCTTGCGCCCATGCAACCGGTATCCACCGGCAGCCGCGTCGGCGCGTGTTCGCACCGTCATGCCGTAGCGCGATTCCGGTTCAGCGTGCGCCCAGCCGACCACCAGTTCGCCTGCCGCGATGGCGGGCAGCGCTTCGGCGGCCAGCGTCTCATTGGCATATTGCAGTGCATCAACCGCAAGGATGGCCGTGCCAAGGTAGGGCTCCAGCACAAGATGGCGGCCGAACTGTTCCATCACCACGATGTGGTCGATGATGCCGCCGCCCAGCCCACCGAAGCGCTCGGGAATCCCGATGCCAAGCAGGCCAAGGTCGCGCGCGAACGCGCGCCAGCAGTCGGGACGCCAGCCGGCGGCCGAATGCACGGCAGCCTGGCGCGCATCGAACGTGTAGTGATCGGACAGGTAGCGCGCGAGCGTGTCGCGCAGCATGACCTGTTCTTCGCTGAAGCGGAAATCCACGTGTTGACTCCTCGGTGGGGACGCGACACAGCCATTCTGTTCCGCGCCGGCCATGCCGGCGACGTTCGAACGAACTATTCGCGCCAGACTATGCGTACACCCGAGCGCCTAGACCTGACGTGCGAAATCGCTCACCTTCACGCCATCGCGCCCCAGAATCGCCATGCCGACAACGCGATTCCAGTACAACTCCGACCCGTGCGCCATGCGCCATTCGTGCAGGCATCGCGTCAGCAGCTGCAGGTCATACTCCTCCGTGATGCCGATGGCGCCGTGGAGGCCGTGGGCGGCCGCCGCGACAACCTGCACGGCCTCCGCGCAACGGGCCTTCGCCACGGCGGCAGCAAGCCCCCCCGGGCGCCGCTGCCCACCCGCGAAAGCCATTTGCGCGGCGGCGGACATAGCGGCAATGTGCTCGACGATCACCGAAAGCTGATGCTGGATGACCTGGAATTTGCCGATCGACCGTCCGAACTGCGAACGGTCCTGGCAATACTGGAGGGTCAGATCTCCCGCGCGTCGGGCCGCCCCCGCCATCAGCACGGAAAGCACGGCGCCGTCCCAGGCGTCCAGTTCGTCCACCGTGACGCCCTCGACAGGCACGGCATCACTCCGCACCCACGTCAAATCCGCGCAGAGACTGCCGTGCACCCCGATCCAGTCCCGCTGCGCCGTGCTGCAATCCAGCAAGAGCACCGTATCGCCGCAGCCCACGAGTACATGGTCCGCGACCAGGCCACCGATCACGTTGGCGATGCGCAGGCTGCCGTCCGGTTCGCGCCGGCATCTTGGCGCGATCGTGATCATGCCCGCGGGTGCCCCGCCCCCGGATTTCGAGAGAATCGCCCGTGCCACAATGGTCTGGCCGATCGGCAGTGGCACCGCGTGCTTTCCGATCTCCAGAAGTATCGGAAACAGCTCGCCCAACGCCAGCCCGGCGCCTCCAGCTTCTTCGGGCGTCAGGAGTTCGAGAAATCCCGCCTCCTCGATGGCGCTCCATGCCTCCCTGACTTCAACGCCTTGTTCAAACTTCCGGAGCGCCTGCGGCGAGAAACGGTCTTTCAGGATATCTGCGATGGCTTCTACGAACATTCACTGTCCTCCCTCGTATTAGCGCAGCCCGAGGCTACGGGCGATCATGCCGCGGAGAATCTCTCGCGTGCCGCCACGCAACGAGAACGTCGGGGAAATCTGGCTCAGATAGGCCACCGTGCGCAGCAGCTCGCCATCGCCGGCCGACTCGGGGTCCGAGGCAATCGCCGCTTCCAGATAGGCCGGAATCGCCTGCTCCAGCTCGGTGCCCAGGTCCTTGACCAACGCGGCCTCGACCACCGGGCTCTCATGGCGTGCCAGCTTCGATGTCACGGCGATCGACATGTTGCGCAACGTCGCCACATGCGTGACGAAGCGGCCAAGCGCGGCCACCTGGTCTCGGGTCGCTTCCGTGCGGCGAAGTTGTTCGATCCAGGCATCCAGCAGGACGATGCTGGAATAGATGCGCTCCGGGCCGCTACGCTCGAAAGCCAGTTCCGCGTTCACCTGTTCCCAACCACTGCCTTCTTCGCCAATCAGGGCATCCGGCCGCAGCGCCACATTCTCGAATACCACCTCGGCGAAGTGCGCATCGCCCGTGAGGTCCCGGATGGGACGCACCGTCACGCCGGGCAGGGAAAGATCGATGATGAACTGGGACAACCCCTTCTGCTTGTCCTCGGGAACACCTGAAGTACGGACCAGCGCGATCATGTACTGACAATGCTGCGCGTTGGTCGTCCAGATCTTCTGGCCATTCAGGACCCAGCCATCCGAAGCCGGTGTCGCGCGCGTCCGGACACTCGCCAGATCGGAGCCGGAGTTCGGCTCGCTCATGCCGATGCAAAAGAATGCCTCGCCACGACAGATCTTCGGCAGGTAAGCCGCCTTCTGCGCCTCTGTCCCGTACCTTAGGATCAGCGGCCCGCTTTGCCGATCCGCGATCCAGTGCGCCGCGACGGGCGCTCCAGCACTCAGCAACTCCTCGACCAGCACGAATCGTCGGAACGGATCGAGGCCGGCCCCGCCATACTGCGCGGGCAAGGTAATGCCTACCCATCCGCGGCCGGCAAGCTTCCGGCTGAAATCAGCGTCAAAGCCCATCCACGACCTGGCCCGCTTGCTCGGTGGGGCCTTGGGTTGCATGTCCGCCAGAAAGGCCTTCACCTCGGCACGAAACGCCTCCGCCTCCGGGGGCAACTGCGCGAGATGAAAGGTATCGAGTAGATGATTCAACGAAAACTCCTGATCTGGCACTGCCGCAAGGCGTCAGTGCAAAAGCCGGCACGGTGCTGCCGCGTGCCCGCAACACGCCGGCAGCCGGTGCCTCACATCATGTTCACGGTGGCAGTCTTCACCACTGGTACTTCGCGGGTTCCTTGTCGATGAACCGCCGGACCGCCTCCTGGTGATAGGCGCTCTCGCGACACATGGCCTGCAGCATCGCTTCCTGTGCATGGACGGTATGACGGTCGGACTCGAACGCCCGGTTCATCACGGTCTTCGCCGCGCCGATGGCGTCGGTCGGGGCGTGCGCGAAGCGATTCGCCAGCGCAATGGCATCGGCCACGACATCGTCCTCGGAGATCGAATGGAGCAACCCAAGGTCGAGCGCCTCATCGGCCTTCACGACGCGCGCGGAGAAGACCAGCTCCTTGGCACGCGCGAGACCGATCCAGCGAGGCAGCAGATACAACGCCCCGACGTCCGGCACGAATCCGATGCGGGAGAACACCGAACAGAACGTGGCCCGCTTCGATGCCAGGATGAAGTCCGCGCAAAGCGCCAGCGAGAGTCCCGCGCCGAACGCCACGCCGTCCACGGCCGCGATGACCGGCTTCTCCATGTCGATCAATTCGTCGGACCAGCGATGGATCTTGCGAATGCGCTCGCGTCCCTCGAAGATGTCGCGCTCGCCACCCTGCCCGGCCGCAATTGCCTTCACATCGCCCCCCGCGCAGAAGTGCCCGCCAGCGCCGGTCAGCACGATGGCCTTTACCGCCTTGTCATCGCGCAACGCCGGAATGACCTCGGCAAAGGCGTCCCGCATCGTCATGTCGAGCGCGTTGCGCTGCTCCGGACGATTCATCGTCACCACGGCGGTCGTTCCAACGTGCCTGACTTCCAGTACCGTCATTGCTTGTCTCCTGTGTTTTCAGTAGCGCATCTGCACCAGCCACGTCGCCGCCATGGCGGGACGCTCGCTGTTTTCCACCTGCATTTCCACTTGCCAAAAGCATCTGATCTCGCCCGGCCGGACATCCTCGACGCGTTGCAGGACGAACACACCGCGCACCCGGGCGCCCGCGGGTACGGCACCAGTGAAACGCACCTTGTCGAACCCGTAGTTCACGGACATCTTGCGGCCCGGAAACGAGAAGCACTGGGTGAACGCCGTGGTGACCATCGACAATGTAAGGAGTCCATGAGCAATCGTGCAGCCAAACGGCGACTCTGCTGCAGCACGTACCGGATCGACGTGGATCCATTGACGATCGCCGGTCAGTCTTGCGAACGTATCGATCGTCTCCTGATCCAGCACGATGTAGTCGCTCACCGCGGCCGGCGCATCGCGAAGCGCCTTGACGGCCTCGACAGAACTCAACGCCTGCATGCTTCAGTCCGCCTTCACGTTGAGCGACTTCGCCACGGGAATCCAGCGCGCGCGCTCTTCGTTAATGAATTCCCCAAAGCTCGCGGGAGATCCCGGCATCGGCTGTGCGCCGATTGCGCGTAGCTTCTCGACCAGCTCAGGATTGCGAAGTGCGTCGTTGATCGCCTTGTTCATCGCCGCGATTAGCGCAGCGGGCGTGCCAGCCGGCGCGACTACACCGAACCAGGCGCTTGCCTCGGTCCCCGAGTAGCCCAGTTCGTGCATGGTGGGCACGTCCGGCAACAGTGGAAAGCGGTTCGTATCGAGAATGGCCAGCGCGTGAATCCGGTTTGCCCTGGCCTGCTGCATGGAGGACGGCAATGCGTCGTAGATCAGGTCGATGTTCCCACCGATCAGGCTGACGATGGCGGGCGCGCTACCCGCAAACGGCACATGGGTGACCTTCACGCCGAGCTTGCTTGATGCGTTCTCGCCGGCAAGGTGCGTGATGTTGCCGCTCGACGCCGAGCCCATGGTCAGCTTCCCGGGCTGGCTCTTTCCCAGTGCCACCAGATCCTTGACTGACTTCACCGGCAGTTCCGCCCGCACCGAGAGCATCAGCGGCGTCTTGCCCAGCCCCGCCACTGGCACAAAATCGCGCGCCGGGTCATAAGGCAGCTTTTCGTAGATCGCGCTGTTGATCACCAGGGGCGCATTCGAGCCGACCAGGAGCGTCTTGCCGTCGGGCGCGGATCTGGCCACGGTCTCCGCGGCGATGATGCCCGCTGCCCCTGGCTTGTTGTCGATGACGATCGTCGCCTTCAGGAACTTCGACGCATCGCTGGTCACCAGCCGGGTGATCTGATCCGCCGCGCCGCCCGGCGGATATGGCACGACCAAGCGGATGGGCTGATCTGCCGCGGACGCGGCATTTGACACGGCGAACACGGCAACAGCCAGAAAAAGCATCTTTGCGGAATGCAGCATCTTGTCTCCTTGAGTTTTCTTTTTGGGTGCAACGATCAGATCACGCCCTGCTCCCTCAAGGCGTCGATGGTCTCTTCTGAAAAGGCAAGCATGTCCTGCAGAACCCTGTCGGTGTGTTCGCCCAGGGTTGGCGCGGAGCGTTGGTAGCGAATCGGCGTATCGGAGAAGCGAATCGGATTCGCAAGCGATGGGGCTTTCGAACCGCTGTTGTGCTCCAGAACGAGCTGCATGTCCCGATGCCTGACCTGCGGGTCTTCAAACACCTGCTTCATGTTGTAGATCGGTCCGCAAGGCACGTTAGCCGCTTCCATCAGCGTCACCCATTCCGTCATGGTTCTGGCCAGCATCGCCTCGGCAACCTGGGGAATCAGCGTCTCCCGGTTCCGGTTGCGCTGTGCCGCCGTGGTGAACCGGGCATCCTCCGCCAGATCGGGACGCCCGATGACGCCGCAAAACGCCACGTACTGGGTGTCGTTGCCGACCGCCACGATGACGTCGCCCTCTTTGCAGCGGAATACCTGGTACGGCACCATGTTCGAGTGCGCATTGCCCATCCGCTGGGGGACCTTGCCGGACAGAAAGTAGTTGATGGCCTGGTACGAATTGATGGTGACCACGCAATCGAGCAAGGAGATATCGATGTATTGGCCCTCTCCGCTGACGTTCCGGTGCTCAAGCGCGGCAAGGATGGCCGATGTGGCGTACATGCCGGTGAGCAGATCTGTGATGGCAATACCGGATTTCACCGGACCGGCGCCGGGCTCGCCATCCGGCATCCCGGTGATGCTCATCAGACCGCCCATACCCTGGAAAACGAAGTCGTAGCCCGGCAATGCCGCATAGGGCCCGGTCTGACCGAATCCCGTGATCGAGCAGTACACCAGACGCGGGTTGAGCTTGCGCAGGTCTTCGTAGGACAGGCCATAGCGAGCCAGCGTGCCCACCTTGTAGTTCTCGACCACAACATCGCATTCGCGGGCCAGCGCCCGGACGATGTCCTGGCCCTTCGGCGACGCGAGGTCGATCGTGATCGATTTCTTGCCCCGGTTTGCGCTGAGGAAGTACGACGAATCATCGGTCTCGTTGCCTTGCGGGTCCTTCAGGAACGGCGGCCCCCAGCCGCGCGTGTCGTCCCCAGCACCAGGCCGTTCCACCTTGATGACTTCGGCTCCCATGTCCGCCAGATTCTGGGTAGCCCAGGGTCCGGCCAGCACACGGGACAGGTCCAGCACCTTGATGTGGCCAAGCGCCTTGCTCATATCGTTGTCTCCTGCTTTCGAGTTGTAGCGATGAGCGTAGCCACGTGCCAACGCCGCGTCCAATAGCGATTCGCGAGACTTCGATAAGCTGCGTTTATCACTGCCCGGCAGTACGCCGATATATTTTGGATATCGGAAATCGTCGTTTCTATATTGGACAGCGCCATAGCGCTGCGCATAGTCTCTGCTGACGCTTCGCGTACTAGACGAAGCCGGATAACACGGAGACAGGAATGAAACTCACATCAGCCACGCGCCGGTGGGCCATGCTGTGCGCGCTCGTGGTGACGATTGGCGGCGCACTGACGCCGATGGACGCCAGAAGCGAATACCCGGACAAGCCCATCAAGCTGGTAGTGTCCTTTCCGCCGGGGAGCGGCACGGACTCCAACGCCCGATATCTCGCACGCAAGATGGAGGAACGGCTGGGAAAGCCGGTCGTCGTCGAGAACCGCCCGGGTGGCAACAGCTTCATCGCCGCGCAAACGGTGACTCGCGCCGAACCCGACGGATATACGCTGCTGCTGGCCAGCAACTCGCCGGTGGCAACCAATGTCGCGATGTTTCGCAAGCTCCCCTATGACCCCGTCAGTGAACTCGCACCCATTGCCCGTCTGGGAGTGGGCGCCATGGCGCTGGTCGTGAGCGCGTCGTCTCGCTACCAAACCGTCGACGCGCTGCTGAGCGCGGCACGCGAACACCCCGGCACCCTCAACTATGGCGCGGGCAGCGCCTCGTACCAGATCGCGACCGAGCTCTTTCTGGCAATGGGTCACATCAAGGCCAACCATGTGCCGTACAAGGGCGCGGCGCCGGCGCTGACCGATCTGGCTGCAGGACAGGTGGATTTCGTGTTTGCCGACTATGGCGCGGTACTTCCGCTGCTGAACGGCGGCAAGCTCCGGCTGCTCGCGGTCACCAGCGACAAGCGGCTCGGCAGCCAGCCCAACACGCCCACGCTTCAGGAAAGCGGATTCCCCGGCTACTTCATGGTGAACTGGACCGCCGCGTTCGCACCGGCGAATACGCCAAAGCCGATCATCGCCAAGCTGGAAAAGCTGATGGTGGACATCTACCGGACACCTGAAACCAGCGAATTCCTGTCGCGCACCAGTTGGGACGTCTTTGTCGGCGACGCGAAAGCGCTGAGGACCTTCCAGCTCGCGGAGATCAAGAAGTGGTCGGACGCCGCCGAGCGCGCAGGCGTGCCGAAACAGTAGACGCAACTATAGTCGAAACGATCCATCCAATCCCGGAGACCTACCATGTCAAACTTCCTGTCCTACGAACAAGACGGGCACGTCGTCACGTTGACGATGTCGGAACCCGAGCGCCGGAACCCACTGACGGGCAATACGGCCGTGCCCGAATTCCTGGCCGCGATCGAGCGTATCGAGTCCGATACGTCGGTCCGCGCCGTGATCATCACCGGAAGCGGTACCGCATTCTCGTCGGGCGGCAACATCCACGAAATGAAGCGGCAGGCATCCGGGACTGCCTCGGCAATGGACGTCAGACGGGACTATCGCCATGGCATTCAGCGGCTGCCGCTTGCGCTGTTCAATCTGGAGGTCCCGGTCATCGCCGCCGTCAACGGTCCGGCACTGGGGGCAGGCCTCGATCTCACCTGCATGTGCGACATCCGCATCGCGTCGCGGGCCGCCCAGTTTGCGGAGAGCTTCGTCAAGCTGGGCATCATTCCCGGCGATGGCGGCGCCTGGCTGTTGCCGCGGATCATCGGGATGTCGCGCGCGGCGGAGCTTACGTTCACGGGCAAGGCCATCGACGCGCAAACGGCGCTCGAATGGAATCTCGTTTCACAGGTAGTCGAACCTGAGGCTCTGCTGCCCACGGCCCGGGAGATCGCGGACGCCATCGCGGCAAACCCGCCGCATGCGGTCCGATTGGCCAAGCGCCTGCTGCGCGAAGGCATGCACACGTCGCTGGGCACGCTGCTGGAACTGTCCGCCGTCTATCAAGCGGTCTCGCATCAGGCCGCCGATCACAAGGAAGCCGTGGAAGCGTTCCTCGACAAGCGCAAACCCGTATTCAAGGGATAAAGCGGTGACGGCCGGCGGTTTCCCGCACCGACGTGGCGGCGGGAAACGGCTCGCCTGAGAGCAATGGGGCCGTAGCGGGAATGCCCCGCGACATGCGTATGTGCCCGTATTGCGACGCACGGCATGTTTCAATAAGCTCCATGTCTCACGCGCCCCCCGGAGCCAGGACACGACATTGAGATGCGGCGCTCCGTCACCCTTCCAGGAATATGGATCTACGTCGCATCAGGCACTTTGTCGTACTTGCCGAGACCCTGAACTTCCGGCGCGCCGCCGAGCGGCTGCATATTGCCCAGCCGGCCCTGACCGTCTCCATACAGAAACTCGAGGCAGAGCTGGACACGACCTTGTTCCTGCGCGATGCCAGGGGCGTGGCGCTGACTGCCAGCGGGCGGGTCGCGTTGCTGGAGGCAAAGCGCATCCTGTTCCACGCTGGCCAGTTCAGCGAGCGGGTACACGCAGCCGCCAGCGGTCTGGGTGGCACATTGCGCGTGGGATTCGTCGGCTCCACGACGTATCAGGTACTCCCGCGACTCGTCTCGCGCTTCCGCGAGGAGTATCCGGGCATCGAACTCGTACTGAAGGAGGCAACGTCGACCAGCATTCTTCGGAGCCTGGAAGAGGAAGTCCTGGATGTCGGCCTCATCAGGACGCCATTGATGTCCAGGGGCACTGCCACGCTGATTTCACTGCAGGAAGACCGGTTCGTTGCCGCGCTGCCACGGCGCAATCCGCTGGCGGCAAAGCAACCGCTTACGCTCGCCGACCTTGCCCAAGAGCGGTTCGTCATGTACGCCCAGACCGAAGCCTCGGGCCTGCACGCCGCTGCGATGGCGGCATGTCAGACCGCCGGGTTCCTCCCCCGGATCACGCAGGAAGCCACGCAGATCCAGACGGTACTGGCACTGGTGGAAAGCGGCCTTGGCGTCGCGTTGGTCCCGTCGATCATGCGTCGATTCGGCAGTGACAAGCTGGTCTATTCGACACTGGCCAACTATCCCAACACGACAAGCATCGGCATCGCCCTGGCCTTTTCCCCGCACGCCGATGGTCCGGCCATCAGGCATTTCCGCGAAGTGGCGATTGCGGAGTTCGCCGGCGACGCGCCGGCCGCATAGGCTTCGGTCCGGATCGAAAGCGAACCCTGACCGAAGCCACAGCGACGACGCCTCGCCGGCGGCACCTCAGAGTTCGCGCGCGATCAGCTCCTTCATGATCTCGTTCGAGCCACCGTAGATCTTGCTGACCCGCGCATTCACGTACATCCGCGCAATCGGGTACTCCATCATGTAGCCATAACCGCCGTGCAACTGCAGGCATTCGTCGATGATCTCGCACGAACGCTGGGTGCACCACCACTTGGCCATCGCCGCCGTGCCCGGGTCCAGTTCGCCACGCAGGATCTTCTCCATGCAATCGTTGACGAAGCTGCGCGCGATGGTCGCGTTGGTCTTGCACTCCGCCAACCGGAATCGGGTGTTCTGCAATTCGATCAGTGACTCGCCGAAGACTTTGCGATTGCGCACGTACTCGATCGTCAGGCCCAGCGCGCGCTCCATCGATGCCAATGCGCCCAGCGCGATGATCATGCGCTCCTGCGGCAACTGCTGCATAAGCTGGTAGAAGCCCTTGCCCTCTTCGGTGCCGAGCAGGTTCGCGCAAGGCACGCGCATGTCGTCGAAGAACAACTCAGCGGTGTCCTGGCCCTTCTGCCCCATCTTCTCCAGGATGCGACCGCGGCGGAATCCCTGCTGGCCATCGGTCTCGACCACGACGATCGACACGCCGCGCGCGCCCGCCTCGGGATCGGTCTTGCAGATCACCAGGATCAGGTTGGCGTGATAGCCGTTCGTGATGAAGGTCTTCGAACCATTGATGACGTAGCTGTCGCCGTCCTTCAGCGCGCGCGTCTTGACACTCTTGAGGTCCGAACCCGCGCCGGGCTCCGACATGGCGATGGCGGCAACCAGCTCGCCGGTCGCCATCTTCGGCAACCACTTGCGTTTCTGATCCTCGGTGCCGTAGCGCAGGATGTAGTGGGCAACGATGCCGCTGTGCACGTTGGTGCCGAGGCTGCTTACGCCGGCCCGCGCCTGTTCCATCGTGATGATGGCCTCATGGGCGAACGTTCCGCCGCCGCCACCGTACTCTTCGGGAATGCTCGCGCAGAGCATCCCCATCTCGCCAGCCTTGTACCAGACTTCGCGGTCGATGTACTGCTGCTTCCACCAACGATCCTCGTTGGGTGCGAGTTCGCGCTCGACGAACTTGCGAATGCCATCCTGGAAGATCTCCAGGTCGCCGCTGATCCAGGGCAAAGGGTTGGTCATGATGCGATGTCTCCTGCTTAGATGGTGTTGGATGCGTTGGATGCGTTGGACGATGACAGCGTCATCAGTCGAGTGTCAGGTTGGCGAGCCGGATGGTCTCTCCCCAGCGCTTCTGATCCTTGCTGACCAGTTCGGCGAATTTCGGCTGCGGCTCTCCGCCAGGCATACCACCCATTTCGCGAAAGCGCCGCACGACTTCAGGGTCCTCCATGACTTTCGCCAGGCTCGCCTGCATCTTCGCGACCACGTCCGGGGGCGTCTTTGCCGCGCCGAAGAACCCCAGCCAGCCCTGCACGACGAAATCCTTCACCCCGGCCTCTGCCATGGTCGGCACGTCTGGCATGCTGGCCTGACGTTCATCGCTCGTTACCGCCAGCGCGCGCAGCTTGCCGCTTCGAATCTGCGGCAGCGACTGGGTCAGGTTGTCGAACATGAAAGTGGTCTCGCCGGCGAGCACTGACGTGGTGGCGGGCGTCGATCCCTTGTAGGGCACATGGATGGCGTTGGTGCCCGTACGCTGCGTGAACATCAGCGACGTCAGATGCGTGGTCTGCCCAATGCCGGCCGACGCATACGTGAGCTTGCCCGGTTCCTTCTTCAGGAGCGCCAAGAGGTCTGCCACGCTCTTCACGGGCAACTGGGCATTGACGACCAGCACGTTCGGGAACGAGATCATGTCGGTGACCGGCACGAAGTCCTGCGGCTTGTAGCTCAGCTTTTTGTAGGCCGTGTAGTTGATCGCGTGCGAGCCGGTATTGCCGACGAGCCAGGTGTATCCATCGGCGGGCGCATTCAGGAAGGCCTGCGTGCCAATGATCCCGCCCGAGCCGGCGCGATTGTCGACCACCACGGGTTGGCCCAGCAATGCCGAGAGCTTCTGCGCGACGATGCGGGCCGGAATATCGGTCGTGCCACCCGGCGCGCCGGGAACGATGATCGTGATGGGCCGCGTTGGCCATGCCTGCGCGTTCGCCGGTTCCGCGGCGATCATGCCGATCGCGCCAAGCGCGAGGCTGGCGCCAAACGCCAGCGAACTGAAGGTCCTGCGTTGCATTTGTCGTCTCCTGATTGGTTGTGTCGGCTCAACCATTTTTTTCTTGTCACCGCCCGCGTATTCACGCGGGGGCGCATGTCTTTCTTGCTGCGACGGGTCTGTTATCGCGGGCGCTGCCACCGCGAAAGGCCGCCCCTGATCAGGCTCGGGGCGGCCAATCCAGACAGGGTGTTACTTGCCGGTCCAGACCGGCTTGCGCTTCTCCGCAAATGCCGCCGCGCCTTCACGCGCGTCGGCCGAGGTGAAAACCGACTCGATCAGCGGCCGTTGACGCTCGAACATTTCTTCGCGGGTCCAGTCGCCCGATTGCACCACCACCTGCTTGCTCGCGGCGATGGCCAGCGGCCCGTTGGCGCCGACCGCAGCGGCCAGTTGCAGCGCGGCATCCAGCGCGCCGCCTGCCTCGGTCAAGCGATTGACGAGACCCAGTTCGTAGGCACGCGTGGCCGGCAGCATGTCGCCGGTCAGGCTGTACTCCATGGCGACGTGGTACGGCACGCGACGCGGCAAGCGCATCAGGCCGCCAGCGGCTGCAGCCAGGCCTCGCTTGACTTCTGGCAGGCCGAACTTTGCTTCGCGCGAGGCCACGACCAGATCGCAGGCGAGCACGAGTTCGAAGCCACCCGCCAGCGCGTAGCCCTCGACCGCGGCGATCAACACCTTGCGCGGCGGGCGCTCGGTCACACCACCGAAGCCACGCCCCGGAATGCTGGGCCGCTTGCCGGCGAGGAACCCCTTCAGGTCCATGCCGGAACAGAAGGTGTTGCCGGCACCGGTCAGCACGGCGATGCTCAGGTCGTCGCGCGCATCGAGTTCGTCCAGCGCTGCGGCAATGGCGGTGGCCGTTTCGAAGTCCATCGCGTTGCGCGCTTCGGGGCGGTTGATGGTCAGCACCATCACGTTGCCGCGGATCTCCTTGACTAGCGTATCGGTCATGATCGACTCCTTAGCGCGGGGCCATGCGGATGGCGCCATCCAGACGGATGGTCTCGCCATTGAGCATCGGATTCTCGAGGATGTGCAACGCGGTGGACGCGTACTCGTCCGGCGCGCCCAGGCGGGCCGGGTGCGGCACCATCGCGCCCAGCGAGGCCTTCACGTTATCGGGCAGACGGGCCAGCAGCGGCGTATCGAACAGGCCCGGGGCGATCGTGCAGACGCGGATCATGCGCTGGGCCAGATCACGTGCCGCCACGATGGTCATGCCGACGATGCCCGCCTTGGCCGATGCGTACGGAATCTGGCCGATCTGGCCTTCGTAGGCCGCCACAGACGCGGTCAGCACGCAGGCGCCGCGCTCGCCGTCGATGGGCTCGTTGGTCGCCATGCGTGCCGCGCCCAGACGCAGCACGTTGAAGGTGCCAATCAGGTTGATCCGCACCACGCGCTCATAGGCTTCGAGCGAACCGGGCGAACCGTCCTTTTCCACCACACGTACCGCGCCACCGAGCCCCGCGCAATGCACGAGCGCGCGCAGCGGCCCCATCGCGACTGCGGCGTCGAACACGCGCGTCATCTGGTCGGTATCGGTGACGTCGGCCTGGACGAACGTGGCATTGGGACCCAGCGCATCCAGCGCGGCGGCGGCGCGTTCTTCCGAGATATCGGCAATCACCACCTTGACACCCTTCTCCACAAGGCGTTTGGCGCTGGCAAGGCCGAGGCCGGAGGCACCGCCGGTCACGACGGCGGACATGGTCTGGTCGAGTTTCATGCTTGTTTTTCCTGTTCGTATGGGATTGCGATGGGCGTCAGACGCGCTCGATGATCGTGGCGTTTGCCATGCCGCCCGCTTCGCACATCGACTGCAGGCCAAAGCGCTCGCCGCTGTCTTCCAGCGCATGGAGCATGGTGGTCATCAGCCGCACGCCCGATGCGCCAAGCGGGTGGCCCAGCGCGATCGCGCCACCGCGCGGGTTCAGGCGCGCGCCATCGGCCTTCATCGTCTTCTGCCAGGCCAACGGCACACTGGCGAATGCTTCATTGATTTCGTAGTGGGCGATCTGGTCGAGCGTCATGTCGGTCTTCGCCAGCACGCGCTGGGTGGCGGGAATCGGCGCGGTCAGCATCTCCAGCGGATTGGCGCCGATCACGTCGAAGCCGACAAAACGCGCGCGCGGCTTGAGGCCGAGCTTCGTGGCCATGCGCTCGCTGACGATCAGGATTGCCGCCGCGCCATCACTGATCTGCGAGGCGTTGCCGGCGGTAACGTTCCAGCCGATCTGCGGAAAGCGGGCGCTCAGCTCGTCGTTGCGGAATGGCGACTCCAGCGTCGCCAGGCGCTCCACGGTGGTGTTGGCGCGGATCGTCTCGTCCTGCTCCACCAGACCGTTCACGGTCTGGATGCCGACGATCTCGCGCTTGAATCCGCCGGCTGCCTGGGCGGCGGCGGCGCGCTGGTGCGAGCGCGCCGAGTAGCTGTCCATGTCGTGGCGGGAAAGCTCCCACTTGGCGGCAACCAGCTCGGCCGACACGCCCTGCCCGACCAGCCCCGGCGCGTAGCGTTCCTCGAACGACGGACCATATGGGTTCTGGCCAATACGCGCCGCGCCCATCGGCACCCGGCTCATGGACTCGATGCCGCAGGCAATCACGATGTCGTACGCGCCGGCCATGATGCCCTGCGCGGCAAAGTGAACGGCCTGCTGGCTCGAACCGCACTTGCGGTCGATGGTGGTAGCCGGCACGTGCTCCGGAAAGCCCGCCGCCAGCCAGGCCACGCGCCCAACCCCTGCGGACTGTTCGCCGGCCTGCGTCACGCAACCGGTAATGACGTCGTCGACCAGACCCGGATCAAGGTCATTGCGCCGCACGAGTTGCGACAGTACCTGGGCCAGCAGTTCGGTGGCATGGAGTTCGGTAAAGGCTGAGCCGGGCTTGGAACGGCCCAGCGGCGAACGGATTGCGTCGATGATGAAAGCTTGCTGCATGTGTCTCCCCCTGATCCTGGTAGTAGGAAAAATGAGATGGGTGGCTCAAAATATCGGTTGGTGTGACATATCTTCAATCAGATTTAGCCAAAAAGTCCAGCATCTCGCCTCGAAATTTCCCTTGACCGACTCTTTTTTTGAATTGCAGAATAGAATTTATGAGACAAAAGTTCCGAAAAACGTCGATATCGATGGACCAGGAGCATCTGAAGTGACATCACTGCCACCTACCGCACCCGTCACCGGGGGCGAGAGCGAAGGCGAACAGGAAGGTCGCCTGGTGAGCGCGCTCGCACGCGGCATCGGCATCCTTGGCTGCTTTTCGACCACCGTTCAGGAACTGTCTGGCAAGGAACTGATGGAACTGACGGGGCTGCCCAAGCCCACGCTGTTCCGACTGCTCGACACGCTGTGCGAACTCGGCCTGCTGCGCTATTCCGAGCGGCTATCGAAATACGTGCCCGGACTCGGCCTGCTGAACCTGGCCGCGCCAGCGCTCGCCCGGATGACGATCCGCCAGCTGGCCCGCCCGCTGATGCAGGAACTGGCAGATCACATCGAAGGACAAGTCCAGCTGCTCGCGGGGATTGGCACCAATCTGAGCTACGTCGAAGTGGCGCAGGGTGCGGGTTCGCAGTTGTTCCGCTCTGAAATCGGGATGCGCGTCTCGCTGTCGCGCACGGCATCCGGCCGGGCGTACCTGTTGATGCTGTCCGAGTCCGAACGCAAGGCGTGGCTCGACGGCTTCGCGCGACGCGACCCATCGCGCAAGGAATGGCTCGACGAGCGCCTTGCCACGGCACAGCGTGATCTGAGCGAGCATGGCTTCTCGCGCAGCTACGGCGACCTGCACCGCGAAATCGAAACCATCGCCGTGCCGATGCAGAAACGCCGCGATGGTGAGGCCTGGGTGCTCGCCGCCGCCGTGCCGATCTACAGCGAACAGTGCAGACGGCTGAAGGAAGACCTCGGCCCGCGCCTGCTGACGCTCTTGCGCAATGTGGAGGCATCGCTGGGCGCATAGCGTCGCAAAAGAATACAAAACCAACAGGAGGAGACGACCTGTTATGACAACGCTGCACGACTGGGCAACCGTGGCGCCGCAAAAGCCGGCATTGATCCAGGCTGAATCGGGCCACGTCATCACGTATGGCGAGCTGGACGCGCGCGCGATCCGCGCGGCGCAATGGCTGGTGTCGCGTGGACTGGAAGCCGGCGACTGCATCGCCGTGCTGGTGGAGAATCACCCGGGCCTGATCGAGATTGCATCCGCGGCGCGGCGCGTCGGGCTGTACTACACCGCAGTCAACACGCACCTGAGCCCGGCGGAAGCGGCCTACGTGCTGAAAGATTGCGGGGCGAAACTGCTGATTGCGTCGCCCGCCATGTTGCCGCTGGTCGAAGCAGTACGCGCGGCCGATGCCCACGCGCTCGATCTGCCTGTCTTCGTGCTGGCTGGCGCGTCAAACCTGCCGCCAGGCTTTGAAGCGTACGAAGCCGCGATCTCCGCGTTCGCCCCCGACGCTACCCTGCCCCCGCGCCCGGTCGGCCGCGACATGCTCTATTCGTCCGGTACCACCGGCCACCCCAAGGGCATCCGCCGGCCGCTCACGCCGTACGAAGACCGCGACAAACCCGAGCTTGAAATCATCGCCTGGCGCCGTGCATTCGGTTTCGACGAGAACACGGTCTACCTGTCCACTGCGCCGTTCTATCACGCCGCGCCGCTGCGCTACATCATGCGCACGCTTGACGTCGGCGGCACATGCGTCGCCATGGCGAAATACGACGCCGAGGGCGCACTGGCCGCAGTCGAGCGCTACCGCGTCACACATAGCCAGTGGGTGCCGACGATGTTCGTGCGCCTGCTGGGCCTGCCCGAAGAGGCACGCCGCCGTTACGACCTCTCGTCGATGAAGGTCGCCATCCACGCCGCCGCGCCATGTCCGGTCCATGTCAAACAGGCCATGCTCGACTGGTGGGGCGACATCCTCTACGAGTACTACGCCGGCTCCGAAGGCGCCGGCACGACCTCCATCGGGCCACTGGAATGGCGCAAGTATCCGGGCTCGGTCGGACGCGCGTCGGCCGGCGTCATCCATATCGTGGATGACGCCGGCAACGAGTTGCCGCCCAACGAAGTCGGCATGATCTTCTTCTCGGGCGTGGCGACGTTCTCGTATCACAACGCCCCGGAGAAGACGCGATCCGCGTACAACGACAAGGGCTGGGCCACCTACGGAGACCTCGGCTACGTCAACGAGGAAGGGTATCTGTTCCTGAGCGACCGGCGCGCGGACCTGATCCTGTCGGGCGGCGTAAACGTCTATCCACAGGAAATCGAAAGCGTGCTGATGCAGCACCCGTCGGTGGCGGACGTCGCCGTGATCGGCGTGCCCGATCCAGAGTTGGGCGAGGTACCGAAGGCCGTGATCGAACTACGTGACGGCAGGGCCGCCACGCCGGATCTGGCGCAGGACATCGTCGACTACTGCCAGGGCAGGCTCGGTCGCCTGAAGCTGCCGCGCACGGTGGTCTTCGACGAACGCCTGCCACGCACCCCCACCGGCAAGCTGTTGCGACGCGAACTGAAGGACCGCCATCGCGAGCAACCGCACTCCGGGCATGCCGTGCGGACCGGTCGCGCCTGACCGTATCGACCCGGCGTGGCCCGGCCGCCTGATGACTGCAGGGTTGGAGGGTTGGGGCCCCAGCGCATGGAAATGCGGCTATGCTGGCGGCAAAACGTCATCAAGAACGCCAGCCACTGGGGACAATTCATGCGCCTGAGCCAACTTCAGGACTTCATTGCCGTGGCCGAGACCGGCAGCATCCGGGCCGGCGCCAAGGCCCGCGATGTCTCGGGTCCGGCCATCACCAAGAGCATTCGCCTGCTCGAAGAAGAACTGCATGTGCCGTTGCTGACACGCACCACGCGCGGCGTGGTGCTGTCGCGCTATGGCGAGGCATTTCTGCGGCGCGCGCAACTCATCGCCAGCGAGGCGCGCAAGGCCACCGACGAGATGTCGCAGATGCTGGGCACGCGCAATGGCGTGGTCCGTATCGGCGCCACGGGCGGCCCGGCGCACCTGCTGCTGCCGGCCGTGCTCAAGCGCTTTCGCTCGCAACACCCGGACGTCCAGGTCTGCATCGACAGCGGCGTCTATCCGGCCCACCTTTCCGATCTGCGCGCCGGTGTCATGGACATGGCAGTCAGCCCGATTCCGGACGAGGGCATCGAGCGCGAGTTTGTCTCCGAGCCGCTGTACGACAATGATTCGGTGGTGGTGGCACACAAGGACCATCCGCTGCGCAACGCCCGCAGGCTGCGCGAACTGGTGGGGTCGGAGTGGGTGCTGACGGGCCAGCGGATGCACGGCCCGGGCGCCGCGATTCTGGACGCCTTCCGGGAACTCGATCTGCCGTTGCCGCGCGTGGCCGTGCGTTGCGACACCATCGGCATGATCCAGACACTGCTTGAAGACCGGTCGCTGCTCTGCCTGCTACCGCGCCAGCTGGTGCCCGGCCAACTGGCCAGCGCGAATCTGGTGGCGCTGCCCATCGAGGATCCGTTGCCCAGCCATGCGGTATGCCTGATCTACCGGGCCGATTCCCCGATGACGCCCGTGGCGGAGCAGTTCGCCACGCTGTTGCGGCGAGAAGTGCACTATCTCGGCAAGCAGCCGGACAGCCCACTCCGCAGACAGGTACCCCGCGCCACGGAAATGGCCGGCTAGCGCACCGCGGACGAGCCGGGAACTCACTTTCAGTTGCGGGTGCTAACCAGCGGTTCACACCCGACCTGCCCCAAAAGGCCGCCAGGCCGCGCTAGTACTGCGCTCGCCGGCTCCAGCGGTGGTCCCGCCGGGACTTTCCCCACTGCATATAACGGCGAATCTGCGCGTGAATATCCCTTCGTCAACTGGAAGGGACCCGCATGAACGCAATCGAGGACCGCCCCGCCGCGCTGATCACCGGCAAGGGCATCGACGCCATTGGAGATGGCATCTGGCTGCTGCATGGCCAAGGCCAGAGCTTCGTCGCCGATGTGGGTGGCGGGTTGCTGGTGGTCGACAGCGGTCCCGGCGGACGCATTACGGCGGGCATGATCGAGGTCCTGCGCACGCAGACGGACCTGCCCGTCCTGGCGATCTGCTACAGCCACGGTCACCTGGGCTACAACGCCGGCGTGAAGCAGTGGCTCGACCATGCCGCGCAACGTGGCGACCCCGCGCCGCGCATCCTGGCGCATGCCAACGTGCTGGCCCGCCAGAAGCGCTATCGGGAAACGCAGCGGATGCAGGAGCGCATGGCCGAGATCCAGTTCCGCCACGCCAGCGGCGCCCTGGCCGGCAAGCTGGGCCAGAACCGACCTACCGAGACCTTCACCGAAGGCATCACGGTCGGGCATGGTGACCGGCGCGCCGAGATCTTGTGGGCGCCATCGGAGACCGACGATGCCGTCGCCGTCTGGCTGCCCGGAAGCCGATTGCTCTACGGCGGCCCCGCCGTGATCGACTCCATCCCGAATGTCGGCACACCGTTCCGCACCATGCGCGACACCGTGCGCTGGGCGGAGACGCTCGAACGGCTGGCCAGCCTGCGACCCGAAACCGTCGTCCGTGAATTTGGGCCGTCCCTCCAAGGCGAGGACACTTGCCAGCACGTACTGCTGCACACCGCCAGGGCACTGCGCTGGATGCGCGAAGAGGTGGTGCGACTGATGAACGCGGGCTGCAACGAGCGTGAGATGCTGGCCGCGCTGCAACCACCACCGGATCTGTTCGAGCAGCCGTGGATGCAGCCTACCTACGGCGACCCGACCTATATCGCCCGCGATATCTACCGCTCCGAAAACGGCTGGTGGGATCGCAACGCCACGACGCTGCATCCGGCCGCGCCGCAGGCGGTAGCCGACGAGATCGCAGCGGCCATCGCCGATCACGGCGCGATCGTGCGGCACGCCCGCGGACTGGCGGATCGCGGCGAGATCCAGTTGGCCCTGCATGTGATCGACCTGCTGGCGCAGGCATCCGGCGATGCTCCGCATGTCGTGGAGGCTCGTCAGCTCAAGGCCGAATGGCTGCGCGCCCGCTCGAAACAGGTGCGCAGCTATGTATCGCGCAGCCTCTACGTCGCGGCGGCCATGGTCCTGGAAAGCGGCTCGGACGACAACTTCGGCATCCACTAGGAGCCCGCCATGCCGTTCCCACAGTCTGTCGATGACATTGCCAACGACATCGCCGACCATCGCCGGCGCAATGCATTGCGCCTGCTCGCGATGCTCGGTCTGGGCGCCGCGCTGCGCCCCGCTGGCGCGGCTGCCACCTGGCCCTCGCGCCCTATCCGCCTCGTGGTGCCTGCTTCCGCCGGAAGCGGTCCCGATCTTTTCGCCCGTCCGCTGGCTGAAATGATCGGCAAGCGTCTGGGCCAATCGTTCGTGATCGACAACAAGCCGGGCGCCACCGGCATCATTGGCAACGACATCGTCGCCAAGGCCACGCCGGACGGTCAGACCCTGCTGTTCACTTACGCGGCAACGGTAGTCATCAACCAGACGCTGCAGCCAAAGATGCCGTACGACGGCCTGCGCGACCTCGCTCCCATCGCCCAGATCGGCGCAGGCGGCAACTTCCTTGTGGTGGCGCCCGACTTCCCCGCCCGCAACCTCAAGGAGTTCGTCGCACACATACGCGCGCGGCCGGATGCCTATGACTACGCGTCCTGGGGCATCGGCTCGGGCGGCCATCTGACGATGGAGGCCCTGAAGATGCAGACGGGCATACGCCTGCGGCACGTGCCCTACAAGACGGTGCCGCAGATCCTGAACGACATGCAGGGCGGCATCGTGCGCGTGGCCTTTGTCGACACCTCGTCGTCGCTGCCATTGCTTCGTGCGGGAAAGCTGCGCGCGCTGGCTGTCAGCGGAACGCGGCGCGGCTCCGCCTCGCCCGACGTGCTCACGATGACCGAGCAGGGCTATCCGTTCGACACCAACAGCTGGTACGGCATGTTCGCGCCAGCAGGCACCCCCGACGCGATCGTGCAACGGCTCAACGCGGAAGTGAACCTCGCCCTTGCCAGCGCCGAGATGCGCGAACGTTTCATGCAGCTGAACATGGCCGATCCACCGATCAAGACCACCGCGCAGTTCGCGCAGACCGTGCGCGACGACGTGACGGCGTGGGGCAACGTGATCCGCGCCAACCACATCACCGTGGACTGACCATCGGAACCCGAAGACACCATGACCCTGAACGCCACCACACTTGACCAGCGCATTGGCGACGCCTTCGTCTACACCTTCCCCTTGCATGACGTGGCGCGCACGCGCTGGCGCTTCACGCAGCAGGCGCCCACGCGCGGCAAGCCGGCTAACCGGCTGTATCACAACCGGCATCTGCTGGACGATCGCGCCCGGCAAGTGACAATGCCCAATAACGACACGTTGTACTCGTCGGCGTGGCTCGACCTGTCCGACGCACCCGTGACGCTGGCGATGCCTGACATGGGTGACCGCTACTACAGCGTGGCACTGCTCGATGCCTTCACGAACAACTTCGCCTGCCTGGGCCCGCGCACCAACGGCCCCGGCGCCCACACGTTCGTGATAGCCGGCCCGGCACACCATGCCAGCGCGGCAAAGGTGCTACCGGTCGGCGCGACCCTGGTCCGGGCGCCTTGCAACGATGTCTGGCTGCTGACGCGCACGCTCGTCGATGGCGAACACGATGCCCCCGCCGTGCATGCGCTACAGGACCAGATGCTGTTGCAGGCCAGCGCCATGGAACCCAAGCGGTTCATCACCACACCCGACGAATCCAGTCCGGCCGCATATCTGTCGCTCGTCAACGAGGCCCTGGCGCGCAACGGCGTACCGGCCGACGAACAGTTCATGGTCGACGGGTGGGCCGATCTTGGCATCCGGGCTGGCGCGCTGGACACATGGAGCACGCTCGATCCGCAGGTGCGCGATGCCTGGACGCGGCTGTGGCCGGCGCTGCGCCACCGGCTCGAACACCCGCCCAAGGGCAGCATCCGTCGAAGCGGTCCCAAGGGCTCGTGGTTCAGTGGCATGGACCATATCGGCAACTTCGGCAATGACTACGTGTACCGCGCCTACATCGCGCTCGTCGGACTCGGCGCGCTGGAACGCGCGGAAGCGATCTATGCAACCGCCCTGGTGGATGGCGACGGACAGGCATTCGACGGTGGGCACCGCTATCGGCTGCGCGTGCCTGCGAACATGCCTGTCGACGCCTTCTGGTCGTTGTCGATGTACGAGTTCGAACCGGATGGCCGGCGCTTCTTCACGGCCAACCCGCTCCGCCGTTATGCGATTGGGGACCGCACACCCGGACTGATACGCAATGCGGACGGATCGCTCGACATCGCCATCCAGCACGCGCAACCCGAGGGTGGCACCGCCAACTGGCTGCCCGCGCCTGCGGGCCGGTTCTCGATGGCCCTGCGGTATTACCACCCACAGGCCGACCTGATCGAGCACCGGTTCGTGATGGCGGACACGGAGCGCGTCGCCGGGTAATCTGGGCGGGGCAGTCCGATGCGTCGGCGCCCCGCCTGACAGCCGTCAGAACTTGCCGCCCTTCCAGTCGCCCGGCAGGTTCTTGTTGAGGAACTTGCGCATATCGCTGCCGCGGAAGCGGGGCACGGCTCGGCCATAGGGCTTGGCACCCGCTTCCGGCGTCATCGCATCGACGAATTCCCAGTACGTTCTTATAGTTGGGTATGCGATTGGCGCTGCCTGCCTGCGCTCAGAAACGAACATTGAGCGTGGCCTGGACGCCATGGTCCTGGGCATTGCCGGCGATCTGTCCCTGATAGGCCAGACCCAGCGTTGCCGTGCGGCCGACCTTGACGTCGAATCCGGCCTCGATCACGGCGCTGTCCTTGGCGATCGGCACCCCGGCCACGGTGAAGGCGCCACCGGCCGAGAAGGCCAGCGTCGCGAGCGGGGTCACGTCGCCGAACGCGTGGCGCCAGCCCAGCGCGCCACGCGCGGTGACGTCCGCGCCGCCGAATTCGAGGCGAGTCGAGACGCGCGTGCCAAGGGTGGTGAAGGTGGTGTCGGTGTTCTGTCCGCTTGCCTGCAATGCGGCCGCGCCGCCCTGCTCGCGGAAGCCATCGGTGTGGAGATGGACATACGCGAGGTTGGCGAACGGCTCCAACGCAACGGCGCGCGCGTCGATGCGATAGCCGAGGTCCGCGAAAGCCTGCGCGGTGCCCGCGTCGGCATTGGCCTTGAGCGAGTCGTTCATGCCCGCCACGGCCACCGAGCGCCGCGTGTCGAGGTTGTTCCAGCTATAGGCCACGCCGGTGCGCAAACCCAGCGCGCCCCACTGCGTGCCGCCGTACAGGCCGAGATGATAGTTGTCGCTGCCGCCGGACGATGCGTTGTCCGCATCGAGACTGGTATGGCTGTAGCCGGCCAGCGCGCCCACGCGCCAGTTGTCGCCAAGCACGGAGGTATCCAGGCCCAGCAACACACCACCCGTCGATCGCCTCAGGCGGGCGGCATTGCCGTCGCTGTCACTGTGGCCCCAACTGCCGAAGGCCTGGATCCAGCTGACCGGTCCTGCGGCGTTGGGGGCAGCCAGTACATTGCGACCGTCGCTTCGCGTCATCACCGGCGCGGCCGAAGCCCCGACGCCATCGAACGCCGCGCGCAAGCGCCCGGTGGCGGCATCGCGCACGAAGCGGCTATCCTCGATCAGCGCCGTTTTCGCGGAAGCGTAGATCTCCCCGGAGAACCCATCGAAGCTGGCCCGGACCAGCGCCTGATCATCGGGCAACAGCGCGACGGCGTCATACACCGCGTGGCCCGCAGCCAGCCCGATGCTGTCGATGGCGGCGGCTGTGGCACGCTGGTTGCGCGTGCCGGCGACCGTGGCGAAACCAATGTCATTGCGCTTCAGGTCCAGCATGACCTTGCCGGCGGCATAGTCGTAACTCACGCTGGGCGCGAGGAATGCGAAATCCGAAGTGACGCTGTCGAACTTGCCGGACAGCGCACCGTCTGCCGTCAGGATGGTGTAGGTCGAACGCAGCTGGTAGTCGCCGCTGGCGCCAACGTGGGCCACCGTGCCGCCGTCCAGCGTGGCCTTGCCGGTGACGTGGACGAGATCAGCCTCGGTGCCCAGCGGATTGACCTCGACGACGAAGCGCGCGTCGCGTTGCACGGTCAGGTCGCCGTTCACCGTGAGCGTGCCGATGGAATTGCCGGGCGACAGCGTGCCGCCCGAAGCGATCGTCACGTGCGAACCCTGGCCAGAGCCGATCGTTCCATTACCGCCGAGGACCGCGCCGCTACCGACAATCAACGATCCGCCGAGCGCGCCATTCAATGCCAGTCGTCCGCCCGCGATCGAGGTGGTACCTGCAAAGCCTGCGCTATTTCCGCTCAGGCTGAGCGTGCCCGTGCCCGTCTTGTTGAACACGCCGCTGCCGGAGAGAACGCCTGCGTAGTTCGCATCGGTGGCCTGCCCGAAGGTGAGCGAAGCGCCCGACGCGATGGCCGCGTTGCCACTGAAGCGTTCGGCGGCGCTGGTCAGGCCGCCGGCCTGGATCGACCAGTCCAGCACCGAGGTGCCGCCGAGCACGAGCCCGCCCGCCCCACGCTTGACCATGCTGCCGTTCGTACCGTCGAAACCGACGATGTCGCCAGCGAAATGGGCATCGGTCGCCTGATCGAAGATGACGGTGCCCGCATTGCCAACCTGACCCGAGATCGAAGCGGCATTGCCGATCAGCGTGCCGGACTGCACGACGGTATTGCCATAGGCGTTGCCGGTGTTGTCCAGCCTCAGCGTGCCAGTACCCAACTTGGTCAGATTGCCGCTGCCAGAGACCGTGCCGGTCAGGCCTAGCTCGGTACCAGCAGCCACATCGAAGACGCCCGACTGCGTCAGCATCACCGCGCGTGCTGTGTCGAAGCTGCCGGTGCTCGCCAGCGTGCCGCCAGTGAAGGTCACCCCACCCTGTGCCGCGCCAAGGTTGGCGTCCGCCGACACTCGCAAGGTGCCGCCACGCAGTTCGGTGCCGCCCGTGTAGGTATTGACGCCAGAGAGCACCAGCGTGCCGTAGTCGGACTTGACCAGCGTGCTCGCGCCAGTGAGCGCCGAGGCGATGGTGGCCGTCTGGCCCGTGCCGGCCGTCGTGCCATCGCCAACGCGGATGATGCTTTGACCGCCCGCCCCCTGCAGCGTGATGGCGTCACCCTGCACGCGGTAGCCATCGGTAGCGAACTGCATGCCGGTTACGCCAAGGGCGCCGGCACTGCCGTCGACCTGCACCGTGCCCGCCACGCCCTGGAACACCGCAAACGTCGGATTGGGCTGGAATGGACCATTCGCAGCACCGTCGGCGCCGGTCCAGTTGTGCCCATCGGCCCGCCACGTACCGTTGCCGCCATCGACCACGCCGTTGTTCCGGCGCGTGGGGTCTCCACCGTCCCAGAAGCCAAGGGAGTTGCCGATGGTAGAGAGCAGGTTGACCTGGCCCGCGACAGCGGTCTGCACACTGAGGTTGTCCGCTCGAACCCCTGCCGGTGTCGTGCCGATAACAACGCCGCTGTACGTCAGGCTGCCGCCATAGTTGAACAGGCGATAGATGCCTGCACCGAAGCCGCCCTGATCGGTCACGTTGAGCGTGCCCTCCAGTCTCAGGTTGCCGCCGACGTCGAACAGTGCGTTGCCTGTAGCCCCGCCAAGCGCGACGTTTATGGCGCTACTCGTACCCAGCGTCAGGTTGCCGGTCACGGCCAGCGTCTGGCCTTGCTGGCCCCCGATCACGCCGCTGCTACTGGCATCCAGGTCGCCCTGGATGCGACCGACACCACCAACCTCGCCTCGCGCGGACGCGCTGACGTTGCCGATAAACGTGCCATCGACTCGCAGATGCCCCGTGCCGATCACCGATGCGCTGCCACCCAGCCGGTTATCGACGATCAGCGTGCCGCCCGCCACCGTCGTGGTCCCGTCGAAACGGGAACTGTCGGCGGCCAGGTGCGTCACGCCGGCATAGTGGTTGACGGCGTGGCTGCCCGTGCCGACGACGATCAAGGCTGGGTCGAAGCGGTAATTGACAGCGGTGTGGTTGAAGTTGAGCGAGTCCGACCCCGTGCCGAATTCGACGCGTGTCGCTTGGAGAATGCCTGCCCCCACCGCAGCCAGCGGATCGGTCGACGCCGCGCCAATCGTAAGCGTGCCGGCGCCCGCCGAAGCAAAATTGCCGTTCACGCCTAATGACAACGCGCTGCTCCCCCGGATGCCAAGCTCGACCGTACCGCCATCGGCGATGGTGAGCGCGCCCGAGCCATAGTTGGTCAGATAGCCGTCACCCAGAATGAGACCGCCGGCGTTGCTCCAGCGTGATGCGGCACCGCTCACGCTGACCGAGCCGAAGCTGTCCGGCAGCCTGCCAATGATGCTGTGCTGCGTGACAAGCAAGCCTCCGGCTTCGATCGACACCGAGCCAATGCCGTTCCGTTCGCCGACGCGCAGGTAACCGTCGTTACTCCAGATCGATCCCGCCCCCGACACGGTGACCGCACCGTTGCCGCCGTACCGCCCGACGAAGGCATCGTTGCTGGTCACTCTGCCGCCCGCCATCACATCGAGCCGGCCACTGCCACCATCGGCGCCGACATGGAGACCACTGCGACTCGCCCAAAGCGAGCCCGCGCCAGTCACCGTTGCCCGTGCCGTGCCTTGCGTGGCGTTGATCCTGGCGCTCGTGTTGGTCACCTGGCCGCCGCCGTCGATCGTCAGATGGCCATCGCGATTGCCGCCGACGAGAATGTCGCCGTTGGCCCGCCAGGCAGCCAGCGCGCCAGACACCTCCACGCCGGCCGGTGCCAACGCACTGGCACTGTCGATCTGTCCCGCGCTGGTGCCCAGGACGTTGGCAATCACCAGCGTGCCGCCCGCGACCGTGGTGGTGCCCTTGAAGCCAGAACTGTCGCCGGTCAGCCGCGTGACGCCGGCATAGTGATTGAGTGCGTGCGTGCCGGTACTGGCGCTGTTCAAGACCGTGCCGAACGTGTAGCTGCTGTCGGTATGGTTGAAGTTGAGCGTGGCCGCGCCGGCGCCGAAGTCGATGCGTGGGGTGTCGAGCATGCCTGCGCCGCGCGCGTCGGCCGCATTGGTGCTGGCGGCGCCGATGTTGATGGTGCCGACACTGCCGACGGTCTGCCCCAACGTTAGTACGTTGACCACCGACACGCGGCCCGCATCGGCAATGTTCAACGTGCCGGTGCCGTAGCCGCCGACCTCCATGCTCTGCCAACTATCCCAAAGCGAGCCTTGGCCGGACACGCTGACCGCCCCAATTCCAGCCGCACGGGCACCGATGGAAGCCCCCGCGGTCGTTATCAGCGTGCCGCCACCCTCGATACTCAGCCAGCCGGTGCCACCCCCCCCCACTGTCAGCAAGGAGCTCACGATCCAGGATGGCGTCTGCGCGGGCGCTCCCCCCGGAGCAACATCCCCGCCGCCCGTGACCGATTGCGCCCAGACGCCCGGCGGGCCGCCGATGATGGCCAGCGCGGCCGCCAGCCCGGCCACGGCCCTGGCGCGGCGGGCCAGCCGGCTGTGGGATGGGCAACCGCCCTTGCCCTGTCCGTGGGCAAGCTCACTGGCGACCTGCCAAAGACCGAGGTGTCGATTGAAAACAATGCGATGGGTACGATTCATGAGTACTTCCGTAATCTGAAGCGGCGACGTGGCCGGCAGGCACCGAGGACCGTGGGAGTCGTGCGGTGCCTGGTGGTATCGGGAGGGCGCTATACCGCGCGCCGGTGCCAATGGCGTCTTTCCGTCCGCCCGCCGCGCGGGCATGGAAGTTGTCCCGATTCGATTTGCTGCGCTGTGTCGGTGGCAGGCTGGCGGCCGCAACGCTTGATGATTCGCTTCAGATTCATGACGACTTCCCCGGAGCCGGTGGCCAAGTCGATGAACGACTCGATGACCGACTTGATGACCAATGGCATCCACGCCGTGTGCGTGACCCGGCGTGGTGCGGTGTTTGGAATAGGAATGCGTGACTTGGCAGCCGGGATGCCCGGCCTGCCACCCGTGCCCTGACCGTGTCTTGGACGTGTCTTGAGGCAGGAGGCAATTAGATAAGTGACGGCAACGCCTGCCTATCACTGCAAACTGGTATTTCGCCGCGATGCGCCAGCAGGGCGACGGCACCATCGCGAATCCCGGCGACATACCCCACCAAATACTGGTTTCAAGGGATGGCCCGGTGTGGTCGGCGCGCCGCATAATGCGCGCTGATCCGTTTCTCTGGGAGCCCGGGCCGATGCCCTTGCGCATGCTTGCCGCCGATCTGACCTTGCCTGCGCCGGCGCTGCTGGTGGAGGACGACCCGTTGGTCGCTCGCCGGCTGGAGAACCTGCTGCAACAACTCGGCTATGCGCCAGACGCGCTTGTACTGGCCGCCTCGCTGGCCGAAGCGCGCGCCCGCGTGGCGGACCAGCCCGTGGCACTGGCACTGGTGGATCTGGGCCTGCCCGACGGCAGCGGCATCGACCTGATCGCCGAGTTGCGCGCGGCCGACCCAGGACTGGGCATTCTGGTGATTTCTGCCTGGAGCACCCAGGATGCGATCCTGGCCGCGCTGCGTGCCGGGGCCACCGGCTACGTGGTCAAGGAGCGCGACGATCTGGAAGTTGCAATGGCCCTGCGCAGCGTGCTGCGCGGCGGCGCGCCCATCGACCCGTTCATCGCCCGGCGCATCATTGAGGAACTGCATCCCGGCCCGAGCGATTCGGCCAACGCGCAGACGCCCGAACCATCGGCCGAACGCCTGAGCCCGCGCGAACACCAGATCCTGCGACTGGTGGCGGACGGGCTGGGCAACCGCGAGATCGCCGAGCACCTGTTCCTGTCGCGCTACACCGTGGAATGCCACATCAAGCATATCTATCGCAAGCTCGCCGTCTCGTCGCGCACCAGGGCGATCAACGCGGCGCGCTCGCGTGGCTTGCTGGGATGAAGGGCTGGCTCGCCTGCCTCGCGCACCTCGTGCTGTGGCTGGTTGCGGCGTCGGCCTGGGCGCAGACACCAACGGCCCAATGCTCGGTGCGCATCCTCACCGTCAGCACGGCCGAAGCGGGCCCGCAAGGCGCACGCCCCGATCCCTCGCAATGGCGCACGGTCACGTTGCCCGACGACTGGAGCCGCCGTCAGCCCGGCTTCGGCGGTAGCGTCTGGTATCGCCTCGACTGGCAGCGCGAATGCCCGGGCACACAGCGCGAACCGGTCGCGCTGGTACTGCAATCGGTGGTGATGGCGGGCGAAGCCTTCATCAACGACGAGCTACTGTGGCGGGACGCGCAGCTCACCGAGCCGCTGTCGCGGAGCTGGAACCTGCCGCGCCATTGGCGCCTGCCCGAAGCCTGGATACATGACGGCGTGAACACGCTCTGGGTGCGCGTGGTGGGTGTGGCCGGGCAGTCCCTGGGGCTGGGGCCGGTTTTCCTTGGTGATCCGCTGGCGATGCAGCAGCGCTATGACGAACTCTTGTGGCGCTATCGCACGCTGTTCATGATCAACATCATCGTGTCGGGCGTGATGGCGGCACTGTTCTTCTGCATCTGGGTGGTGCGGCGCGAACAGACCGCTTATGGCTGGTACGCGCTCATGTACCTGTTCTGGGTACTGTTCATCGCCAACGTGCTGGTGACCACCCCCTGGCCGTGGCACAGCACGCTGACGGTGGCGCGCTTCAACACCATGGCGCTGCTGTTGTCGATCGCCTGCTTCTGCGTGTTCACCTGGCGCTTTGGCGGGCAGCATCTGCCGCGCATCGAACGGGCACTGTGGTGGGTCACCGGCATACTGCTGGCCGCCCAGGTGGTGGTGCCGGATGCGTATGTAGGTCACGCGCAGTTGGTGGGCGTCATGGTTGCCGCCGCGATCTTCTACGTCAATGATTTGCAGTTTCTGGTCCATGCGCTGCGCACACGCCAGCGGGAGCACGCGCTGCTGGCAGGCTGCCTGCTGATCCTGCTGGCCGCCAGCGTGCACGACCTCCTGCTGTTGCTGGCCGTTCTCCCCGGGTCGTTCCCAATCTCGCCTTACACCAGCATTGTGGTCACCCTATGCCTGTCCGGCATCCTGGGGCTGCGCCACGCGCACAACGTGCGTCGTATCGAGCAATTCAATCAGGAACTGGCCGACGGCATCACCAACGCCCGCGCCGAACTGGCCACGACCCTGGCGCGCGAGCACGCGCTGACGCTGGGCAACACCCGTCTGCAAGAACGCCTGCAGATCGCGCACGACCTGCATGACGGCGTGGGCGGATCGCTGGTGCACATGATGGCTCTGGTCGAACAGAGCGAGGCACCGCTGCAGCGCCAGCACGTGCTTTCCATGCTCAAACTGATCCGCGATGACCTGCGCCAGACCATCGACAGCAGCGCCAGTGTCGGCGTCGAGGTACCGGCGACGCCACTGGAGTGGATCGCGCCTCTGCGCTACCGCTTTACGGAGTTGTTCGACGAACTGGGCATCGCCATCGACTGGCAGTGCCCCGCCCAGTGGCGGACACCGCCCACCGCCCTGCAGTGCCTGGCACTGATCCGCCTGCTGGAAGAATCACTGACCAACGTCGTCAAGCACAGCCGCGCGCGGCGCGTGCGCGTCTGCCTGGAACTCCCCGATGCCAATCGGCTGTTGCTGAGCATCGACGACGATGGCGTCGGCTTCGACGTCGCGGCAGTGCAGCAAGCCGGCATGAGCGTGGGGATGCGCAGCATGCACCTTCGCATTGCGCGTGTGGGCGGCACGCTGACCGTGAACGCGCAGCCAGGCCACACCATGCTGGTGGCTGAACTGGCACTCAAATCCGTCCAGCCGCCGCAAACGGACGGCGATGCCACTCCCAAGGCACTGCAAACGTCTTCGTAAAGCACGGTACGCTGCCTTCCGCGTCACTACTCGCGCAACGTCGGACAATTACTGACAGCATCCATCGCCCGCGCGACCTATAAGAAGAGTTGAAGATTCATTCGGCAACGCGCTCGCGCTGCCGGCGTCTGGATGCGCGCGCGCATCCTTGTGAATTTCAACCTGGAGGAGGTCTCGCGATGACGAATCGAAGGCGATTTCTATCGAGTATTTCGGGAGTTGTTCTGGCCACCGTGGCCGGGGTTGATGGCAAGGCGGAAGCGCAGACTGCTGCGAAACTGGATGAGAAGGACCCTCAAGCGGTAGCGCTGGGGTACAAGCACGATACAAGCAAGGTCGACAAGGCCAAGTTCGCGAAGCACGACGTCAGCCAGAAGTGCAGCAATTGCCAGCTATACCAGGGCAAGCCAGGCGATGCATGGGGGCCCTGCCCGATCTTCGCCGGCAAGCAGGTCTCCGCAAATGGATGGTGTAACTCGTATGTGAAAAAGGCTTGATCCACGCAGTATTGACTTGGCAGATCCGCACGATAAGACACCTCGAACGCCTGCCCCCTCCGACGTCGCCGGGCACCGCGCCTATGCGTACAACGGTCAGCAGCACCCAGTATGACGCCGCCCGGGTCGCCGACTCAGGCCACCTCCTGATAACGGACAGCGCGCTGACGGGCGAGCGTCATGGTGTCTCTTCGAGCGGAGGCACCGCTGCTGACGACATCATCATTTGCGTGAGTGGCGGCTCGATCAGCGTGGAAACGGGCGTCGCCTTCAACGCCGAGGATACGATCTCGCTGATCGTCCTGAAGAACGGCACGACGATCAGCGCCGGAAGCGGCAACCTGCTGAACGTCAGCATGATCAGGCATTTCGAAAATGCCTGCCAGCCATAGAGTCAACGCGTGAAGCGCGGCTGCCCCCCCCCCCGCAAGTACGCATTCAACTACCCTTCGACCGCTTGCGGCACGAAAGCCCCAGCTCAGACTGCCGGCTGCTGCAAAGCGGCAATCTCCCGGTATGATGCCCGCCAGGCGTCGACTTTCTCCACTCGAACCATGAAAACAAAGGTAAGGGCTACCGTAGTTTGCGCACGCGGCGACCGTGTGCTACTGGTCTCAAAGGATGGCAGCAGATGGGCGCTGCCGGGTGGCCGTCCGACCAAGAACGAAACGTTTGCTGACGCAGCAGGCCGGGAGCTTCTGGAGGAGACCACGTTGCTGGCTCGCGGGCTCGGATTCTTGTTTCAAGTCGTTGGCGCAACCACCGTGCACCACGTCTTCGTCGCGAATATTGGAGAATCGGCCGTGCCGAAACCAAGCAAGGAGATCCAGGGCTGCCAATGGTTTTCGCAAGCCGAGTTGGGAGAGATCGTCGTCAGCCCAACGACCCGGCACATCATTGAAAGCATCTGGGCGATGCGCCAGCGTTAGACCTCGGCCGCAGGCCATTTGCCACTAGCCAACATTCGCTGCACGGTACGCAAAATCAAACTGGCGCGAGCGACGGGAATGCCCACGCCGCACGCATCGGCCTACAGGCTGGCAGCTACGCCAGCGATGCGGCCGGACTCGCCAGCGCGCCAGCACCGTCCGAAGTTCGATGGGCCGATTCTGACAGTCGCCAGCCGCTACCAATCACTTTAGCCGGGCCGGTGTCGCCATAGCAGCCTTGCGCAATAGCCTGCTCTTCTGTACCCATCGCGCCGCACCTATTTCGCCGTCACGAAATAGAAGAAGCCCCGCCGGTTTTCTCCCGGCAGGGCTTCTTGCGCAACTTCGAGGGCTACCTTAGATCGGTTCGATCTTGGTCGCCGCGGGGCCCTTCTGGCCTACGCCGGCCACATAGCGCACTTTCTGGCCTTCCTGAAGCGACTTGAATCCATTGCCTTGCACTTCGGAAAAATGGGCAAACAGGTCGTCTCCGCCTGCATCCGGCGTGATGAAGCCAAAACCCTTTGAATCGTTAAACCACTTTACAGTACCGGTTTCCATGTAGAACTTCCTTAAAAATTCTCGCCGTGCCGAAATAGCGGACGAGGCATGACGATCAAGGAGGAAACATGGAGAGAAAGTGGTGCTGCCGAGGTAAACACCTAACGCCTCGAGGTTACGCTTGAAGATCCTGCATTCGTACTTATACAGGCACGCCGCATCTCGGTCAATGAACATCTCACAGCAATCGATGCGTACCTGCTGTCTGGAGAATCCATGAAGATTGGTCGCCTTCCTATGACAGTATCGTAATACCTGGGTAATCCAGCGGACCAGGTCAGATAGATAGACTGTGAAAACTGTGAGCGAAGAGACTCATAGAATTTGACTCTGGAGAGATTCCCATGAAGACGATTCACACTGCCCTGATTGCCTCTGCCCTTGCGATTGCCTCAGCGAGTTCTGCCATCGCTGCAACGCCTGACGGCCAGGTCCACCGCCCGCGCGATCCATACACCGATGGTGGCCGCGTTACTGTCAACGATATCGATGCCAGCGGCGCGCGCATCGGCGCGCGTGATGTCTTCACGGATGGCGCGCGGAATCTGGAGCGCAGCCAGCGCTAAGAGAGCCAACCCTTCGCGATGGCGCTATCGCCATAGCGACCGCTTTCTTGATCATCGGTATCACAAGCGGTTGCGAATATCGGTCGCACGGTCAGTGGAAGTACCTGCACTCGAATGTTGACCATGCCCCGTGGAGGGTTGCACATCGCATTTGAAACCACCTCACTTGCGGATACGTAGATTCCTTCTTTAGCCTCACGTGACATTGCCTCACCGAACGCCACTGCCACAAGAACGCACCATGAAGCTGTACTACGCCACGGGAACATGCTCGCTCTCCCCTCATATCATCTTGCGCGAACTGGGAGCGAAATTTGAGCTCGAACGGGTCGACTTGACGACTAAGCAAACTGAGCGCGGAGAGGACTTTCTTGCCATCAGTCCCAGGGGGCATGTTGCAGCCCTGAGTCTTGACAACGGTGAAGTGCTGACTGAAGGAGCCGCTATTGCGCTGCACCTCGGTGAGGGCACGAATCTCGTTCCTCCACCACGCACCATGGAACGGAGGCGGCTACATGAGCTGCTGATCTATATCGCAGCAGAACTGCATCCGGCCTTCGGACCGCTACTCCATCCGGCGACCCCGGATGGAGACGCCAAGGCAAGGGCCAAGATGTTCAGCCATCTCGACTATGTCGAGTCGCTGCTTGCGGATAGGCGACCCTACCTGCTTGGCAACAAACTTTCGGTCGCAGACTTCTATCTGTTCGCTGTGGCCCGCTGGGCCGGGCGCCTCGACATTGACCTGAATCGCTGGCCCCGACTGATGCATTTCATGCTACGCATCAATGAACGGCCCTCCGTTCAGGCGGCATTGGCTGCCGAGATGACGGCAGGAATGTAGACAGGCCAGGCTATCGAACGGCTCACGGCCTGATCGGTTCACGAAGACCGGCGCAATTTCCGCTGCGTCGCCTGTATCTCGTGTGCCCACGCTGCCTGGCTGGCAATTTGGCAACGAGGTTGCGCCGACCCGCGTCGCAAGTCACCTGACGAATTCTTCAACCTCATTGAGACGATGCATCCTGCAGACGAGATTCCGGCCCTAACCCCAGAGCAATGCGATGCGTGGCTAGGGCGCATGGGTATTGGCCGCCCGCCAGTACCTACCCTGCAAGCAATGAATAGCCTTATCGCCGCTCACTTGGCGCGATTCCCGTTCGAGAACCTCGATTCGTTGCTGGGCAGGCGCGTGCGCATAGGCCCGCCGTTTGTATTCGAAAAACTCCTGCGCCGTCGGCGTGGTGGCTATTGCTTCGAGCTGAACACACTTTTCTGTGCCGGCCTCAAGTCCCTTGGCTATACCGTAGTGCCGCTGGCTGCACGGGTACGCTGGCACGTGCAGGAAGGGACACCGACAAGCCTGTCCCACATGCTGTTACGCGTGGAGGTGGAGAACCAGAGCTACATCGTCGACGTGGGATTCGGTGGTCCAACGCCAGATCACGCCTTGGTACTATCGCCACGAATCGAGCACGCCAGCGCCGCGGCCTACCAGTTGCGACCAACGCCACAGGATGCTCGCGCAATCCATCTTCCTTCCTACGATCTGACGCTGCACAGCCTCGCATCTCTTCGAGGCAGGACGGACGGTGGGAGTGAAGATACTTCCGGGCAGGTACTGTACCGATTCGATCTGAGCCCACAGTCGCAGATTGACTTCGAGATGCGCAACTGGGATGTCTCGACGAATCCAGACAGCCACTTCACTCAGGCGCTGATGGTAGCGCGCACGGATGACACTGGTGTACGCATTTCACTAGCAAACGCGAAGCTGACCGAGCGCGAGCCCGATGGCAGCGTGCGGAGTACGAACACATTGCCATCCGTCGACTCGGTTATTGATGTCCTGACGGAACGCTTCGGCATTGAACTCGACGGCAATCTGCGCGAATCACTGACCGCGCGGTGGCCGTCCATCATGGTGGTTCGCTAGAGGAAGAGTAATGAGGTCGAAGAGCAGCGTGCAGCCCAGCCCGGCCTCGACTGCCCTGGTGTGAGCGGTGAGGACGAGTTCGGGACGACGGATTTGAGCCGTATCGTGAGCCGAATCGGTTGTCGATACCAGCGGAACCCAGCCAGGCTTGATGCACTGTTGCCGGAGGTTGATAGCGATGGGCGCTGTCCAGCCTGCGCTCGCTATCGGACTGGCGCCAGTGCTCGATGAGCATCTTCGCCTCGACGCGGCCGCGGAACCACTCGCGATTCAGCAACTCGTCCCCCAGCTTGCCATTGAGGCGTTCGACGAAGCCGTCTTGCCACGGACTGCCTGGCGTAACGAAGCCTTGCCTACCGGGCCTTTCCGCCTACGGAAGCGTTTGCTCAGTAGAGGCAGTGGTTCATCACCGCTGCCCACCCGTGCCGAGCTCGATTCCAGTCTTTATGCTGGCGGCCTCAGTCATTCATTAATTCGAAAGATCTTGGTGTTTTCTACGCTACCGCCCCGCTGAGGATTGACTCCAACCGCTTGTCCATACTGCGAGGATTGACTTCGAGAATTTCGACGTCCACGACACGCTCAACAACAAACGGGTCGCTTGATATCCGCTTCTCTAACTCGACGCGCGACACACCGTGCGCAATCAGCGCGCCCCCCAAATCCGGCTGAATATCTCCGCCCACAAGGAAAACACCGTCGTCGAATCCCTGTTTTATGCACGCCATGTGTGCTTCCATAAGCTTGGCGGCAAGCGCTTCGTTCCCGCCAAATTTTAGGATAACAATAAACATAGAATCCCTGCTCCAAATAAGAACTTGTTTGAATGATGCCAATCGTTCCCGCCAGACCTTCTTTTCGCGCCCTGATCCAACCGGTTGTTTGTTCTATTTCATGTTGAACAAACTACTTTCTCGTAAAACGCAGGCGCAAGCGAAGTGATGCTTTGGCTTTCCACCAGAAGACGCGCGAACGCGGGATCCTCAGATCAGGCCGATGGAAGCGCTCCACTCTCCGTCCGGCGCCAGCATCAACTCTGCGTCGGTGACGACATACCGCACATAGCGGTAATCTCGAATGAAACTAATTTTGCCCTCGCGCCACTCCAGCCACATGATGTAGCTAGGCTTCGGATCTGTACGGCTTTCAAAGACGGCAATTACTTCCCGGCCCTCAAGCCATGCGGGAACAAGCCAAACACCATCAATTCTTGAGTAGACACTGAAGAACATCCCGACGTCGTCGGCGCCGACACGAACTGGGTGAGTCGACTGCTTTAGTTTCACGTCGCCCGCCAGGAGTGCTCGCAGGCCGTCCCAATCGCGCTTGTTAAACAAGGCTACGTAGCGCGCTACCGCATCGGACGCTGGCAGGGCAACCGGCTGCTCGCCGGTGGCCATGTTGATCTCGCGCAGACGCATACGACCGCGTGCAAGATGAGCCTTCACCGAGTCCACGGTGAGGTCAAGGAGGGCCGCGATTTCCACAAGCGGCTCGTCGAGAACGTCCTTAAGAACTACGACGCTGCGCTGAAGCACCGGAAGCTCCATGAACCGCGACACCGCCGTTTTGATCGCCTCCTGGCGCATCAACGTCTCCACAGGGTCAGAGGCTTCATCATCCGCGACATCGTTGGCAGCATCGATCGGTTCTGCTGCTCGGATGGCGCGACTTCGCAACAAGTCGAGTGCCCGATTGTGTGCTACCCGGAACAGCCAGGCGCGTACTGTCCGAACGTCCAGCATCTCGTCAACGGCAACCAACGCCCGGGTAAGCGTGTCCTGCACCACGTCTTCACCTTCGATGACCGAGCCCATCAGGCGCGAGCAGTAGCGGTGAAGTTCAGGCCGCAACTCTTCGGCCAAGGCGATGAGTTCGGCCCGTTGCGCGTCGTCCGCAGAGTTTTGGCCTTTGCTCAAACTGCCCCCCCTTCAATGACGACAACACCGGCGTCGCCGTTGATTCCGAAAACGATACCCTCGGCGAATTGCGGGTCCTCCAACACGGAGATCACCCGATCACCGAAAGTCCTGGGCGGCATTGGGGAGCCAAAACGAGTAATGAACTCTTCCGGCGTGATGCCCATGGCTCTCGCATAGGCGCCTGCGGCCGCATCCCCGGTTCCCGTGCCCAGGATCATCGTTCGCGGAACAATCGCCTGGAAGCGGATGCCGAGCTTCTTCTCTTGAGAGACCCCGTTGGCGTACTTCGCCATGAACCAAAGCATGCGTTTGGACCCGCCGTAGCCCCCAGTCATCTGCGAGCCATTATCGGCCGCACCGCTCGATCCGACCAGAACGCGGCTTCCGGGGTTGAGCGGGACGTTAAGCGCCGCCTGAAGCCAATACAAGCCAGCCTTGACATCCGTTTCCCAGGCGACGGAGAAGTCCTTCCAGTTCAACTGATCCAACCGGCCCATACGGGGTGTCGTGCCGGCATTCAGCACTAGAACGTCCGGTCGGACGTCCCCGACAATTCGATGCGCAGCAGCTTCGTCAGTGATGTCCGCCGAAATCGTGGCGACGCCTAGGCGGCTAGCTGCAGCGTCAAGTGCCTCCGTACCGCGCGCAACAACGGTCACATTTGCGCCCTGGTCAACCAGCGCCTCCACCAGTCCCAGGCCGAGACCGCGGCTTCCCCCTGTAACGACGACATTCTTCCCTTTCAGGCTCATGACTCGACTCCATTGTTTAGGTGAAGCTAAGACGATCCAAGGGTGGAAAAAGAGTCAAACTGGCTTGAGCCTACGGCGATTCCGTAGACGAACCGCCCCGCCATGCCCACCGTACGAGCATTGAGAAGCACTTTCGATGAATCACGGACTTCGCTCCTATTGCAGTGCCAACCTCAAGCGCGAATTTGGCTACCTGGCAGATGCGGGAGACAACTATTTCTGGCATGTCACGCTGTTGGGCGATGAGAGCAGGCAAGTTCCCTACCTGCGCTGATGCCAGCCAGAGCGCAAACTTAGAAAGCCCGGCAGCGCCAACGTCCAAGTCCTTTTGCCGATTCGCCCGTCGGCGATTCAGGCGTTCACGTAAGCGCAGAACGCCCGCACCAGTTCTTCATCGAACTCCCGACTCGCCAGCCGCAGCGGCCCGGGATTGTTGAGCATCGCATTAATAATGCTCCCGATGGCGAACTGGAAAGCAATCCGAATGCGCCGGTCCGCCACCACCGGGTCAGCCCGTTTGTGCAGACGTAGTAGCACAGGCACGGCTTCCTCGATGAATGCATATCGCCCTTCCTGAATGCGAGACCAGGTTGTGCCATGAGCTTCGAAGATCGACGCCCGCAGCACACCCTGATGGCGCAGCACCAAGCGCCGCAACTCAGCCAGCAGTGCGTGAATCGCGGCCTCCAGCGTCCACTCGCCTTCCTTCAGCGCCGCCAACCGCGCCCGCATCGCGTCGCCCGAGTCCTTCCGCGTCACGGCCTGCAATGCGCCGAAGAAAGCTCCCTTGCTGTCAAACCTGCCGTAGAACGCCCCGGTCGTCACACACGCTGCCGTGCATATTTCCTGGATTGTCACGCTGTCCAGCGCTCGCTCGGAAAGCAATTCGCGTCCGGCGCGCAACAGGGCGTCCGTCGTCCGTTCCGCGCGGGTGTAGCGAGGAGGGACGAATCCAGCCTGTCCATCCAGTGCGGTCAACGCCTTGTGTTTTGTCATGGCTCTTCAGCACGTATGGCTCGTCGGGTTTTCCTGTATTCCCCCTTCATCTGGCTTGTAGCGCAGGCCGGAGAGTCAATGATTATAAGTTGGGGAGCAGTCATCCGTATCTTCGGCGTGACTCGCCCCGCCCCGCCTGCGATTGGCAGCGCCTTCACCATAAGCACCTCAGCCCCCCCCCAATTTATGTCCCTTAGTGGTTTTCCCGAGCCACCCCGCAGGCCTCTTGAACTCATCTCGGCACCTCGTCAAAAATATAATCCCGACTATAAATTCATCTTGCGGATGCCGGCGAGAGGGTCGTCAAGGGCGACCAGGCCACGCCTTGTCCGCCTTGAGCAGAACCGATACTGAGAAGCGAATATGAACGAGGTTTTCGACTACATCGTGGTTGGCGCCGGATCGGCCGGATGCGCCGTGGCGGCACGGCTTGCCGACGCAGGAACGGAAAGCGTCGCACTGCTGGAAACCGGAGGCCATGACTTCAGCCCGGCTATCACAATCCCCATCGGCCTCGCCGCGACGGTGCCAAAGCCCGGTCGCTACAACTACGGTTTCGTCACTGAACCTCAGCCGGCATTGAACAGCCGTCGCGGCTACCAGCCTCGTGGACGCGGCCTCGGCGGCAGTTCGTCGATCAACGGCATGATCTATATCCGTGGTGTGCCGTCCGACTACGACGGCTGGGCCGCGTCAGGCTGCGACGGCTGGGCGTGGGAAGACGTGCTGCCCTATTTCAAGCGATCCGAATGCAATGAGCGCCTCGCGGGCCACGATGAAGACGCGTGGCACGGCGGCCGCGGGCCGGTGTATGTGGTCGACACGCGATCGCTCAACCCGTTCGACCGCCGCTTTGTCGAATGCGGGCAGAGCGCCGGCATTCCTTACAACCACGACTTCAACGGCGCGCAGCAGGAAGGAGTCGGCTACTACCAGCGCACGCAGCGAGACGGTGAGCGCTGGAACACGGCGCGCGCGTACCTGCACCGTGGAAACCAGGACGCCCTGAACGGCAAACGCGAGAACCTTAGCGTGCTGCCGGACACGCAGGTTCTGCGTGTTGTGTTCGAAGGCAAGCGCGTAGTCGGCGTACGCGTAGTGCGCAACGGTGTAGAGAGCATGCTGATGGCCCGCTGCGAGGTCATTCTCAGTGCCGGCACGTTCGGCTCGCCGCAACTGCTGATGGCGTCTGGCATCGGCCCAGCCGCACACCTGCGCGAGCACGGCATCGGCGTGGTGGTCGATGCGCCCGGCGTGGGCCAGAATCTCCAGGAACACCCCGACATGAAGCTGATGCACCGCCTGTCCAGCACCGACCTTTACGCGGCGACGGTGCGCGGGGGGCTGCGCCTGCTCAGCGAATGGCGCCGCTACAAGAAGGAACGGTTCGGCATGTTCGCCTCGAACATCGCCGAGACAGGCGGCTTCGTGAAGAGCCGCCCCGACCTCGAAAATCCAGACCTGCAACTGCACTTCTCTACGACGCTCGGCGATTCAAAAAAACGCAATGTGCATGGCTACTGCCTGCATGCCTGCGTGTTGCGACCGTACAGCCGCGGACAGGTACGGCTCGCGTCCGCCGACACACGCGTTTCGCCAAGCATCGACCAGAACCTGCTCTCCGACGCGCGCGACATGGAAACGCTGGTGGCTGGCGTCCGCATCGCGCGGCGCATACTGGCGCAGCCATCGCTCGCGACGCTGGGCGGTGCCGCGCACAACTACGGCCACCTGCGCCTCGATGGCAGCGACGACGCCGCCGTGCGCGAATGGATTCGCGAACAGGCCGACATCATCTTCCATCCGGTTGGCACCTGCCGTATGGGCAGCGATGCGGAGTCGGTAGTCGATAGCGAACTGCGCGTGCGCGGCGTCGAGGGCCTGCGCGTGGCGGACGCCTCGATCATGCCGACCGTGATTGGCGGCAACACCAATGGGCCGGCCATCATGATTGGCGAGAAGGCGGCCGATCTCGTCCGCGGCATTCGGCGCGCGGACGCTGCCTCGTTCCGACAGGCGGTAGCCGAAACCGGATCGCAGCCGCCAGCGCAGCGCGTACCTGCAGGCGCTGCGCTGCAGAGCGCCGCGTCGCAAAGATCTGCGACCCGCAACCGCTGGATGACGCTGGCTACCGCTGCCGCGCTTGCGGTAGCCTCCGGCGCGCAAACGGTGCATGCCGCCGAACAGCCCAAGCCGGCCAGCGCAATGACCACGGCGGCGAACGCCGCCCTGCTGCAGCAGCTTCCGTTCAACGACCGCAAAGACTACGAAGAGGCCAGTCGCGGTCTGGTCTCGCCCTTCACAGGCGAGATTCTCAACGCCGATGGCAAATCCATCCGAAGCGCGTCGGCCTACGCATTCGAGAGTGCGGCCAAGAATCCGGATTCGGTCAATCCGAGCCTATGGCGCATGGCGCAACTCAACAGCAATGCGGGCCTGTTCAAGGTGGCCGATCACATATTCCAGGTGCGCGGCATGGACCTGGCGAACATGACCATCATCGAAGGCGATCGCGGCATCATCGTCGTCGACCCGCTGATGTACACCGAGACGGCCAAAGCCGCGCTCACGCTCTACTACGCGAACCGTCCGCGCAAGCCGGTGGTGGCAGTGATCTACACGCACAGCCACGTCGACCATTTCGGCGGCGTGCGCGGCGTGATCGACGAAGCCGACGTGAAGAGCGGCAAGGTGGCGATCTACGCGCCAGCGGGGTTCATGCAGGAAGCGGTCAGCGAGAACGTCTTTGCCGGCACGGCAATGTTCCGGCGCGCGATGTATCAGGCTGCCGCCGCCGTGCCGCGCAACGAATACGGGCAAGTCGATACGGGCATCGGCAAGAGCAACATGGCAGGCGGGACCATCAGCCTGATCGCGCCGACCGTCACGATCTCCAAACCGTACGAAACGCGCCGCATCGCGGGCGTCGACTTCGAATTCCAGTTCACGCCCGGAACCGAAGCACCGGCCGAGATGAACTTCTATCTGCCGCAGATGCGTGCGCTGTGCATGGCCGAGAACGCGACGCGTACGATGCATAACATCCTCACGCCGCGCGGTGCGCTCGTGCGCGACCCAAAGGCATGGGGCAAGTTCCTTGACGAAAGCCTTGTGCGATACGGCGACAGGACAGACGTACTCCTCGCCCAGCACAACTGGCCGACCTGGGGGGGCGAGCGCATTCGCACGCTGCTGGCGGATCAACGCGACATGTACACCTACCTCAACGACCGCACGCTGCACCTGCTGAACCAGGGTCTGACCCCCATGCAAATCGCCGAAGCAATGCAGAAGCTGCCGGGCGATCTCGAGAAGAAGTGGTATGCGCGCGGCTACTACGGTTCGCTGAGCTTCAATTCCCGCGCGGTGTACCAGCGCTACCTTGGCTTCTACGATGCCAATCCGGCCAACCTGAACCCGCTCGAACCCGAGGCAGCCGGCCGGCGCTACGTCGAGGCGATGGGCGGCTCGGACAAGGTGCTAGGAATGATGCGCGACGCCATCGCCAAAGGTGACTATCGCTGGGCGGCCGAGATCGGTAATCGGCTCGTCTTTGCCGATCCGCAGAATCAGGAGGCGCGCAACGCGCAGGCCGACGCTCTTGAGCAGCTTGGCTACCAGACCGAGAATTCGCTATGGCGAAACATGTACCTGACCGGCGCGCTCGAGCTGCGCAACGGACCGCGCTCCAATTCCACGCGGCAGGCAGAAGATCTGGTCCGGGCGCTGGCGCCGTCGATGTTCTTTGATTACATGGGCGTGCGGCTCGACTCCGACAAGGCGGTCGGCCATGACATGGTGCTGAACTGGGTCTTCTCCGATCTGGGCCAGCCTTTCGCGCTCACGCTGCGCAATGGCGTGCTGACCTACCGCGAAGGCATGCGACATGAGAAGCCCGATGCGACCGTGACGATGACCAAGAGCACGCTCGACCGCATCAGCCTGCGCCAGATCACACTGCCAGAGGCCATGCGCAACGGCGAGATCAGGATCGAAGGAGACGGGCACAAGCTGGCCGAACTGATGGGCTTAATGACCACGTTCGATCCCTCATTCAATATCGTAATGCCGCTCGCCAAGCACTGACCAACGCCATGAGAAAAATCGACACGTTCTACATTGATGGCCAGTGGGTTGCGCCGGCTGCCGGCGCGACCACAATGGATGTCGTCAATCCAGCCACCGAGGAAGTCATCGGCAAGCTGTCACTGGGCACCGCCGCCGACGCCGACCGCGCCGTGGCCGCCGCGCGCGCGGCGTTCGCGTCGTGGTCGCAGTCGAGCCGCGAGGAGCGCATGGCGCTGCTGGGCCGCATCATGGCGCTCTACAAGGAGCGCCTGGGCGACCTCAGCGAGGCCGTGCGAACCGAAATGGGCGCGCCGATCAGCGTGTGCAATGCCGTGCAAGCGCCGGTCGGGCTGGCGGCCATGAGTGCGACGCTCGAGGCGCTGCGCACATTCGAGTTCGAATCCACACACGGGGCGAGCTTCGTGCGCCGCGAGGCGATCGGGGTCGCCGCGCTGGTCACCGCGTGGAACTGGCCGCTCATGCTGATCGCTACCAAGGTCAGTGCGGCCATCGCCGCCGGCTGCACAATCGTGCTAAAGCCATCCGAAATCGCGCCGCTCGATGCATACCTGTTCGCGCAGATCATGCACGATGCCGGCACGCCGGCCGGCGTGTTCAACTTGATCTACGGAGAAGGCAAGTCGGTAGGCGCGCGTCTGTCGTCGCATCCGGACGTCGACGTGATCTCGATCACCGGCTCTACCCGGGCCGGCGTGGAAGTGGCGATCAGCGCCGCGCCGACCGTCAAGCGCGTGCATCAGGAACTGGGCGGAAAATCGCCACTACTGATCCTGGATGACGCCGACATCGCCACCGCCGTGCAAGGCGGCGTAACCTCGATCATGATGAACTCAGGCCAGACCTGCATCGCGCCGACCCGTATGCTCGTGCCGCGCACCCACTATGAGGAGGCCGTTGGCGTGGCCGCTGCCACCGCCAGTGCGCTGACCGTGGGCGATCCGGCCAATCCGGCAACGAAGCTCGGCCCGATCTCGAACCGAGCGCAATATGAGAAGGTCCAGCACATGATCGGCGTCGGCATCGAGGAAGGCGCGCGCGTGATCGCCGGCGGCCCAGGCCGCCCGGAAGGGCTCGACAAGGGCTTCTATACGCGACCGACAGTCTTCGCTGATGTCAACAACGCCATGACCGTCGCCCGCGAGGAGATCTTCGGGCCGGTACTCGTAATGATTCCGTACGACAGCGAAGAAGACGGCATCGCAATCGCCAACGATACGAACTACGGACTCGCCGCCTATATTGCCTCTGGCGACCGTGCCCGGGCGCTCCGTGTGGCGGCGCGTCTCCGTGCAGGCTCCGTCAGGATAAACGGTGCTCCGCTGGATTTCTCGTTACCGTTTGGCGGCTACAAGTCGTCCGGCAATGGCCGCGAGAATGGCGTCCACGGGCTGACGGAGTATCTGGAAGTGAAAGCCGTTTCGCTGTGAGGTGTGCGCGGCACCGAGCAGAACGCTTTCGACGCATACATGTGTTCGGCCCTTCGGTAGCGACGCGTATCGCACGTATCGATCGGAGCAATCGGGCATACGGCGCATAACCCGTTGCTCTCGCATCATGAACGGCCGCTACCCCTACGGGAGCGGCCGTTTGACCTATCGATCTGATCATCTCGGAAGGGTCGGATTGAGCCAGCCGGAGCCTGGAGGTGGGCACCTCGTGCCCTGCCCTGCATTACCCGATGACCCGGGGCGTTGCACACCTGCCGCGACAAAAGCCCTCGGAACATGCGCCCGTCACCGAAATCACCAAGTATCCAGTTGCTGAGGCGCTCAGCCCCACCAACTACGACATATCGTAGACATAATCACCCCCTCGAAATTCATCTTGCCACGTAATTCGATACGCCGTAAGTTTCTACCATTGTTCGTAGATAAAACAACCACGGATCGACTCAATCGTGCCCACCCAGATTCCCGCAGCCAGCCGTGCCATGGCCGTCTTCGAAGTGTTCGCCCGGGAACGACGCGACCTGTCGAATTCCGAGATGGCGAAATTGCTGGCCGTTGCCGACAGTAGCTGTTCCGACCTGCTGCATACGCTGCACAAGCTTGGCTACCTGATACGCACCACGCGCACACGGCGTTTCTATCCGTCTGGCCGCCTGCTGGAAACCGGGCGGCAGATCGCGGAAAACGACCCGCTGACCCGGCTCGCCCAGGAAGCCGTGACGCAACTTGCCGACATGACCAACGAAAGCGCGTTCTTCGGCGTGCTGGAGCCGCTGGCGGTACGTGTAGCCGCCGTGGCCCAGAGCCGGCTGCCCCTGCGCTACATCCTCGACGTGGGCGAGCGCGTCGCCTTGCATGCATCCGCGCTGGGCAAGGCCATGCTCGGCCAGTTGCCTGAAGACGAAGCGCGCGCGCGGCTGGAAGCCGCCAAGCGGCCCGCCGTCACGCCAAGCACGGTGGTAGACCTCGCACAACTGATGACTCAACTGGCGCACGGTCGCGCGCAAGGCTGGTACGAGGCCCATGACGAAGGCACCGACGGCGTGACAGCGCTGGCCGTGCCAGCCTGCCTGGGAGAGCGGCCCGTGGCGATCTCCCTGGCCGGCCCCAGCGAACGTATCGAGAAGCATCGCGAATCCTATCTGGCGGCCCTGCGCGAAGTGCGCGACTCCATGCTGGCCGACCACTAACCCGAAGCAAACCAAAGGAGAGGGAGGACACATGGATCTTGGATTAAAAGACCGCGTGGCAATCGTCACGGGTTCGGCCCGCGGCATCGGCGCCGAAACCGCCCGCATGCTGGCGCAGGAGGGCATGGCTGTTGTCATCACCGATCTGGATCTCGACGCAGCTCGCGAAACCGCCTGCGGCATCGAGCGCGAAGGTGGCAGGGCCATCGCCGTACAGTGCGATGTTCGTCAGGAGGACCAGGTACGCGGCATGGTAGCCGCCGGCAAGGATGCCTTCGGCAGCCTCGACGTACTGGTCAACAACGCAGGGCTGGTGAAGGACCGCACCATCCTCAAGATGGAAGAGTCCGACTGGGACCTAGTGCTGGACGTGACGCTCAAGGGCGCCTTCCACACCACGCGTGCGGCGCTGCCCTTCATGCACGAGAAGGGCTGGGGCCGCATCATCAACATCAGCTCCCGAGCGCTGTTTGGCAACCCGGGTCAGGCCAACTACTCCACCGCCAAGGCCGGCATCATCGGCTTCACGCGCGCGCTTTCGCTCGAACAGGCACGTAAGGGCGTGACAGTCAACGCCATTGCTCCCGGCTATATCGAGACCGAGTACATCAAAAGCCTGCCCAACTACGACACCATCCTGGCCAACGTAATGGCCAAGAACGCTGTGACGTTCCCGGGCCAGACCTGCGACATTGCAGGCGCTGTCGCCTTCATGGCTTCCGAGCACGCCCGCTACATCACGGGCACCACCCTTTTCGTGACCGGAGGCCGATATGGCTGACCTGACTGTCGACGTCGATGGGCTGGACGCCAGCCAGCAACTGCTGCGCGACAACATCCGCCGCTACCTGAAAGAACACGTCGCCCCGCGTATTGACCAGGCGGAAAAGGACAAGCACTTCCCGCACGAGGTACTGACCGGACTGGCCGACTTCGGCTACTTCGGCGGGTACCTTCCCGAAGCAGACGGCGGACTGGGCCTGGACTACCTCACCTGGGCAGTCATGATGGAAGAAGCCGGCTACTGCTGGCTGTCGCTGCGCATCCTGCTCAATGGCCTGAACATTGTCTCGGGCATCATCAACGCCTACGGCACCGAGGCGCAGAAGGAACGCTTCATGCGCCCGCTGCTGCGCAACGAGCGCAAGACCTTCGTGTCGATCTCGGAGCCGGACGTGGGCTCCAACGTGGCCGAAATCAAGACCCGTGCCGACAAGCGTGGCGACCGTTACGTGCTTAACGGCAGCAAGCTGTGGATCACCAATGGCATGTTCGCGGACTTCGGCATCGTGGTGGCCCGCACCTTCAGCGAGACCTGCAATGGCGAACTCTCGCTGTTCCTGGTCGAGCGAGACGTCACCGCGTACAGCGTCACGCCTGTCGATACCATGTTCACCCGCAGCACCGGGACCGCTGCGTTTACGTTCGAGAACGCCGAGGTTCCCACTGCCAACTTGCTGGGCCAGGAAGGCCAGGGCCTGCGGCAGATCCTGATCGGTCTGAACTTTGGCCGGCTGAACGTGGCCATGGGCGCGGTGGGTGCGGCGCAATGCGCGCTCGACCTGTCGGTTGGCTACGCGCAACAGCGCAAGCAGTTCGGTCGCCAGATCGGCTCATTCCAGCTCGTGCAGAAGCACATTGTGGACATGACCATGCGCACGCAGGCGGCACGCTCGCTTGGCTACCGCGCGGCACGCTCGATGCAGAACGGCACATCACGCACGGAGTGTTCGATCGCCAAGCTCTACGCCACGGAGGCCGCATTCGACGTCGCCAACCTGGCACTGCAGGTGCACGGCGGCATGGGCTATGCCACCGGCTACCCAATCGAACGGATCTTCCGCGATACGCGCGGCGGCATGATTCCCGAGGGCACCACCGAGATCCAGACGCTCATCATCGGTCGCGAAATCCTCGGCATCAGCGCACTGACCTGATCCATCCACATCACCCCGAGACACAAGACATGACCCAACCTGCCATCCTCGAACAGATCGCCAACACCACGCTCTACTGGGAAGACCTGGTGCCCGGCATGACGTACAGCACTTCCTCGCGCACCATCACCGAAGCGGACGTAGCCGCCTTCGCGGCGCTGACCGGCGATTTCAACAAGGTGCACGTCGATGCCGAGTACGCCAAGGGCACCATCTTCGGCCAGCGCATTGCCCACGGCATGCTGGTGGCCGCCTTCATGGCGGGGCTGACTTCGCGCTCGATCCCCAACCAGTTCTTCGAGGGGTCGCTGTTCAGCGTGCTGGAGAACCGCCTGAAGTTCCCAAAGCCCACGTTCATTGGCGACACCATCCGTGTTGAGATCGAAGTGGTCGAACAGAAGACCACCAGCCGCCCGGATCGCGGCATCGTTGCCTTCCTGCGCAAGGCCATCAATCAGCGGGGAGAAGTGGTGGCCGAAATGGCAGCCACCTGCCTGTTCAAGCGCCGCACACCGGGGGACGCACAATGACGCGCCAGCCCACCGGCTTCAGCGACCTGTCGCGGCTGGTCAACCCACGCTCGATCGTGCTGGTCGGCGCGTCCGAGAAGGCTGACAGCATCGGCGGCCGAACGCTGGAGAACCTGACCGTTTTCTCCGAGTTCAAGGGCGATCTCTACCTTGTCAATCCCGGGCGCACCGAAATCCATGGCCGGCCGTGCCTCGCTTCGGTGAATGACCTGGCGACACCGCCTGACCTGGCCATCCTCGCCGTGCGCGCCGACATGGTCATCCAGACGCTGCGCGACTGCGGCAAGCGTGGCATCGGGTTCGCCATCGTATTCACCTCCGGCTTTGGAGAAACCGGCGAAGACGGCCGCGCAGTGGAAGCCGAGATGCGCGAGATCGTGGCCAGCACCGGCATGCGCATCTATGGCCCGAACTGCCCCGGCCTGAACAATATGAATGCGCGCCTCGGCCTGACCTTCTCGCCGGCATGGCGCCTCGACCGTCGGCCCGGCCCGATCGGGGTCGCCACCCAGGGTGGCGGCCTGGGCCGATCGTTCATCCAGGCAATGGACCGTGGCGTAGGCGTCGGCCTGTGGTGTTCGGGCGGCAACGAAGTGGACCTCGAGGTCAGCGACTACATCCACTACATGGCCGATGCCCCCGACATCGAGGTGATCGTCACCACGCTGGAAGGTGTGCGCAACGGCCCGCGCTTCATGGAAGCTGCCCTGCACGCGGCCCGGCGCGGCAAGCCCATCGTGGCGATCAAGGTCGGCAAGTCGGAGTACGGCGCCAAGGCCGCGCAGTCACATACCGCCGCCATTGCGGGCTCGGCCGAGATCAACAGTGCGGTGTTCCGCCAGCTCGGCATCATCGAAGTTGACGACATCGACGAACTGATCGATGTTGCCTCACTACTGGCACGGCGCAAACCCACCGGCAAGGAACAACTGGCGGTGTACAGCTTCTCCGGCGGCACCGCTGCGCTGGCTTCGGACATGGTCGGCCTGGCGGGGCTCAAGCTGTCCGAGTTTGCCCCGGCGACGATCGAAGCGCTGCGTGCCGCCCTGCCCGGATTTGCGGCATTCAATAATCCGGTGGACGTCACGGCGGAGGTGCTGGTCAATACCGAGGTGAGCTATGCCACTCTCAAGGCCACGACCAGCGACCCCAATACCGATCTGGTGCTGGTACCGATCCCGGTCGAGTATGGCAAGACCACTGCCATGCTGGCCGATAGCATGGTTCGGGTGCAGGCCGAGGTTGCGGGCACGCCAATCGTGCCGGTCTGGATGAGCGACCGGACCGGCGAAGGCCACCGGAAGATGATCGACGGCGGGCTGATGCCGATGCGCGCGGTAGGCAACGCCGTACTGGCGATCCAGCGCTTTATCGAATATGGACGCTGGAAGGCGGGCTTCGAGCACCAATGGCGCCCCCTCGCCGATGTCACGACAAGTGCCGTCACGAGCAACCTGTCCGAAGCAAGAACCAAGGTGCTGCTGGAGCAGGCGGGCATTGCCACACCCCAGGGCATCGTGGCGAGTTCGCCGGCGCAGGCTGCGCAGGCCTTCAGCAAGGTGGGAATTGGGCGGGCGGTCATGAAGATCATCAGTGTCGACATCACCCACAAGACGGATATCGGCGGCGTGCGGCTGGGTATCGCCTCCGAAGACGCGGCGATAGCCGCGTACGACGAGATCCATGCCAACGGCGCCAGGGCGTGCGACCCGTCGCGGATCGAGGGAGTGCTGGTCGAGCCGATGCTGCCCGCTCCTTTCGTCGAAGCCGTGGTCGGCATTCATCGCGACCCAGTGTTCGGCCACGTCTGCACGTTTGGCCTGGGCGGCGTAAGCATCGAGCTGTTCAAGGATGTCAGCCGCCGCCTGCTACCGCTCACGCCCGCTTCGGCACGCGCGATGATTGCCGAGACCCGCTGCCACGAACTGTTGAAGGGCTATCGTGGCCAGCCGCCGTTCGACATAGACGCACTGGTCGACACACTGGTGAAGCTCTCCGACTTCGTCGCCGGGCACGCCGGCCACATCGAGGAACTGGAGATCAATCCCCTCGCGGTCCGCCCGCAGGGACAGGGCGTGGTCGCACTGGACGCCGTCCTCTCATATCAAGGCACGGAGCCTTCCACATGGTAAAGACCGACATCGGCTACACCACCACCGACACCATCATGGTGCGTGGTCTCAACCTTTCCACCGAGATCATCGGCAAGTTCGACTTTGTCGACATGATCTTCTTCACCACGCTGTCGCGCCTGCCCTCCGCGCGCGAAAAGGTCATGGTCAACGCGCTGCTGGTGACGACCGCCGATCACGGCATCACGCCAAGCTCCCTGTCAGCACGACTGACCTATATCGGTGCGCCAGAGGCGCTGCAGGGCGCTGTGGCAACCGGCTTGCTTGGTGCAGGTAGCGTATTCCTCGGCCCCATGCAGAACGCCGCGGAGATGCTCAACGACGGTGCCCGCGAACTGACGGACGACGCAACGGATGCACAAATCCACGAAGCCGCCCGCGCGCTGATCCGCCGCCACAAGGAGCGCCGCCAGTCGATCTTCGGCGTGGGCCATCCGATCCACGTCGACGGCGACCCGCGTGTACCCGCGCTGCGTGCGCTGTCGCGCGACAACGGCTACTACGGCGTGCACTGGCGCCTGATGGAGGCCATCGTCGAAGTGCTGGTGAAGGAGCAGAACCGCAAGCTACCCATGAACGTGGTGGGAGCGATCGGGGCAATCGTGGCGGCAATGGGCCTGGACCCATTGATCGCGCGAGGACTGGCGTTGGTGGGCCGCTCGGCCGGGCTGCTGGCCCATGTGCTGGAAGAGAAGACGCACCCGATGGCACGTGAGGCGTGGCAACTCGTGCTGAAGGACGATCCGCGCAACGAGTTGCCATGACGTGTGGCTCCGGGCCATCGAAGACCCAAGGAAATCGTCTCGCAGGCGATGACCGGCATGATGGGTATCACCGGCCCTGGCCGCAGCCAATCTTGGGCACGTCGCCGACGAGGTGTTGTCCGTCAACGGCCATAACAGGAAAGATATCCATCGGTTACATCAGGGCGGCGGCGTGCGATAACGCCTCACGGCAGGCTTCCGGCAACCTACGAAATTTCGTATAGTACTGGCGGAAACCGAACTCACGCCTGCCGCAACCATGCCCACCCTGATTCCTGCCGCTGGCCGCGCCATGGCGGTCTTCGAAGTCTTCGCACGCGAACGACGCGAGTTGTCCAATTCGGACATGGCACGCCTGCTCGCCTTGCCGGAGAGCAGTACGTCCGACCTGCTTCATACGCTGCAGTCGCTCGGCTACCTGATGCGCACCCCCCGTTCCCGACGCTTCTATCCCACCGGACGCCTGTTCGAGGTCGGCCGCCAGATCGCCGAGAACGATCCACTCAGCGCCGTCGCGCAGGAAGCGGTGGAACAGGTTGGAGAAATAACCAACGAAAGCGTTTTCTTCGGGGTGCTCGATACCTCCGCCGTCAAGGTCGTTGCCGCCCAGCCCAGCCGCCTGCCGCTGCGCTACATCATTGAAGTCGGATCGCGGGCAGCCCTCCATGCCTCGGCACTCGGGAAAGGCCTGCTGAGCCTGCTGCCACCCGACGCGGCACGTGCCGCGCTGGAAAGGAGTGGCCTGCGCCCACTTACGACGCAGACCGTAGTCGATATCGACACGCTCATGGGCCAGATCGCCCGCGGCCACAAGCGCGGCTGGTACGACGCCCGCGAGGAAGGCAGCGAGGGCGTGTATGGCCTGGCAGTCGTAGGTCTGCTGGGAGGACAACCCGCAGGCATCTCCGTGGCGGGCCCCGCGGAACGAATGAAAAAGAATCACGACGCCTATCTTGCCGCGCTGACTGAGGTCCGCGACGCGTTGATGGAAGCGGCATAGCTTGCCGTCGCGCGATACAGGCGATGTATTGCGCGACATACCGAAAGTATTTTTCACATCGCCCTGCCATCCGTAGCATCGAATGGAATCCAACCGGAGCGCGCGCTCCGCCAAGACTGGTTCCAGCCATTCCATTCGATACTTCCATGAACAATTTTCTGGACTTCAGGCGCGAAGGCGCCGTGGCACTGATCACCATGAACCGCCCGGAAACGCGCAATGCGATTTCCGACGACGATGCCGTACAGGCCGTGGTAGAGATGTGCGACACGCTCAACAGAGACATGTCCATCGGTGCCGCGGTCCTGACCGGCGCCGGCCCTTCTTTCTCGTCCGGCGGCAATCTCAAGACCCTGCGCGACAAGATGGGAAGCGGACTGGGGGAGCCTATCCAGTCGCGCTATGCGTATCGCGACGGCATTCAGCGCGTGCCGCTGGCGCTACTCGGCCTGGAAGTGCCCATCATTGCGGCAGTCAATGGTCCAGCCCTCGGCGCTGGCAATGATCTGGCCTGCCTGTGCGATATCCGGATTGCGTCCGAGCAAGCCGTCTTCGCAGCCACGTTCGTGAAGCTGGGACTCATCCCAGGCGATGGCGGCGCATGGCTCCTGCCGCGCGTGGTTGGCATGTCGCGCGCCTGTGAACTCGCTTTTACCGGTGACACCATTGATGCCCGTCAGGCACTGGACTGGGGGCTCGTGTCACAGCTGGTATCGCCCGAAGCACTGCTGCCGACCGCAATGGAACTGGCCCAGCGAATCGCCCGCAATTCCGCACATGCCCTGCGCATGACCAAGCGCCTGCTGCGCGAGTCCACGCATGCGCGGATGGATACCATCCTGGAAATGTCCGCCGGCTTTCAGGCCATGGCACACCATACGGCCGAACACGAGGCCGCTCTCGGCGCGTTCCTCAACCGGCGCGCCTGACAGGCCGTTCCCCCTTCCGACCTCCCGCATAAGCGGCGAACGATACGCCGCGGCGGCAACAACTCCAAGGAGACATCATGGCATCCCACATCCTGACGCGGTGTCTGATCGCGGCGTCGCTGGCACTGAGCGTGGCCCCGGTAACTGCGCAGTCCGACTACCCAGGCCGACCGGTCAAGATCATCGTCTCGCTACCGCCGGGAAGCGGCGCCGATACCACGGCAAGATTCATTGCGCAGCATCTGGGCGAGAAATTCAAGCAGCCCTTCGTGGTGGAGAACCGCCCTGGCGCCAACAGCTTTATTGGTGCACGCGCGGTGGCGGAAGCCGCTCCGGACGGCTATACGCTGTTCGTCGGCAGCAATTCGTCGATGGTGACCAATGTGGCCGTGTTCCGCACCATGCCCTACGACCCGGTCAAGGATTTCGCGGCCGTCGCGCGTATCGCGCGCTTTGCCATGGTCGTCGTGGTGCCGGCCAACTCACCCTACAAGACACTGGGCAACCTCGTGGATGCCGCGCGCAAGGCGCCGGGCAAGCTCAACTACGCCAGTGGCAGCGCCGGATACCAGGTAGCCGTCGAGCTGTTCCATGAGCGCTTCCACATCAAGGGCAACCCGATCACCTACAAGGGCACGGCACCTGCCATGACCGACGTCGCCGCCGGCAACGTCGACTATTCGATCGGCGAGATCAGCGCGGTCCTGCCGCTGATTCGCGGTGGCCGGCTCCGTGCGCTGGCCGTCACCGACGCACAGCGCCTGAAGGAGCTCCCGCAAGTGCCCACCGTCGCCGAAAGTGGCGCGCCTGGCTTCGAGGTCTTCGCCTGGACCGGCGTTTTCGCGCCGGCGAAGACGCCGCAGAAAATCGTCAAGGCACTCTCCGATGCCGTTCACGAAACCATGCAGCAGCCAGACAGCATGAAATTCGTGGAGAACCTCGGCGGCAGCGTATATCCCGGCGACGCCCAGCAGCTCAGGCAATTCCAGCTCACCGAGATCGACCGTACGCGCGAGATCGTCAAGACGGCCGGAATTCCCGTGGAATAGCCTCGCCCGCGCACGCCCCATCCAACACGAAAGGAGAGGAGAGACATGGGCCCCCTTGCAGGCATGAAGATCGTCGAACTGGCCGGAATCGGCCCGGGCCCCATGGCGGGCATGCTGCTCGCGGACATGGGTGCCGAGGTCTTGCGTATCGAGCGCCCAGGCGAAGCGGATCTCGGCGTCAAGCGCGAGCGCCGCTTCGACCTGATGCTGCGCAACCGCAAGTCGATCGCGCTCGATCTGAAGGACCCGCAGGCGGTGGCCATCGTGCTGGACCTGGTGGCCAAGGCGGACGCATTGATCGAAGGCTTCCGCCCCGGCGTCACGGAACGGATGGGGCTGGGCCCGGACGAATGCCTGGCCCGCAACCCGCGCCTGGTCTACGGGCGGGTCACGGGTTGGGGCCAAACCGGCCCGCTGGCCCATGCCGCCGGCCACGACATCAATTACATCGCGCTGACGGGGGCGCTCAACGCCATCGGCGGACGTCATCAGCCCCCTGCTATTCCGCCGGCCTACCTCGGTGATTTCGCCGGCGGCGCGATGTTTCTCGTCACGGGCGTCCTTGCCGCCCTGATCGAAGCCGCCAGGTCGGGACAGGGACAGGTTATCGATGCCGCCATCGTCGACGGCGCAGCGACACTCGGCACCGTCTTTTACGGGATGACGGCTGCCGGCCAGTGGCAACAGGAGCGCGGCACCAACGTGCTGGATTCTGGCGCCCACTACTACAACGTCTATCAATGCCGGGACGGGCGCTGGATCTCGGTGGGGCCCATCGAGGCACGCTTCTACCGCGACCTGCTGGAACGGATTGGTGTCGACCCCGTCAGCCTTGGCGACCAGCTTGACGCGAGCAACTGGGAAGCCGCGCGCGAGCAACTGGCGGAGATCTTTCGCACGCGCACACGCGACGAGTGGTGCCGCCTGCTGGACAACACCGATGCCTGCTTTGCGCCCGTCCTGAATTTCGAGGAAGCGCCGCAGCACTTCCACCTGAAAGCGCGCCGGACCTTCGTGGAGGTCGACGGGATTCCTCAACCTGCCCCCGCCCCGCGCTTCAGCCGCACGCCCGGCCCGCCGCCCGTTGCGCCGAGCGCGCCTGATATCGGCCGCTACGCCGAAGTGCTGTCGGGCTGGCTACCGCCGGAAAGCATCGACCGCCTGCTCGCGCTGGCCGCCTCCGGTGCCTGAAGTGCCTGAAGCGCGCACAGGGCAATGGCCGATTGCGCATCTGCCCGGCTTCGCGCATAGTCGGTCGCGCGGCGATAGTGCCCCGACCGACTTTTCACCCGTATGGACCTCCGTCAGATCAAGCAGGCGCTTGTGCTGAGCGAAACGCTCAACTTCCACCGCGCCGCCGAGCGGCTGCACATGGCGCAGCCGCCTCTGTCCACCGCCATCCGCAAGCTCGAAGAAGAACTGGGGGTGACCCTGTTCGAACGGCTGCCGTCGGGCCTGCGCCTGACGCCCGTAGGCGAGACCGTACTGCGCCAGATGCGCAATACCCTGTTCTTTGCCGACGAGATCCGTCGTGCCGCCAGCGAAGGCGAGCGCGGAGAGCAAGGCAAGCTGCGCGTGGGCTTCGTTGGCTCTGCCGTGTATTCGCTGATGCCGCGGCTGATCCGCACGTTCCGGCTGCAGTATCCGCGCGTCGATCTCGTCATCGAAGAGTCCACCACCGTCGAGCTGCTGCGCCGCCTGGAAGCGCACTCCCTCGATATCGCCCTGGTGCGCTACCCGATCCTGGAACGGACCGCCGCCACCGTATTGCTGCTGCAGCCGGACCCGATGGTGCTGGCTGTCAGCGCCGATTCACCGCTGGCCGCGCACCACGAGGTGGACCTGGCGGACCTCGGCACTACGCCGTTCATCCTCTACTCGCGAACCTTCGTTCCGGCGATGCACTCGATGACGATGATGGCGTTTCACGAGGCCGGCATACAGCCCCCCATCGCACAGGAGGCCGTCCAGGTGCCTTCCATCCTGGCGCTGGTGGAGAGCGGCCTGGGCGTGGCGCTGGTGCCCGCCACGGCTGGCAGGCAGGCCGGCGATGGCGTGAAGCTGGTTCGCCTGACCGGCATGCCGCCCAGGATGAACCTTGGCATTGCGCTGGTAGCGCTGCCGGAAACGGTCAACGCTACCACGCGCAACTTCGTTGCCATCGCGCGCGAGGTCATGCCGGAGCCACCCGCGTCGCCCACGTCGCCGGCGCAGACGGCAGGCTGATCTGGCGACTGGAGCGAGATCCCGGCACGGCACCGGGCGTGAGGCACCCGGCACCGTGCTGGCGACCCACTCAACTCGCCAGGTGATATCCGCCGTTAACGCCGATGTGCTGGCCCAGAATGTACGACGCGGCGTCGGACAACAGGAAGCAGATCGGTTGCGCAACTTCCTCCGGCTGCGCCCAGCGTCCCATGGGGATCATCGACAGGATGCCATCACGGAAGCGATCACCGCGGATGGTCTCGGTCATTGGCGTTTCCACCACGCCCAGGCAGACCGAGTTGGTACGCACCCCGTACTTGCCCCACTCGCGCGCGGCGCTCATGGTCATGCCCAGCATGCCTGCCTTGGCGCTGGAGTAGTTGATCTGTCCGATCGAGCCACGGCGACCCGCTTCGGACGAGATATTGACGATGGAGCCCTTGACCGCCTCGCCCTTCCTGGCGCGCTCCACCAGATGCACCCCCACTGCCTGCAGCCACAGGAAGGAACCGGTCAGGTGGCAATCGATCACCTCGTTCCAGGTCTGCAGCGTCATGTTCTCGATCATCGCCGCGCGCACGATGCCGGCGCAATTCACCAATCCGTCGACCTTGCCAAAGTGGGACAGTGCGTGCTCCATCGACGACGCGACGAAATCGGCATCTGACACGCTACCGACGTATGCCACCGTCTGGTCGGGGAAGCGCGCGCTGATTTCCTGCAACGCGTCCCCCTTCATATCGACCAGGCCGACCTTGGCGCCAAGCGCCAGCGCAAGCTCCGCCGTGGCCCTGCCGACGCCTTGCGCGGCACCCGTGACGATGATGACTTTCCCTTTCAGGGACATAAGATCCGACATGGTGTTCTCCTCTTCTTTCAACAGGTTCAGTGGTACTGGCGGCCTTCCAGGCAGCCAAGGTGGTATTGCGTGTCGCCGTGCAACTGGTCGAGCACCAGGATGCGGCGCAGGTAGTGCCCCACGGCGTACTCCTCCGTCATGCCGATGCCACCGTGCATCTGGATGGCTTCCTGCGTGACCTGACGTGCGGCCTGGCCGATGCAGGCCTTGGCGGCATGCACCTGTTGCGCGCCCGCGGCCAGATCATTGCGCCCGGCCAGCGACAGCGCGAGCGAAAGGGAGAGGCTGCGGCTCTGCTCCAGCGCGGCCAGCATGTCCACCGCACGGTGCTGCAGGGCCTGATTGGCGCCGATCAGCTTGCCGAACTGCTTGCGTGTCTTGAGATACTCGACCGTCAGGCCGTATGCGGCTTGCATGGCACCGACCATCTCGGCGCAGGCCGCATTGATGCCGTGGTCGAGCACCTGCCCGATCACGGCGTCGCTCGCCTCGGCATCGAGCAATTCGGCATGGGTTCCATCCATCTGCACGTCCGCAGCCGGCGTCCCGTCAATCAGCCGGTAGGCTTCGCGACGTACCCCTGTGCTCCGGGCATCCACAAGAAAGAGCCTGACACCGCTTCCCGCAACCTGCGCGGACACGATCAGGTAATCGCTGCCCGCGCCATGGACGACGCAGGGCTTGCTGCCGAGCAGGCGCCAGCCTTCGGACCCGGCCGTGGCTTGCACCGACACGCGCCCCGGGACGGTTTCGCCATGGGCCCATGCGACTTTCACTTCGCCTTGCGCGATGCGTGGCAGCAGCCTGGCCTTTTGCTCGTCGGAGCCCGCAGCGGCCAATGCCGTGGCCGCCATGACTGCCGTGCCGTGGTAGGGCTCCAGCGACAGGCAGCCCGCCAGTTCTTGCGAGATCAGCATCTGGTCGACGGCATCGCCGCCGAATCCGCCGAATGCCTCGGGAATCGCCGCGCCCAACACCCCAAGGTCCGCCAGCGCGCGCCACGCCTGCACGCCATATCCGTCGTCGCTCGCTACATACTGCTGGCGCTTCTCAAAGGAATACTCACGGCCAAGCAGCCGCGTCAGGCTGTCCAGCAACTGCTGCTGGATGTCGTTCAGTTGCAGGTTCATCGCAGGTCCAGGACAGTGGCGGAAAGGATGTTCTTCTGGACTTCCGTACTGCCGCCGAAGATCGAGACAGCGCGCGAGTACAGGAAAGACTTGGTGAGCGTGCCGGTGTCCGCGCGCAATGCGTCGGTACCGCTCATGCGGCAGATCAGGTCGGTAATGGCCTGGAAGATTTCGCTACCGCGCGCCTTGAGCATCGGCGACAGCTTCATGTCCGCATGACCACCGTGCATGCGGAACTGGGTCACTTCCAGCGCATGCAGATCGGCCTCGATCATTGCGATGCGGCCGCGCCACGGCGCCAGCATGTCGGCGGGCCCGCCTTCGGCCTCCAGGCGCGCCAGCAGATCCTTGGCATAGGCCACGCGTTCCTTGCTGCGTCCGATTCCGGCAATGTAGGCGCGCTCGTGGCCGAGCAGGAACTTGGCGTAGTCCCAGCCCTTGTTCTCCTCGCCCACGAGGTTCTCGGCCGGCACCCGCACGTTGTCGAAGAACACTTCGTTCAGACTGTGCCGCCCGTCGATGCTGATGATCGGCCGCACGGTAATGCCCGGCGATTTCAGGTCGATGAGGATGAACGAGATGCCGGATTGCGGTTTGGCGGCGCCCGGATCGGTGCGCACCAGGCAGAAGATCCAGTCAGAGTAGTGCGCCTGGCTCGTCCAGATCTTCTGACCATTGACCAGGTAGCCGTCGGGCGTACGCTCGGCACGCGTCTTCAGGGACGCCAGGTCGGAACCCGACCCGGGTTCAGAGAAACCCTGGCAGACCTGGATGTCTGCGTTCAGCAGCCTGGGCAGGAAGTACTTACGCTGCGCATCACTACCGAAGTGAACCAGCACGGGGCCCAGCATGGTGATATTGAAGATGTGCGGCGGCGGCGCCGGCGCGCAGGCGCACTCGTCGGCGAAGATCTGCTGCTCGGCGGCATCCCAACCCGCACCGCCAAAGGTCTTGGGCCATGCCGGCGCACCCCAGCCACGCGCGTTCAGCCTGCGTTGCCACAGTTCGGTATCCGCCTTGGAGGCAAAGCCGCCCGCGCGCAAGCGCTGGCGCATCTCGTCGGGCAGGTTCTCGGCGATGAAGTCGCGGATCTCCTGCCGGAAAGCCTTGTGTTGCTCGGAATAGAGCAGGTCCATGATTGTCCTTCCGATGGATGGGGCCTAGTACCCCTTGAATACAGGCGTGCGCTTCTCGGCGAAGGCACGCAATCCCTCTTGCATATCGTAGGAGCGCTGGTGGTTGCGGAATTCCAGCAACTCCTGTTGCAAGGCATCCGCCACCGTCTTGTCAACGGCCTCGGCCGCGACCCGCTTCATGCGAGCCAGCACCAGCGGACTGCGGCCCGCCAGCTCATTGGCCAGAGCCTGAGCGTGGTCATGCAGTTCGCTGTCCGGCACGACTTCATTGACCAGGCCATGCCGCTCCATCTGCGTCGCCGTGAACGTGCGACCGGTGAACAGCAGGTAGCGGGCTACGTTGGCCGGCATCTTGCGCGGCAGCACGGCCGCGCCTCCTGCGCCGGGAAACACGCCAAAGTTGGCATGCGCGTCACCGAGCCGCGCGGACTCGGCCGCAACCACCAGGTCGCAGGCCAGCACCAGCTCCAGCCCGCCCGCCACCGCCAGACCGTTGACGGCGGCAATCACTGGTTTCGGGAAGGCGCGTAGCGTGGCAAAGAACGCCGTGGCCACGTCGATGAAGTCGGGTTCGCCGGCCTCCACTGGCGCTGACACTTCCTTCAGGTCGGCGCCGGCGCAAAACGCACGGCCATTTCCGGTCAGCACCACCACGCGCACAGCCGGGTCGTCGCGCCACTTCCGCAACTGCGCGTCCATCCCGCGCATCAGCGCACGGCTCAGGCTGTTCATGGCGGCGGGCCGGTCCAGCGTGAGCCAGCCCACATTGCCGCGAGTTTCGTGCAGATGGCTCATTGACGTCCTCCGTTCAACACAGCTCGATCGCCACGGCCGTGGCTTCGCCGCCGCCCAGGCACAGGCTACTCATGCCGCGTCGCAAGCCTCGCTGCCTGAGCGCGTGGATCAGGGTGACCAGCAAGCGCGCGCCCGTCGCGCCCACCGGATGGCCCAGCGCGCATGCACCACCATTGACGTTGAGGCGCTCATGCGCAATGCCCAGTTCCTGCATCGTGACCAGCGTCACCACGGCAAAGGCCTCATTGACCTCGTAGAGATCGACGTCCCGGGCGGTCCAGCCGGCCTTGTCCAGCACGCGGCGGATGGCGGCGGCCGGCGCATCCACGAACTGTTGCGGTGCCTGGGCATGCGTGGCGTGGCCAACGATGCGTGCGAGCGGTGCCAGGCCCTGGCGCACCGCATCGCTTTCGCGCATCAGCACCAGCGCGGCGCCACCATCCGAAATCGACGATGCGTTGCCTGCGGTCACGGTACCTTCCTTGCGGAACACCGCCTTGAGCTTCGGCAGCTTGGTGGCGTCGCACTGGCCGGGCGTCTCGTCCCGGGTGAACAGCGTTTCCTGCCCCTTGCGCCTGAGCGTGACCGGCGTGGTCTCGTCATCGAACGCTCCGGTCTCGACAGCACGCTGTGCGCGCAGCAGGCTTTCGCGGGCATAGTCATCCTGCGCTTCACGGCCAATGCCCCGCTCCTGCGCGGACAGGTCGGCGTAGTAGCCCATCAGGTGGCCTTCGTACGCATCCTCCAGGCCGTCGCAGTACATGTGGTCGAGGAACTGGCCGTGCCCAAGCCGATAGCCGTGGCGACCGCGTGGCACGATGAACGGGGCATTGGTCATCGACTCCATGCCTCCCGCCACGGCCACCGAACAGGTGCCAGCCAGCAGCAGGTCGTGCGCCAGCATGACGGTCTTCATGCCCGACCCGCACATTTTGCTCAGCGTGGTAGCGGGCGTCGATACCGGCAACCCCGCACCCAGCACGGCTTGTCGTGCCGGTGCCTGGCCCAGGCCTGCAAACAGGCAGCAGCCCATGATGGCCTCGTCGACCGACGCCGGATCGACGCCCGCCTCGGCCACTGCGGCACGAACGGCCACGGCGCCAAGTTGCGGCGCAGTGTGTTGCGCCAGCGCGCCGTTGAAGGCCCCGATCGGCGTGCGCTTCGCGCCGACGATCACGATGGAATCAGTTTTCTGCATATCGGGTTCCAGCAAGTAAGGGGTCAGGCGGCCACCGGCGCCAGTTGCAGCCGCACGAAGTCCAGGATCTCCTGGCCGGCGCCGGTCGACTGCGCAAACAGCGCTTCACCGAGCACGGTGGCGCAGGCGGTCTCCGTGCCCGCGCATGAACGCCACTCGTGCAGCCGGCGCGTGAACAGGCCAAGCGCCAGTTCCTCGGTGATGCCGATGGCGCCGTGCACTGCGTGGGCAATCGCTGCAACGCGGCTGGCCGCTTCGCTGCAGCGCAGCTTGGCGGTGGCTGCCAGCAACGGGCGCGGCACGTAACCATCGGCAGTGCAGCCAAGGCGCGCGCCGAATGTCGCGGCGTTGGCCTGCTCGGCAAGAATGCTCAGTTCCTGCTGCATGGCCTGAAACTGCGAGATGGCGCGGCCAAACTGTTGACGGTCGTTGACGTACGCAACGCTCATGGCCTGAATGCGCACCATGGCACCGGCCATGCCGGCGGCATGCACCGCATTGCAGATCGCCACCACATCACCACCGCCAGCCGGCAGACGCCGGATCGCCTGGGCCGGTGAATCCCAGCGCAAGGTGGCCGAAGCCTGTGGGCGATAGACACCGGGCGTCGCACGAGCGAGCACGCGCGGCATAAGCAGCCACTCGCCGCGCCAGCCGACCAGCACCTGCTGCGCCAGCGCGCCGCCGGGCACCTCGCGGCAGACGATGGCATCGCTGCCCTGCTCCAGCGCGGGAGCGATCGCGATGCACTCGCCCTCGTGCACATGCCCGGCACTTGCCAGGATGGCCCGCGCGACAGCGGTCTCGGCAAACGGGTGGCTCAGGCCGGCGCGGCCGGCAGCCAGGAACAGCGGGAATGCGTCCGTCAGCGACAGGCCAGCTCCGCCCAGTTCGGCGGGCACGAGCGCGTCGGTGTAACCCAGCGCGTCGATGGCAGCCCATTGCGCGTCGGCACCTTCGCCGGACTCGCTGCGCCGCATTTGTTCGTCCGAGCACAGGCCATTCAGCGCGCGCTCGAAGCCTTCGATCAGGGAATCAGTCATGGTGTATCTCGTATCAGCGGAGTCCGAGGGAGCGGGCGATGATGCCGCGCAGGATCTGGCGCGTACCACCGCGCAGCGAGAAGCTCGGCGCCAGTTGCGTGATGTAGGCATGCGCGCGCAGCAGGTCCTCGGACGGCTGAAACGCGGGCATCTGTTCGATGGCCTCGCTGATCCAGCCGGGCACAGTCTGTTCGAACTCCGTGCCAAGGTCCTTGACATACGATGCATCGATCTCGGGGTTCTCCCCCTTGTCGAGCCGGTCGGCGACAGCCAGCGACATCGCTCTCAGCACTGCCATGCGGCCCGCGATGCGGCCGACGATCGCCTTGACGGCGTCCGGCACCGGCAGGCCCGATGCCTTGACCTCGGCCAGCCACGTCTCAGCCAGCATCAGGCTGGTCAGGATGCGTTCCGGACCGCTGCGCTCGAAGGCCAGTTCAGCGGTGACCTGCTTCCAGCCGGAGCCTTCCTCGCCCACCAGAGCATCGGCCGGCAGGTCCACGTCTTCGAACACCACCTCGCAGAAGTGACCGTCACCGGCCAGGTCGCGGATCGGGCGCGCGGTAATGCCCGGCAGGCTCAGGTCGATCAGCACCTGCGACAGGCCCTTGTGGCGGTCACCATGCTGGCCGGAGGTACGTACCAGCGCACACATGTACTGTGCGCGGTGGGCGTTGGTGGTCCAGATCTTGCGGCCGTTCAGGCGCCAGCCGGTCTCCGTACGGACCGCCCGGGTGCGCACCGAAGACAGGTCCGACCCCGTATCGGGCTCGCTCATGCCGATACAGATGAAGATCTCGCCGCGGATCAGTTTCGGCAGGAAGAACTGCTTCTGTGATTCACTGCCGTAGCGCAGGATCAGCGGCGCCGTCTGGCGGTCGGCAAACCAATGCGCCGATACCGGCGCGCCTGCGGCAATTAACTCTTCCACCAGCACGAAGCGCGCAAATGCGCTGCGGCCGGCGCCACCGTACAGCGGTGGCAGGGCCAGGCCGATCCAGCCCTGTTCTCCGAGGGCCCGGCTGAAGTTGGCGTCAAAGCCCATCCACGTACGCGCACGCACCGGTGCCGGCACGTCGCGCAAGGAGGACTGCAGGAAGTTGCGGATTGGGGTCCGCAGCGCCTCATCCTCGGGCGGGATGCTGACGAGCGGAAGGGAATCGAGGGTCGAGTTCAATGTAGCTCCCTGTATCGGTTCGGTTCATTCGCTGGCGTTCGGCGCAAGGCGCGTGGCGCCCCGCCTGGCCAGTTCGCGGATGTCTTCCTGGCTGTAGCCGGCTTCGCCCAGCACCTGAGCGCTGTGCTCGCCCAGACGCGGTGCCTGCCGCGAGACCTTCGGCTGCGACCTCGACCATTGCGAGGGGATGGCCATCGAACGGATGGCACCCTCGCTGGGGTGCTCCACCACGTCGAAGAAGCCCACCGCGTCGAGGTGTGGGTCCGCCATGAGCGAATCCACCGTGTGGAGTTGCATCACCGGCATGTCGGCCGCCTCCAGCACCTTGATCCATTCGGCCGTGGTGCGCGTCGGCATGATCTCGGCCACCATGCGGTACAGCTCGTGGATATGCTTGTTGCGCTCGACGATGGAGCTGAAGCGCGGATCGCTGTCCATCAGGTCGGGCTGACCGATCAGCGCCAGGAACTTGCGCCACTGCTTGTCGTTGTAAAGCAGCACGCACAGGTAGCCATCTTGCGTACGGTAGGGACGGCGGTGCTCGTTGAGAATGCGCGAGTAACCGCTGGGCCCGATGGGCGGCTCGAACGTCAGTCCGCCCATGTGGTCGCCCAGGATGAACTGGGCCATGGTCTCGAACATCGGTACGTCAATCGACTGACCTTCGCCCGTGCGCTCGCGGTGGAAAAGCCCCGCGGTCACGGCGTTGACTGCTGCCATGCCGACGATGCGATCCGCGATCGCGCTCGGCGCGTAACGCGGCACGTCGCTGCCGGCCTGCTTGGCCAGCGTTGGGATGGCCACGGCGCCCTGGATGAGATCGTCATAAGCGGACTTGGCCGCGTACGGCCCCCCCTGCCCGTAACCGTACAGGCCCACGTACAGGATGCGCGGATTGACTTTGAGCAGTTCCTCGTAGCTCAGGTTCAGTCGCGCCATGGCCTGCGGACGTACGTTGTAGATCAACACGTCCGCGTCGGCCGCGATGCGCAGCAACGCCTCGCGCCCGCCCGGCGTCTTCAGGTCCAGTACAACGCTGCGCTTGCTGCGGTTGGCGTGAAGAAAGATGCCGGACATGCCGGGGTGGCGGCGCGGGCCGACTTCGCGCACGGTGTCGCCGTCCGGCGGTTCAATCTTGATCACGTCGGCGCCGAAGTCGCCGAGAATCTGGGTGGCGTAGGGCCCCATCAGCACCGTCGTCATATCGACGATGCGCACGCCCTGCAACGGGCCGCTCATGCGGGGCTCCCTGTCCGCCCGGTTGCGGAAAAGCGGAATGTGGTGAGAGTCATCATGCCTCCTTGAATCGTGTTGAAGGAAATGCTACGGAAGCACGGGGCGCGAGAAAAATACTTTATGTATGTCGATCAATACACGGCTTGTATCGGCCATGCGCAGAGATGCCAGCAACTGGCAGCACGGATAAGGGCTGGGGCAAAACGGGACGCCTGGACCTTCCATCGCAAATCAGCCGTGCACGCCAGTGGTCAGCGCCAGGGCTACCGCCGTCGCCAGAACGCGGTCGTACTTCAGCGCTTCCTCATCGGCATGGCCAGGCCCATCTGGCGTGCCGGTCTCGACGCATGCCGCCACATCCTCGCCGGCCGATTCGTCCATTGCAGCGGGCTGCGAGCCCGAAGCCGCGCGGTACTCGTCACGCTGCCGACCAATCCCGCGTATCCAGTCAATCGCTCGTTTTCCGATCATGGTCCAACCCTGAGGAAACCTGCGAAACGCGCCACCCGATACCAGTAACCTCGATACCTGGCGGCGCGAAAACGCCCGCAAGGAGCCGGCCACGGCCGGTTCGCTGCGGGTAATGCTTCTGCACGCCTGAAGGCGTCAGAAGATGTGGCGAATGCCGGTGGTCACGCCGACCATGCCCTTCTGCCCGGCCATCATCGGATAGCCGTAGAGGAACAACGTCTGCGACGAGTCGAAGTTCAGACCCGCGTTGCGCGAGTACGCAACCGAGAGATAGATGTCGGTACGCTTGGAGAAGTTGTAGTCGGCAAGGAAAGACACCTGCCACGGGTTGGCGGGATTGCTGGCGGACGCAGTCGGTGCCAGGCTCAATTGCTTGAAGTCCGCGTAGTAGTAGGCCAGCGACAGACCCAGCGCACCGGTCGCCTGGTAGTTGACGCCCGTCCAGTAGTAGTTGTCACGCGCGAGCGTGTTGCCGTTGGCGAAATCCACCTTGGCCCAGCGGTAACCGGCCATTGCCTTAAACGGGCCGGTCGTGTAGCTCAGCGCCGCACCTGCCTTGCGGCTATTGCCTTGCTGGCCGGAAGTCACCGTTGGATGCCACTGGTCGTAGGCAATGGTGGCGCCGAAGCCGTTGCTGAGATAGGTCAGCGACGCGCCATAGCCATTGTTGTCCCGGAACGCTCCCGGCGTTTCGCCGGCGCCGCCATTGGCCAGCGGTTGTGCGCCGATCGCGGGCACCCCCACGCCGAACGAATAGTGAGCCACTGCCTGCAACGGACCGAACACTCCAACATACTTGACCACGTTGTCTTCGCGGTAGTTGGTACCAAGCTGCCATGCCACCGGTTCATAGGTCGTCGCAAAACGCATCGGGGCAAAGTTGGCCATGCCTTCGAAGAAGGACGTGTACTGGCGGCCCAGCATCACCTTGCCATAGGTGCTGTTCTGGAGGCCAACGAAGGCTTGACGTCCGAACAACCGGCTCGACTGCATGACGCCGGTATCCGGACCAAAGCCGCTTTCCAGTACAAAGATGGCGGAGTTGCCGCTGCCGAGATCTTCCGTGCCACGCAGGCCCCAGCGTGACGGCGACAGGCCACCCAGGGTGGGCATGGAAACGCGGCTGCCACCGGTGGTTGCGGAAACCGGTTGGCCATTCACCACCGTTGGCTGCGCGCTCGCGACACGATTGACATACTCGACCGACGAGTCAACCACACCGTACAACGTCACACTCGACTGCGCCTGCGCTGCCGCACTGAATCCGCCAAGGGCGCCAAGCGCGGCCAAAGCGAAAATCGTCTTCTTCATTGGTTGTCTTCTCCATATAGTTCGTCTGCCCCAGGTACGAGCCTGGTGCCCCGCCTGCTGTGGGTCACGCCTCCTCCAGAAACGTGGCGCACGACGTCTTCTCCGCGCGCAACTGCAAGGAGAACATCGCCCGGCCCCCCGATGCCCCCCTGTCGGGAGGCGTTGGCCCCGCCCACACCCCCCCTCATGTCGAGGGGGGACAACTGCAGACGAATCGTGCATGGGCCGGGCTGATCATGAAAAAAGCCCCGGCACGTGTGCCGGAGCGAAACTCCCGTCACATTGAGCCTGCGACGGGCGTGGAGACAACCTCCTCAGTCATTCATAAACAGCGCTGCTTGCCGTAAGGCGCACCACCTGTGCAACAGGCTCGCAGGTGGAATCCGCAACTAGCGATTCGGCGGCACCTTTCAGCACCGTTGCTTTCCGTATGCGTGCGGCGGCCATGTTCAGGCCTCCGAGTCCCTGTCCCAGTCGAATCGCGCCGGCTTGCCATTCAGGAATGCGTCAACCGCCTCGGCGTAGTAGGGCACGGCAGACGCGAGCGCCTGGGCCTGGCATTCGAGGTCCAATAGCGTGTCGTAGGAACTCTCGAACGTGCGGTTGAGCGCCCGCTTCATCAGTGCCAGCGCCTCCTGCGGCGCCGCCACGAAGCGACGTGCGAAGCGCCGCGCCTCCTCCCCAAGGCGATCGGTCGGATGGATGGCATGCACGATGCCGCGACGTTTGGCATCGATGACTTCCAGCCGCCGCCCCGTGAACATCAGTTCCTTGGCGAGCATCATCCCCACTGCCCGTGGCAGCGCGTAGAGCGATCCCATATCGGGCAGCAGCCCAACCTTGGCGAAGGACATGCAGAAGGACGCCCGCTCCGACGCCAGCACGAAGTCCGCAGCCAGCGCCAGTGAAAACCCGGCCCCGGCGGCCGGCCCGTCCACCGCCGCGATGACGGGGATCTCCAGATCGCGCAGTCTCCGCAGCCACTTGTGGATGTCCTGCAGCCGACGGCGCATGGCTTCCGGCGCACGCGCGGACGCGTCCGGGTTGGAAAAGATGCCCTGTATCGATTTCAGATCCCCGCCCGCGCAAAAGCTGCCGCCGGAGCCAGTCAGGATCAAGGCGCGGATGCTACGGTCACCTTCCACGCAATCCAGCATGTCGTGGTAGTCCTGGCGCATCTCGAGCGTCAGGGCATTCCGAGACGCGGGGCGCTGGTGAGTGAATTCGGCCACGCCGTCCGCAATGGACAGGTGGCTGTGACGCAAAGGGATCTGCCGGGCCTGCATCGTCATCTTTCCTCCTGGGAATGGATATCTGCTCGGCTTATCCATGGCGCCTGCGCACGGTAAAGCCCCTGAATGCAGTGTGGCGCAGCGGACCACCGTGCCGCCCCCCTCGACTCAAGGGGGATCCTGGAGGCGTTACCTATGAATCAGCGCCTATGCGAGCATGGCGCCCCCAGTGGTGGGGGGCCTTCCAACCCGAGCGCCGGCTTAATGTGTATGGCATCGGAACAGGCCGGCCTGCTGGCCGCCAACCCACTGGAGAGGCTTCATGAACTTTGCACCCGACCCCAATCTCGATGCGTTCCGTCAGGAGGTACGGAACTTCCTGCGGCAGCACCAACCGGCGGACCTGGCGCGTCGCAAGGACGGCCTGCGCTCCCCACGGGCGGACGTGGTGCTGTGGCAACGCATCCTGAATGCCCAGGGCTGGGGCGCCCCATACTGGGACAGGGAGCACGGCGGTACCGGCTGGAGCGTGCAGCAGCGTCTGGTCTTCGACGAGGAATGCGCGGCAGCCGGAACACCTTCGCAGGATTCCTTTGCCCAGAAACTGGTTGGCCCGGTGCTGAATCACTTCGCCACGCCCGGGCAGAAGGCCGAGCACCTGCCGCCGATCTTCAACGGCGATCGCCTCTGGTGCCAGGGCTTCTCGGAGCCGGGCGCCGGCTCGGACCTGGCCTCCCTGCGTACGCGTGCGGACCGCGATGGCGACCACTACGTGGTCAACGGGCAGAAGATCTGGACCAGCTATGCCCACCATGCGGACTGGATCTTCCTGCTGGTACGCACCGATCCGGCCGTCAAGAAGCAATCCGGTATCAGCTTCCTGCTGGTGGACATGAAGACGCCGGGCATCACCGTCCGTCCCATCATCAGCATCGATGGCTGCCACCATCTGAACGAAACGTTCTTCGACAACGTGCGCGTCCCGGTCGCCAACCTGGTGGGAGCCGAGGGCGAAGGCTGGAAGATCACCAAGTTCCTGCTCAACAACGAGCATGCCTCCACCGCGGACCTCCCCACGCTGCGCCGCCTGCAGGGCCAGATACGCGCGCTGTCGCACACCGCACGCGCAGGCGGCAAGACGCTGATGGAGCGGCACGAATTCCTGCTACGCCTGGCCCGCTATGACGCCGAGCTCAAGGCCATCACCGTCATGGTCCAGCGTGTGGCGGCAATGGAGGCAGACCACAGTCCGGCGGCGCATGCCATGGGCTCCATGCTCAAGATCCGTGGTACCGAACTGCAGCAGCGGATGAGCGAGTTCCTGGTGGAAACGCTGGGCGATCATGGCGCCGTCGCATATCCCGGCTCCCATGCGGAACAGTCTGGCCAGCTGCCGGTACTGCCCATGGCTGATGTCGCGCAAGGCATGGCCTCGGAGATGTTCTTCCGCCGCGCCACCACCATCTATGGCGGCACCAGCGAGGTCCAGCGCTCGATCATTGCGAAATCGCTGTTCCAGTTCTGATTGCTGCGCAAGGCGGGCCGCAATGAAAAAGATGTCCTTCGGCAGACTGCGCGAAGGACATCCGATGCTGCCAACGTGGCTGGGTGTCGCGTCTGACCGGCTCCCTGCCAGCGTTCACTCCGGCTGCATGCCGGCCGCGGCAATCAGCCGCTTCCACGTCTCCTGGTCTGCCACCACGGCCTTGCCCAGTTCTTGCGCGCTGCCGGGGTTCGGCAAGCTGCCGCGATTGGCGTAGTGCGCCATTGCCTCGGGGGAGCCGACGAACTCGAGCGTGAGCCTGGAGATCCTGTCGACGATCGGCGCGGGCGTGCCCGCCGGGGCAAACAACCCGCTCCAGTTGATCCGCGAAACAGCCTCTACGACGGCATTATTCCGCATGCCAGCCTCTGTCAGTGTTGGCACATCGGGCAGGAGCGCGACGCGCTTCGGGCTCAGCACCGCCAGCGCTCGCAGCTTGTTCGACTGGATCAATGGCAGCGCCGCTGTCAGCTCGACCATGGTGAAGTCCACGTTGCCGCCGATCAGATCCGGCAACAGCGTCGCGGTCGCCTTGTAGGGCACGTCCAGGGTCCTGACGCCAGCCGCCTCGGTGAACGCGGCCGCCATGAGCCGGTAGCCGGTGCTGCTGCTGGCGCCATTGAGCTTCCCTGGCCGGGAGCGCGCGGCGCTGACGAGATCGTCGACGGACTTGTATGGGGAACCGGCGGCCACCACCAGCGCCACAGGCAGCGCTGACATGCGTGCCACGGGAACGAAATCCCTGGCCGGGTTGTATGGCAGATGCCTGAACAGGAAAGGGTTCGCCGACATCGCGCTGGACGCGGTCAGCAGCAGCGTATAGCCGTCTGGCGCGGACTTCGCCACATAGTCATTGGCGATGATCATGTTGGCGCCGGGCCGGTTCTCCACCACCACGCTCTGCCCCAACTTCTGGGCGAGGAACTTCGCCAGCAGGCGAGTGTAGTCATCGATGCCCGTGCCGGGGCTGGCGACGGAGACAATCTTGATGACGCGTTCGGGATAGGTCTGGGCCTGCGCGCCGGCCGCCGAAGCCAGAGCCGCCAGCACGCCGCTGGCGGTGGCTGCGAGAATCCGGCGGCGCAGCGGGGAAATGGCGTTTTGCATTGGTGTCTCCTCCATGTCGGTCTGTGCTGCCCTGATTCGGGCAGTCGCGCTTCTTGAGAGGTCCGGTGCCCGTGGCACCGGCTTGTTTCGCTGTCACACCCCGAGGGGTTAAGGGAACCGCCTGATGATCGACTCCGCGACGCACACGGGCTTGCTACCGCCCTGTCGCTCGACGGTCATCTCCAGCTTCAACTGCGCGCCGCCGTTATCAAGAAGGTCGAACGCCACCAGCTTGAAGTGCGCCCGCAGCAGGCTGCCCACTGGCACAGGCGCGGGAAAGCGCACCTTGTCCAGGCCGTAGTTCACACCAGCACTGCTGTTTTTCACCTTGTAGGCCGTGTGCGTAAACGCGGGCAGCAGGCTCAGCGTCAGGAATCCGTGCGCGATCGGCGTGCCGAAAGGACCATCCTTGGCGCGTACCGGGTCCACGTGAATCCACTGGTGATCGCCGGTCGCGTCGGCGAACCGGTTGATGCGATCCTGCTCCAGCGTCAGCCATTCGCTGGTGCCGATGACCTCGCCGACCAGTGGTTGCAAGTCGCCAATGTTCTCGTAGATTTTCATGCTTGCGTTTCCTTTTCCGTCAGGGATGCTTGCAGTGCGCGCGCGTTGCGCGCCTCATGCAGATCGGCATTGCCGAACAGTACGTCCGCCACTACGGCGCGCTTGAAGTAATGGCCCACGGTGTACTCCTCCGTCATACCGATACCGCCATGCAACTGGATGCCCTGCCCACACACGTAGCGCGCGGCGCGGCCGATCAGCGCCTTGGCCTGCGAGACCGTGCGGGCAATAGCGTCTTCGTCGTCGTTCTCGATCGATGCCAGCAGCGCATACAACATCGAGCGCGCCACCTCCAATTCGGCGGCCATATCCGCCATGCGATGCTGCAGCGCCTGGAAGCTGCCGATCGGAACCCCGAACTGCTTGCGCACCTTCAGGTAATCGGCCGTGATTTCGATCGCCTTCTCCATGCCGCCGACCAGTTCCGCGCAGAGTGCCGCGATGCCATGCGCCAGCCCGTGACGCAGCGCCGCCTGCGCATTGCCGGGTTCGCCCAGCAATGCGTCGGTCGGGACGAAGACCTGTTCGAGGGTCACTTCTGCGGCCCAGCTACCGTCGTGCAACGGCAGCGCTGTCCGGCGCACGCCAGCAGCATCCGCCGGGACCAGGAACAGGCTGCACAGCGCGCTGCCCCCGGCCTTGCCCGGCAGCATCGCGGACACGATAAAGGTGTCGGCATCGCATCCGCCGAGCACCAGCGTCTTGATGCCGTGCAGGGTGTAGCCGCCGGGTGCCGGCTCGGCTTGCGTCGTCACGGGCTCGGACAGACCGCGCGACTGCGCCTCGCTGTAGGCCAGCGCGATCCGCCGCGACCCGTCGGCCAGCGTGGGCAGCACAGCGGTCATCTGAGTGGGATTGCCTGCCGCCACCAGCGTCTGTCCTGCCAGTACCGCACAGCCGAGGTAGGGCTCCACCACCAGACCACGGCCCAGCTCGCAGGCAATCAGCACCGTGTCGATGATGGTGCCGCCCAGGCCCCCTGCCGATTCCGGCAGCGCCGCCGCCAGCCAGCCGTTCTCAGCGAAGGTGGCCCAGTACTTTTCGCTGCACGGCTCGCCGGATTTGATCCTGGCGGTGCGCGACTCGAAGCCGTAGTCTTTGTCGACGAAGCGGCGCACGCTGTCCTGAAGCAGGCGCTGTTCGTCAGTCAGGTTGAAGTTCATGATCGGTCAGTGCCCTCAGAGTTGGAACATTGTCTTGGCGATGATGGAGCGCTGGACTTCGCTCGTACCACCGTAGATCGTTGAAGCGCGGCGGAAGAACATCTCGTTGGTGACGCCACGCCCCACGTCCTGCATGGGCAACGGATCGGCGGCCTCTTCTTCCTGCGGCGTGGGATAGGCAATGGCGCCGTAGTCGCCCAGCGATTCGGAGAGAAAACAGGTCATCTTCTGCAGCAGTTCGGTGCCCCGGATCTTCAGGATGGATCCCATGGCATGCGCCGCCGGACTGTGGTCTTCCTCCATCGCCGCCACCCGCTGCACCAGCGTGGCAATGGCAGCGAGTTCCGCTTCGAAACGCGCAAGCTGCAGCGCGAACTCGTGGCGCTCCAGAAGCGCGCTGCCACCCTGGTTGCGCCGCATGGCGAGCGCCCGGATCTGTGCCAGGTAGCGGCGCAGCATCGGCAGGTCCGCCGCCGTGGCGTGTTCGTTATTGAGCAGGAACTTGGTGATCTTCCAGCCCTCGCCCTCCGCTCCCACAAGGTTCCCGACCGGCACACGCACGTTGTCGAAGAACGTCTCATTAAGGTGGTGGCAACCATCGATGCTGACGATCGGCCGGACCGTGATACCCGGCGTCTTCATGTCCACCAGCAGGAAGCTGATGCCGGCCTGCTTCTTCACTTCGGTGTCGGTACGTACCAGCAGGAAGATCCAGTCGGCACGATGTGCATAGCTGGTCCAGATCTTCTGGCCGTTGACCACGTAGTGGTCGCCATCGCGTTCGGCACGTGTGCGCAGCGAGGCCAGGTCCGAGCCTGAACCGGGCTCCGAGAAACCCTGGCACCACTGGCGTTCGCCACTGAAAACGTGGGCAAGGTGCTCGGCCTTCTGCGCCGGCGAGCCGAATGCATTCAGCACCGGCCCCAGCAGTTTCTGCGCCCCGGTGTCTTGCGAGGGGGCACCGACCGCCGTGCACTCCTCGTCGAACACCAGACGCTGCATCACGCTCCAGCCGGTACCGCCATGCTCCTTCGCCCAGTACGGCGCACCCCAACCCTTTTCGTTCAGAATGCGCTGCCAGCGCTTGAGCTCGGACTTGGGCGATCGCGTGCCAATGCGGATACGTCCGCTCAGGTCCTCGGGCAGGTTCTCTCGCAAGAAGGCGCGCACCTGCTCTCGGAAGGCCTCCAGGCCCAGGTCACGTTGAAAATCCATGCTTTGTCTCCTCGGACGCAGGCGGCAGACCCATCTGGGCAGCTGCCGCCGCGTCGGCGTCACGGCAGCCGGTCAGACCGGATCCCAGCCAAATACATCGCGCGACAGGTCCAGCTTGTAGAACGAGTCCTGGAACATCGGGATGGCTCGCTCGACGCAGGACGCAACGGTCCAGCCTTCGCTGTTGTGGGCCGAGCGGATCGGGCGCGGTTGCGAGAACAGGTAGATCTCGTTGTTGCGCACGCCGAAGATCTGGCCAGTGACGTGCCGCGCCTGGTCAGTCAGCAGGGCGAGCGTGAACGGCGCGATTTTGCCGGCCTCCAGGCGCATGTTGATCTTCATGCGCTCCGCGGCCTCCGGCGTGTTGGTCGGGATGCTGCCGACCATGCGCGTGAAGGCAAACGGCGCGATGCAGTTGGAGCGCACGTTGAACTTCTGCATGTCGACCGCGATGGACTTCGACAGGCCGACGATGCCGAGCTTCGCCGACGCATAGTTCGCTTGACCGAAGTTGCCGATCAGGCCTGCGGTGGACGTCATGTGCACGAAGGCGCCGCCTTCCTGCGCCTTGAAATGCGGGGCCACGGCGCGCGAGACGTTCCAGCTCCCTTTCAGGTGCACGCGAATCACGGCATCGAAATCGTCTTCGCTCATCTTGTGGAAGATGATGTCGCGCAGATTGCCGGCATTGTTGACCACACCGTCGACGCGACCGTACAGGTCCAGTGCCTGCTGCACGATCTTCTGGGCCGCGCTCCAGTCGGCCACGCTGTCGGTATTGGCCGCGGCCTCGCCACCAGCCGCCTTGATCTCGTCGACAGCCTGCTGGGCCGGGCCGGCGCTGCCGCCGGATCCGTCGATATTGACGCCCAGGTCGTTGACGATCACCCGCGCGCCCTGGCGCGCGGCTTCCAGTGCGATCCCTTTGCCGACCCCGGCACCTGCGCCGGTCACAATAATGACTTTTCCTTCGAGCAAGCTCATTTTTTCGTACTCCAGATTAAATCGGTTGAACAAGGCAATCGGTCTTGCTCGCTGCCGGTGACTGCGTTAGCGCACGTGAAGTCACAGACAACGATGGCTGGACGAAGCCCAACGCGAGCGCGTCCGAAAACTCATGCACACGCGGCTGCAGCAATGGCACGCGCGGATCGCGCACATGCTCGGGTGCACGCAGCCACGCTTCCGTGACCGGCGCAGGGCCAAACTCGGAATAGGCCCCCACGACGCAATTCCGCAGACCACTGGCTCCCAGCAGTGGCACCACGCGCGGCAACGCGTCCTGCATGACCACCGCCGCACAGGCGCCGGAATCTTCGACATGCCTGGCAACCTCATCCGCCGGACTGTTGTGGGGAACTGCCACCACCACGGCGTCACAGCGCAGCGCGGCATACCAGGTCATCACAAACTGCGGGCATTCGCGCATCATCAACAGCACCCGGGCGCCCCGACGGACGGCGAGGTACCGCTGCATGTAGCCGGCCAATGCGGCACTGGCTGTCAGCAATTCCTGCAAGGTGATCTTGCGGCCGTGGTAATCCATGACGATCCCGCCAGGACACGCTGCCGCATCGGCCTCCGCTTCGCCGGGCATACGGCAGTCCGACGCCGCAAGCGGAGACGGAAAGCTGATCGGCCGGTGACCAAGTTGTCGGATTGGACTGAACATGACGGGGTTGACGAAGATGCTGCCTGGGTAACCATGATTGCGGCGGCCACCCGCGCGAGCACTCCCCAACCCGGGGGGCGGGCCTGAATGGAACTTATGACGAAGGGGATGGAAGGGGGCGGATGGCGCTGCGGGCCAGGAAAAACGCGAGCCGGCGCCATCGGATGCGATGCGGACAGACGGGCAATGGCCGGTCTCCCACATCGGCGGGGATGACCGGCCAGGAAGATGGATGTGATTTCAGGCGTGAATCGGCGTGACGCCGCCCAGGTCCCGCAGGCGCGCGGCCGCGCCTCCCCGGCCGCCAACACCAAGCTTGGCGTAGATATTCTTCAGGTGCCACTTGACGGTTTCAGCCGAGACATTCAACACCTTGGCGATCTTCTTGTTCGACATCGCCTGCGCCAGCAAGCCAAGAATCTCGCGCTCCCGCTCGCTCAGTACCTCGATGGACCCTGCGGCCGCGCTGGCAGGAGGCTGACGCCGGTCCAGTACGACATTGCCCGAAGCATCCTGCAAGCGCTTGATGTAGAAGGCCAGCACCGGGTCCTGAACCGCATCGCGGCCCAGCATGGCCAGCACTTCCGGCTTTCCCTCGAGGGTATCGAGCAACGTCCGCGTCAGGCCCAGTCGATGTCCCTCGCGGACAGCACGCGAAAAGTCCTGCCGCGCGGCCTCGTGCTCGCCCAGACTCATGCGCGCCATGACGAGCTGCAGACGCAGGCTGACGGCACTCTGTGGGCGCTCGCTGCCCGCCAGTAGCGGTTGGATGCGCTCGATGGCATTGGCGTTGTCCTTGGTGTGCAGTGCCATCTCGACACCGGCGCGGGCAGCGGCCAGGGCAATTTGGCCCGCCCTTTCCGGACCGGCACCCACATAGTGCTCCGCCAGGCCCTGAACGCATTCCAGCACGATGTTGGCCCGCTCCATTTCTCCCTGCTGCAGATGCCGGCGCAGGCGCGAGACCAGTGCCTCGGCCAGCAACCGGTCGAGCCCGTAGCGCACCGCATACGCCTCCAGGCGGTCCAGGTAACCCAACGCCTCCGTGCGCCGCCCTGCCAGCCAATGCGAATTGGACAGCACCAGGCACGCGCGCAGCACGACGTCCGGCAACGAGACGCGCTCCAGCACGTCGATGCGCGGCTCCAGCAACTGACACGCAGCCTCGGCTTCATTCAACTCATAGAGCATGTCGGCCAGCAAGCCGGCCGCCATGCACGCCAGGCCCACATAGGCGGCGCCGTGCCGTTCCGCTTCCTCCATTATTTCACGCACGATCTTGCCAGCCTGCTTGATCTTGCCCTCTCTAGCCAGGCTGATGGCGTGGATGCAATGGCCAAGCTGCCCGCTGCGCGGCGCGCCGGTACGCAGTTCGGCCTCTTCCAGCACGCTGCGTGCCAGGTCGTAGTCACCACGCGCGGTCAGCAGCCACGACAACACATTGCCACGCGCGTGCCATGCAAAGTCGTCAACGTCGGGGGGAACGTCCCAAAGTCGCGGCAACATTTCCGCTGCCGCATCGTTATTGTCCAGTTGCAGGGCCAGGCCTGCCCGCAGCAGGCACAGCGAGTAGCGCTCGCAATCTTCCAGCCTCTCCTGTTGTGACTCCATCTGGTCGAGGCTGCGCTGCAACTGGTCGAAATCGCGCGAGTAAAGTTGCATATACGCATTGACGACATGCAGGCCGAAGCGCTGTTCCACCTGTTCGGTGGGAAGCATGCGCATCAGCGCCGCCACCCGGCGCAGTTCGCCACGCGACAGCAGCAATTGCGCACAGCGCTCCACCATGGCGGCCGCGGCGTCGACATCGCCGGCCTTCACGGCGTGGAACACGGCTTCGTCGACGTGACCACGCTCCTCGAACCAGCGCCACGCCGCCGAATGCAGGTCACGCTGCGCGGCTTCGCCACGCTCTGACAGACGGCCGAGCAACACATCCCGCAGCAACGGATGGATGCGATACCACGTCTCGTGGTCCTGGCAATCGACCGACGTGATGAAGAGGTGATCGGCCACCATGCGGCCGAGACGCGATTTGATGCTTGCAATCGCGCTCGGCGTGCCGAGGACATCCGCACAAAGCGGCGCGCAAAAGCGGGGGCTCACGGCCATGCTGACCAGCATGTCGAGATCGTCCGCCGACAAGCGCACGAGGACCTCGCGCTCGAAGTAGCTGGCGAATGCCCGGGTGTCGCGTACGCGGTTCGACGGATACCTGCCCCCCTGCCTGGTACGAAAATCGACGGCAAAGAGTTGCAGGCCAGCCACCCACCCGTCGGTCAGTGTGTGCAGGGCGACCGCATCGTCGTGCTCGATCGCGCCCAACTGCTCGCGCAGGAAGCGCCCGGACTCGTCGGCGGTAAAGCGCAGGTCACGCATATCGAACTCGGCGAGCGTGCCCTGCAAACGCAGTCGCTCCATCGAAAGCTCCAGCGCGCTGCGAGAGCTGAACGCGAGATGCAGTTGCGGCGGCGCGTAGTCCAGCAGCCACTGCAGCGCCTGCTGGATGCGGGGGTCGGTGAGATGGTGCAGATCGTCAATCATCAGCACCAGCTTGCGCTGGCGGCGAGCCAGCGCAAGCACCAGGGTAATCACCCACAGTTCGATCGCCGCTTCGCTGCACTCGGCATCGGCCACCGCCGCCGTCTCGCGGGCGGCATCGGAATCGGCTTCGCCAATGCTGGCCGCCAGGTAACTGAGAAAACGCGCGGGTTCATTGTCCTCGTCCGTCAGTGACAGCCAGCAGACGTCGTAGCCCAGCGACAGGATTTCCTTGCGCCATGCCATCAAGGTGCTGGTCTTGCCACTGCCAGCCTGCCCCTGAATCACCACGCAGCGCTGTCGGCGCGCCTCCAGCAGTCGGTTCATCAAGGCATCGCGCGACATGAGCTGGCGGGCGCCGCGCGGCGGCAGCACCTTTGCGCTGGCAGCCGGCCACATCGCCTGCAGACCCTCGGCCGGGACGCCCCGTGTCGCGTCCGACGATGCCGCGGCCGCATCCGACTCTGTCCTGACATTGGTGTTGGCAGGCATCCCCCACGCGCCTGGCGCGGCGCGGATCCATCGGTATGGCACGCTCGCACCAGCGCGTGTCGCCGCTTCGATAGCCGCCAGCAATTCAGGGATGCCGGCAGGAAAGTCGCTCGGCGCTCGGCACTGCGCATCGCGCAGGAGGCGCTGCACCATGCGCAACCACCCCGCGGCGCCCGATGCCACCTGCACATCGATTCGAGGATGGTGCAGCAGCCACTGCTGCACGTCCCGATGGGAATGCCCGGCATAGCTTGTGGCCAGCACCTGCAGCCGCTTTCCCGGCGGTACTGCCGGGAAAACAGCTTCCACTTCCTGCAGGAACGCCAGCCACGCCTCGGGGCGTGCGTGACTGGCCTGTACCTCGGTCATGCTCGCTTGGAGCATGGTCAGGGCGGTCATCAGCGATGCCGCCAGGCTGCGTTGATGGGCTGGCAATGTATGCATGCCACTGCCAGCGTTCTCCAGGGTCAGCGTCTGCGATTCGCCAGTAGCCGGCTCATTGATGGAGAGCACCAGCGCATGTACCGACGGCGATGCATACAAGGCGACGATATCGGCAGCCCCCCCTTGAAATTCCCGCACCGGCGTGTTGTGGGCATGGCCTCTGGCATCGGGCTTCAGCCCGGCAGCGCGCCAGTGGCGCGAGACGCTGGCCGCGCTGACACCAAGCTCGGCGGCGAGGCTGCGGGTACTCCAGCTACGGGGCGTGTTCGGGCCATCACAACTGGTCAACAGTGCCAGGCGTGCCACGTCCACCTTGACGGGCGGTGCGCCACGCGGCAGATCCTGAAGGATGCCGCCCAGGCCAGACATCGCGTAACGCTCGCGCCAGCGCGCAACCTGAGCGCGGCCGATACCCAACTGTGGCGCAATCGTCTTGTTCTGTTCGCCGGATGCGGCGAGCAGGATGATGCGCGCACGCTGCGCCAGCCGTGCCGGTGCGTCGGTGGCATCGGTCAGCGCCTCGAGTTCGGCGCGCTCCTGTTCGGTCAACAGGATTCGGGGTGCAACACGCATATACAACCTCTGCGGCGTGGGCGGTGGCTTGTCGCCACCGGAATGCAATGGCGGCACGGTCCCCGTGCCACCGGTACGACAAATCAGCCCATGGATGCCACGGCGGCTGGCACGGGCTCCTGGTAAAGCGCTTCGATCAGTGCCTTGCGGCGTTCGCGCGTGGTGGCCTGGTTGATGTAGCCCTTGTCCGCCACCTCGTTCGCATCGATCGACGGCGGCTCCGCCATCAGCAGCACACGGCGCACCTGCTGGCTGGTAGCGCCACCGGCCCCACTACGCAACTTCTGCTGCAGGGTCTGCACTACCAGCGGATGTGAAACCAGCACCTCGGCGCGAAGCCCGGCCAGTTCAGGTGCCAACGCCTGGCATGCCACCACGTTCGGCCAGGCCATCGCGGTCACAAAATTCCGGTCATGGCCACAGATCACCGCGTCTGTCAGCAATGGCGCGCACTGCTCCAGCAGACCCACGCGCACGGCACCGGTACGTACCCAGGTGCCGCTGACCAGCTTGAAGTCCTCCACACACCGCCCGGCGTAGCGCAGCCCTTCCGTGGGAACGTCCGGCTCGGCCAGTCGGACGGCGTCGCCCATGCAGTAGAAGCCCTCGTCGTCAAAGGCGGCGGCGGTCAGGTCTGGACGACCCAGGTAGCCGGAGAAGAGATTACGTCCGCGCATGCGGATCTCATAGCGGCCATCGCCGCCATCCAGCGGCACCAACTTGACCTCAACACCGGGGGCAGGCATACCGAGGTTGCCGGTCTCCTCGGTTGGTCGGCTGAAATTCAGGCCCATGGCAGTGGTCTCGGTGGCACCGAAGCCGCTCGTAAAGAGGATGCGCTCGCCGACGGTACGCTCCGCCAGGCGCTGGAAGCGCGCATAGACATCGGCCGGAAGACTGGCGCCGCCGAAGCTGACGAACATCAGCCGCGCAAAGAACGCGCGAGCCAGGGCTTCGTCGCGCTCCAGTTCCGTGACCAGCATGGCCCATGCTGCCGGCACGGTGGCGAACATCGTGGGCGACACCTCGCGCAGGTTCTGCAGCGTGCGCGCAAACTGCCCCGCCACCGGACGGCCGTCGTCAATGTAGTAGGAAGCGCCCAGCACAAAGGCGCGCCCCAGATTGCCGACGCCACCGAAGACGTGGCTCCAGGGCAACCAGTCCAGCACGACCGCGCCCTGGTACACCGGTGCCGCGTGGGCGAAGAGAAACTGTCCGATCAGGGCCTGAATGCTGGCGTAGGAGATCTGCACGCCCTTGGGCACACCGGTGGATCCCGACGTAAAGAAGATGCGCGCGATATGTTCGGGCAGCACGGCACCGTGAGCCACCTCCACTTGCGACAGGCGCTGGGGTGTCAACTCGGTTGCCAGCAGCGATTCCCACGGCATATGGCCGGCGCCAGCGCCCTCCACGGCGATGACCGAACGCGCCGGCATTGCCAGAGCGTCCAGCGCGCGGCCGAAGCCCTCGGCCGACTGCACGAATACCGCCGCCGGTGCGAGCAGGCCGTGAATGTCCTTCAGTCGCGCGAAATCCTTGCTCTGCAGCGAATAGGCGGCGGATGCCGCGGCGCAGGGGATGCCCACATACTCGGCGGCTGCCACGACCAACGCGTGCTCGATCGAATTGCCCGACAGAATCATCAGCGGCCGCTGGCGCGACAGGCCCATCTGCAGCAGTCCCGCCGCCACAGCCAGCATCTGCCGGTGGAAGTCGCCCCAGGTCAGCGCGCGCCACGCACCCGCGCTGTCGCGCTGGGCCAGGGCAGTCTGAGCGCCACGCCGGCGAGCCCAGTCCGCGACAAAGCCACTGAAGCCCAGGTGAGTCGCTGGCACCGGTGTTGAGCCGGCCCGCAACAGCAGGGTGCCGTCCGGCCGCATCTCATGGACTGCCTGCGACGTGCGCAGGGCAGCGTCGCGATACCTTGGCATCGTACCCACCGGGACACCCGATGCGTGGGGGGAATGGTGCTGCATTGTCTTCTATCTCCTCGTCTACTCTTCTATTGCTTGTGCCCGGCAGACGGCCGTCACCGGGTGGGATACCGGTCAGTCGATGGTGGCGCCGGAGCGCTGGATGGTGTCCTTCCACTTGCTGCGTTCGGCCTGGACGAAGCTGCCGAACTGCGCGCCGGACAATGGCATCGGCACACCGCCCATCTTCTCGATGGCGTCGATGACTGCGGGGTCCCGCAAGATGCGGCCGACGTCGGCCTGCCATCTGGCCACGATCCGGGACGCCGTGTTGGCCGGGAAGAACAGGCCGATCCACGACGTCGATTCCGCGCCGGGGTAGCCAGCCTCCGCGATGGTGGGCACCTGGGGCAACGCGGGCAACCGCGTGGTGCCGGTCACTGCCAGCGCGCGCAGCTTGCCGGCCTGAATCTGTGCCAGCGTCGATACCGGGTAGTCGAACGTCATGTCGACCTGCCCCGCCAGGAGGTCACTGATCGACGGCGCGCTGCCCTTATACGGGACGTGCACGAACCTGACGCCAGCCTGCGACTGAAACAGTTCCGCAGCGAGATGCGTGCCCGTGCCATTGCCGGCGGAGGACACCGCCAGCTTGCCCGGGTTCGCCTTCGCGTAGCTCACCAGATCCGTGACCGACTGGTATGGCAGCCGGCTATTCACGACCAGGATATTCGGGATGGACACTAGCCCCTGCGCCGCAATGAAATCCCTGGCCGGATCGAAGCGTTGCGACTTGTAGAGGAACTGGTTGCTGGCCATCGTCCCCTGCGTGCCCATCAGCACCGTATAGCCATCGGGTGCGGCTCGCGCCCCGATCTCCGCGGCCAGGTTGCCGCCCGCACCGGGCCGGTTGTCGACGATGACGCGGATGCCAAAGTCGCTCGACATCCGGGATGCAACCAGGCGGCCCAACTGGTCGGTGATTCCGCCGGGCGGGCCCGGCACTATCAGCGTGACCGGCCTGGTTGGATACGCAACCTCCGCCTGCGCAGCCAGGGAACTCAGACCCATCACTGCCGCGCAACCGGCCGCAACCATCGTCCGGAAACCACTCACGCATCGATCCACGAACTGACTTCGCATCGCCAATGTCTCCTGTGACGCCACGTACACCCGGCAGCTTGCCCTGCCCCTGTCGCCGCGCTCTTGTCTACGAAAAATCGTACTGATCTACCGCATTTCGTACAAGAAGATACTACGTAATTTCGTATAGATCTACCAGATATCGTACTGATGCGCCATATGGCGCACAATCGGCACCACCCGTCGGGACCATCGGCCCCTGTATCGCGGATAGCGAGGCTTAAGACGCCACACGGCACTTACCGCTCGCCTTCCCCCCTTGGGTCGAGTGGGGCAATTCGTCTGCCGGCGCGTGACACTGTTCCGCAGAACCCGCGACCCATCACCGAATGCGGTTGCCTACCCGAGAGAAACTCATGCAGTGCCACGCATACGGGAAACGCCCCGCGTCTTCCACGGATCACCACCGCAAGACCACGACAAACCGGCCGCTTCAAACGATCTCCCCGATGGAGCGGCTGATGGACCTGCTGCAAGAAGTTCGCCAGATCAGCCGCCAGGTACAGCGCAGCGCGCGGCAATCGGTTCGCAGTGCTGATGAATCGTCCTATGACGATGTGCTGCTCGCCATGCTCAGCGATCGCATTCGCAGTGGTGACGCCCGCATGCGCATCGTCTGCTACGCGTCGGCGGCGGAACTGGGGGTGCCGGTGCAATTGCAGTCGGAGCACTACCGGCAGGCGATGAACGACGGCCTGAGCGTTCCGCTGCGCGTGCTGTTCTGGACGGCCAATCGGCGCATGCAAGCCGGCAGGCGGCCCTATCAGCAAGCGTCCGCGTTGTCCTGGATCTGACGCCATCGATTGATTTCCTGCAGGGCGCTCCGCGCAGCGCCAGCACGGAGGCAACACATGACCCCGAACATGACCGAACGAACCGCCATTCACACCCGCAAGGTGATCTGCCACGGCTATGAACGCAGCGACGGCCTGATCGACATCGAGGCCGAGATGCAAGACATCAGCCCCACCGGCACGGATCTGCTGTTCAGGCAGGTGCCCCCAGGCGGCGCCATTCACCACATGCGAATCGTGATGACGGTGGACCGGCGCCTTGTCATCCAGGACGTCAAGGCCGTCATCGAGGCGGGCCCCACCGAGTACTGCGCGGCCATCGAATCCGCATATGCCGGCCTGAAGGGGGTGCAGATCCGCGGCGGCTTCCGCCAGCAGGCCAAGGCCATCGTGGGTGGCGTGCGTGGCTGCACCCACCTGACGGAGTTGCTGGGGCCGCTGGCCACGACGGCCACGCAGACCACCATGGCGATCGGTCGCCGGGAACGTAATGGCCGCTGGCCCAGTGACGGTTCCGGACCGATGCCGAAGCCGGTCCTGATCGGAAGCTGCCATACCTACCGCGAGGACGGCGAGGCAGCAAAGCTGCTGTGGCCCGAGCATCGGCGCGTGCCTGCCACGCAGGACGCGTAAACCCCGGTGCGGGCGCCGCATGCGGGCGCACCGCACCCCAGCCCCTCCGGCAGCCTTGTGCGGCCGGCAACTACTAGAACTATGGAGGAGACATGAGGGATCTTGGAGAACGGGCCCGCAGGCCCTTGCGTGCGTTGCTGATCCTGCTTTGCCTGCCGGCGATGGCACTGCCCGCTGCCGCGCAGACGTATCCGGAAAGACCGGTGCGCATCGTTTCCATTACCAGTGCCGGCACGGGCGCCGATGACTACACCCGTCTGCTGGCCAGGCATCTCGGGCAGAAGCTGGGCCAGAGCTTCGTGGTCGAGAACAAGCCGGGCGCCAACATGATCCTGGCCTGCGACTACGTCGCCAAGGCCGCGCCCGACGGCTACACGTTGCTGCTTTCCGCATCTGGCGCCATGGCGGCGAACCCCTTCCTGTTCAAGCGGCTGCCCTATGACCCGTTGAAGGACTTCGTGCCGATCGCCCGCATGTCGGTGATTCCCGTCGCGCTCGTCGTGCCCGGCACGTCGCCTTACCGTACCGTGGCCGACCTCGTCGCCGCCGCCAGGGCAAAGCCCGGCACGCTCAACTTTGGCACATCGAGCACGGGCTACCGGACCATCATCACCGCATTCAACGATGCGGCGAAGATCCAGACAATGAGCGTGCCATACAAGGCCATGAGCAACCTGCTCCCCGATCTGATCAGCGGCGTGGTGGACTACGGCGTGGTCGAGGTGTCGGCCGTCGTGCCTCATGTCCAGTCGGGCAAGCTGCGCGCCCTCGCGGTCACGGCCAGCACTCGCATGCCCCAGCTCAAGGATGTGCCGACCATGGCCGAAGTCGGCATGCCTGCGGCCGCGGTCAATAGCTGGACCGGTCTGTTCGCGCCGGCCGGCACACCGCCAGCCATCGTCGAAAAACTTGCGCAGGCCACGCTGGAGTTCGTGACTTCGCCGCAAGCCATGGACCACTACACCATGCGCGGCAGCATGCCCTACCCCGCCGGCGGCGAGGCTCTGCGCAAGACCATCGTTGCCGACCAGCAGATGTGGAAGCACCTGATCACGCTGGCCGGCATCCAGCCGGAATAGGAAGAACCTCCCGCTCCGGTTGCACCGGGCGGGCCATGTCCGCCACTACCCGTTACTGACCCACAGGAAGCAAACATGAGCATCAAAGGCAAGGCCTACATCGTCGGCGCCTATGAGCACCCGACCCGCAAGGCACCGGACAAGACCGTGGCCCAACTACATGCCGAATGCGCCAAGGGCGCGCTGGAAGACGCCGGCCTGACGCTGGCGGACGTCGATGGCTACTTCTGCGCCGGCGACGCGCCCGGCCTCGGCGTATTGAACATGGTCGACTACCTTGGCCTGAAGGTACGCCACGTGGACTCCACGGAAACCGGCGGCTCCTCGTACCTCGTGCACGTATCGCACGCCGCGCAGGCCATTGCCATGGGCAAGTGCAATGTCGCCCTGATCACGCTGGCCGGCCGCCCGCGCTCCGAGGGCTCCAGCGGCACCAAGGCCCGCAACTGGGGTGACAACCTGCCTGACCTGCCCTTCGAGGCCCCGTTCAGCCCGCTTACCGTCAACTCGTACGCGATGGTGGCGATGCGCCATATGTACGAGTACGGCACCACCAGCGAGCAACTGGCATGGATCAAGGTGGCGGCCTCCCACCATGCGCAGCACAACCCCCACGCCATGCTGCGCGATGTGGTGACCGTGGAGGACGTGCTGAACTCGCAGATGATCTCGGACCCCCTGCACAAGCTGGACTGCTGCGTGGTCTCCGACGGCGGCGGCGCGCTGATCGTGGCACGGCCGGAAATCGCTGCAAAACTGAACCGTCCCAAGATCAGGATTCTTGGTGCCGGCGAGCACGTGAAGGGACAGTTGGGCGGCGAAGTGGACCTGACCTGGTCCGCGGCAAAGGTCTCTGGCGCGGCTGCGTTTGCCGAAGCCGGCGTCACACCCGCCGACATCCAGTACGCCTCGATCTACGACAGCTTCACCATCACCGTGCTGATGCAACTGGAAGACCTGGGCTTCTGCAGGAAGGGCGAAGGCGGCAAGTTCGTGGCCGACGGCAACCTGATCTCCGGCGTGGGCAAGCTGCCGTTCAATACGGACGGGGGCGGGCTGTGCAACAACCACCCCGCCAACCGCGGTGGCATCACCAAGGTGATCGAGGCCGTTCGCCAGCTGCGTGGCGAGGCACACCCCGCAGTGCAGGTCAAGAACTGCGGACTGGCCCTGGCGCAAGGCACCGGTGGCCTGCTGGGTAGCCGCCACGGCAGCGCCACCCTCATCCTGGAACGCGAATAACGCCTGAGAGCACGCATCGAGCACAGCCATGACAACCCCCTACACCCCCACCCCCTTCAAGGCCCCCACCGAACACCCTGACAACGGTGAATTCTGGGCCGCCGCGCGCGAAGGCCGCCTGCTGGTGCGCCACTGCGATAGCTGCGGCAAGCCGCACTGGTATCCGCGCACGCTGTGCCCGTTCTGCCTGGGCACGACCCACTGGAAGCAGGCCAGCGGCCGCGGCACGATCTACTCGTACAGCGTGACGCGGCGCGCCGGACCTACGCCGTTCTGCATGGCGTACGTGACGCTCGAGGAAGGCGTCACGATGATGACGCAGATCGTCGATTGCGATCTCGACTCGGTACGCATCGGCCAGAAGGTGCAATTGCGCTTCTCGCCGTCCGACGGCGGTGCACCGCTGCCGACATTCACACTCGCCTGAGGCCTCGGCCACGCGCGTCCTGCCACTCACTGTTGCCAGCCCGATCCATGAACATGAGCACACCACTGGAAAGACTGTTGAACCCGCGTTCGGTTGCCGTCATCGGCGCCTCGGACGACCCGTCGCGCATCGGCGGGCGGCCGATCGCTTCCATGCGCAAGCTCGGCTATACGGGGCGCATCCTCCCCGTCAATCCCAACCGTCGCGAGGTGCAGGGGCTGCCAGCCTGGCCCTCCGTGGCGGCGCTGCCCGAAGTTCCCGACGTGGCCATCGTCGCGGTGCCTTCCGGGCAAGTGCTGGAAGTGGTGACTGCCCTGGGTGAACGCGGCGTTCCCGCTGCCATCCTGTTCAGCGCCGGCTTCGCCGAAGTGGGCGGCGATGGCGTAGCCATGCAGGCGGAGCTGGTAGCCGCCGCGCGTCGCACGGGCATGCGCCTGCTTGGACCCAACTCGCTCGGCCTGGTGAACCTGCATACCGGTTTCGTCGGCAGCTTCTCGTCGCTAGCAGGCATTGACGACGTTCGCGCCGGCCGGGTCGGCATCGTCAGCCAGTCCGGCGCCTACGGCAGCCACCTGGTGTCGGCCATGGTGGATGCCAGCGTCGGCCTGTCGAACATCGTCATGACCGGCAACGAGGCCGACCTGACGCTCGGAGAGATCGTCAAGCTGCTCGTGGCCGACCCAGCCACCGAGGTCATTGCGCTCTACTCCGAAGGCATCAATGACGGCGACGGTCTGGTCGACGCACTGAAGGCCGCGCGCGCCGCCCGGAAGCCAGTGGTGATGATGAAGGTCGGGCGCAGCGAAGTGGGCGGAGCGGCGGCGCAATCGCACACGGCGTCGATCGCTGGCAACGATGCCGTGATCGACGCCGTGCTGGAGGAACTCGGCGTGGTTCGCGCCTATACCACCGAGGCGATGCTCGACGTAGTGCGCCTGGCCACGCGCGGCGTATTCCCCGCCGACAACACGCTCGGCGTGATCACCGTCAGCGGTGGCGCCGGTGTAATTGTCTCCGACGCTGCGGAAGAGTACGGCCTGCCGATGCCCGAGATGCCGGCGTCCGCCCAAAAGCGGATGCTCGAAAAGCTGCCGATCTGCGCGCCCCGCAACCCGGTGGACACGACGGCGCAGTTCATCAACGACCCGACGCTGGTGAAGCCGTTCATGGAGATGATGCTGACCGAAGGCGGCTATCGTTCCGTGCTTGGCTTCTTCAGCTATGCAGGCACCACATCCGAGGTCGCACCGGTGCTGCGCGAGCAGCTCTCGGCGATGCGCGCCGCCTATCCGGACCGGCTCTATGTGCTAGTGCTGCGTGGCCCGCGCGAAGTCATCCGCAGCTACGAGGCCGAAGGGTTCACGGTGTTCGAGGACCCGAGCCGCGCCGTAGCCGCGATTGCGGCAATGAGCCGGTTCGGCCGCGCCTTCGCCGGGCAAACCCTGGCACCGGCACCTGAGGTGGGAACGGTAACGTTGCCTGCCCAGACGCCGAGCGAAGCCGACAGCAAGCAGTTGCTGGCCGAAGCGGGCATTGCCAGCGCCCCCGAGCGCGTGTGCGACGCCGTCGAGACGGCCGTGCTGGCCGCGCGCGAGATCGGCTTTCCCGTGGTAATGAAAATCCTGTCGCCGGACATCCTGCACAAGTCGGAAATCGGAGGCGTGCTGCTCGATGTGCGTGACGAAGCTGCCGTACGCAGCGGCTTCAGCACACTGATGCAACGCGCCGACAAGGCCGCGCCCAACGCGCGCATCGAAGGTGTTCTGGTGGCCAAACAGCTTAGCGGCGGCGTGGAATGCATCATGGGCATCAACCGCGATCCGGTGTTCGGGCCGGTTGCGATGTTCGGTCTGGGCGGTGTGTTCGTCGAAGTGCTCAAGGATGTGGTGTTCCACCGCTGCCCATTCGGCGAAGACGTGGCCGAAAGAATGATCCGTTCGATCAAGGGCGCGCCGCTGCTGCTGGGCGCGCGCGGCCGTCCGGTGGCGGACATTCCCGCGCTGGCGCGCACGCTGTCGCGCCTGTCGGCCTTCGCAACCGCCGCAGGGCCACGCCTGCAGTCGATCGACCTTAATCCGGTCTTTGCGATGCCACAGGGCCAGGGCGCCTATGCCGCCGACGCCGTCATCGAGATCAACGGCGGCGCCGACTGATCCGACGGGGCGGAATCGCCGTCGCGATGCCGCCCCTTCTTCCCTTCCAGAGGTATTTGAAAGATGAACCTTCAAGACAAGGTCGCCATCGTTACCGGTGCTGCATCCGGGCTGGGGCTAGCGACATGCAAGACCCTGTCCGCCGCAGGCGCCAGGGTGGTGGGCTTCGACCGCGATGCGGGCCGGCTCGCCGAGTCGATGGGTCCGGACATGACGGCCGTCGAGGTCGATGTGTCCGACGAATCCAGTATCAGGGCGGGCGTCGAAGCCGCACTGCGCAAGCACGGTGCGCTGCACGTCGCCGTCAACTGCGCGGGAGTGCTGGGTCCATGCAAGACGCTGTCCAAAGGTCAGCTTTTCCCGCTGGACCTGTGGAACCAGGTACTCGGCGTGAACCTGACCGGCACGTTCAATGTGATTCGCCATGCGGCGCTGGCAATGAGCGTCAACGACCCCGACGAAGGCGGCGAGCGCGGCGTGATCGTCAACACCGCGTCCATGGCAGCCAGGATCGGCCAGATGGGCCAGGCCGCTTATAGCGCCAGCAAGGCCGGTGTCATTGGCATGACGCTGCCGATCGCACGCGACCTGTCGGAGCATGGCATCCGTGTCATGTCGATTGCACCGGGTCTGTTCGAGTCGGCAATGTCGGCAGCCATGCCGCAGAAGGTAGCGGACGGTTTGCTCGAAAAGATGCTGTTCCCGCGCCGCATGGGCAAGGCCGCCGAGTTTGCCGGACTGGTGCAGCACATCGTCGAGAACCGCTATCTCAACGCCAGCACGATCGAGATCGACTGCGGCTCGCGCTGACGTGCCTGGCGGCGACCGCGATCGCTGAACGCCGGCACTAGTTTGCTGGGCTAGCCGCCTTCGCGGAGGCGGTCCCGATACTGGTTCGGCGTGACACCCTTCCACCGCCGGCAGGCCCGTATGAAATTGGAGACCTCGCCGTAGCCGAGTGCTTCGGCCACCTGCTCCAGCGTCAGGCCGCTGGCGAGCAGTTCCTCGGCCAGCGCTTCGCGCACCTCCTCCTGCAGTTGCCGAAAGCTGGTGCCCTCTTCTCCAAGCCGGCGGCGCAATGTGCGGGACGTCATGTGAAGCCCTTCGGCCAGCGTCTCCATATCCAGCCATTGGCCAGGGCGGGCGACCATCCGGTCCCGCAGCCTGCCGGCGAGGCCGTCGCGCGCGTGGCGCCTGGCCAGCATGGACTGGCACTGCGCTTCGCACTGGCGTGCCACGTCCTCACTCGCGCCGGGCAGCGGACGGTCGAGATAACCGGATGCATCCTTGACGATGCGGTTTTCGGCAGCACCAAAGCGCGGCATGACGCCGAACAGCGTCAGATGCGGATGTGGGTCCGCCGGCTCTGGCATGCGCAGGCTCACGCTCAGGACAGGTAGCGTGGTGTTGATCAGGTCGCGCATGATGCTCGTCATGCTGCCGCAATCGCGCTCCACGATAAACGTGCGCACATCCTCCGGCACCTTGCTGTCGTCGATGGTGGAAACCAGCGTGTCACCGACCACTTCCGTGTGGATGTCGGGAAACGGATACGAGAGGTCGAGATAGCGCACAGCCATGCCGATGGCATGCCGCAACGTGGCGCAACTGAGCAATGCAAAGCCCCAGATGCCATACGTCGCCAGGCGGTAACGCAAGCCGGCATCGATCCCCACTCCCGGGATATGTCCCAGCGCATTGACGAGATTGCGGATCAGCCGCAGTTCCTGTTCAGCCTCGACGATCGTGCCGGGGTTGGCGAGCTGTTGCCAGTTCAAGCCGGTCCCCTGCAGGCAGCGATCTCCGGACAGCCCGTGATCGAGCCCGAACTGTAGCAGCAACTGCACGCTTGGCCCGTTATGACGGGGAACCTGGCTGATGGGACGCATTAAGGGGATGTGAATTCGGGTTGTCCGGAAATGACAATTATCTGTCCGAATATGCCATAACGCTGCGGCGCACGCCTACTTAGCATTACTACCCACCGAGTGGCGTATCAACGCCCCACAAGAAAGCAGCAGGAGACAACCTCGTCGTCGCGACGATCGCGCTGACACCATTCCGGCATTGCCGGATCGCCCCGTGCTGCGCCCTGCCGAAAAGGCAGGCACGCGCCGCCGGTACGCGTTCGTCGCGTGCTAACGGGTTGTCCTCTTCCACATCCAACATACCAGGACAGATCCACCATGCGTATGCAGAACAAGATCGCACTCGTTACCGGCGGGGCCTCGGGCATGGGCCTCGCCTTCACGCGCAGGCTGGCCCGGGAAGGTGCCAAAGTCTACTTTACCGACATCAACGAGACAGGTGGCAGACAGGCCGAAGCCGACCTGAAAGCGCACGACATGGCGATCTGCTTTCTTCCGCACAACGTCGCGCTCGAAGCCGACTGGGTGCGCGTACTGGACCATATCTGTAAGGCCGAAGGTCGGCTCGACGTGTTGGTGAACAATGCGGGTATTGCGATCTCGCAGACCATCGAGACATGCACGGTCGAAGAGTTCGACAAGATTCTCAACGTCAACCTGAAAAGCGTATTCCTGGGCTGCAAGCATGGCCTGGCCCTGATGAAGGCGAACGGCGGCTCGATCATCAACGTGTCATCGATCACCGCGATCTGCGGCGAGCCAATGGCACCCGCCTACAGCGCGTCCAAGGCCGGTGTGCGCTTTCTGTCGAAATCCGTGGCGCTGCATTGCGCCGAGAAGGGTTACCCGATCCGCGTCAACAGCCTCCATCCAGGTTACATCGATACGCCGCTGCTTGCGGGCGGCAATACCGGCAGCCTGAGCGAAGCCGAGGTGATGGCCACGCGCATGCGGATCGGCGGCGAGATCCCGCTCAAGCGGCGCGGCACGCCGGACGAAGTTGCGGGCGCCGTGCTGTACCTGGCCGGCGATGACTCCGCCTATGTCACCGGCACCGAGTTGGTGGTCGACGGCGGTTATGCCTGCCACTGATACTCAACTTTCACGCATTTCCCAGATCAAGGAGACACAAATCATGGCAATTCCGGAAACCGTCACGCATCAGGACAAACTTCTCTGCGTCGACACTACCGCCCACCCGTTCCTGAAAGCCTTCGGCGGCCACGAAGGGATCGAGATCTTCCCCCTTTTCCTGGACCCCTACAACGGCGTGTGGATGATCCGCGCCCGATTTGCTCCGGGCCTGACATTGCCAATGCATTTCCACACCGGCGTGGTCCACTTCTACACGATGAGCGGAAGCTGGTACTACACCGAGTATCCCAACCAGAAGCAGACCGCCGGCTGCTACCTGTATGAACCGGGCGGCTCGATCCACCAGTTCAATACACCGGCCGACAACGACGGCCCCACCGACGTGATCTTCCTGATCGTTGGCGCCAACGTGAACTTCATGCCCGACGGCTCCTTCATCAGCCTGTCCGATGCCGGCCAGATCAAGACCTGGGTAGACCAGGCGATCCGTGCGCAAGACAACGGCATGAAGTACATCTCTGCTGGCATTCCCGGCTATTCAGACTGAGCCCCAAGTGTCCACCTCGAAGATCAATCCGGAGAGTCGACCGATGCTGCGCACAATGGGCTTTCCCGGCCAATACGTTCAGGGGCCGGGCGCCCTGCGCAACCTGGGCGGCCTGCTGGGCAAGATGGGCTTCAAGCGCCCGGTGGTACTGTGCGACGCCATCGTGGCGGACAAGGTCTGGCCTTCCTCAGAACAGGGGCTGAAAGACGCCGGCATGAATTCTTCCATGCTGCTGTTCCCCGGCGAATGCACCCGCGCCGTGGTCAACGCGCTTGCGGAACAGGCTCGCGAGCACCGTCCGGACGTCGTCATCGGCCTGGGTGGCGGCAAGGCGGTGGATACGGCAAAGGGCGTATCCCTGGCGCTCGATGTGCCGATCGTGGTCTGCCCCACCATTGCCTCGAACGATGCGCCCACCAGCCGGCTGATCGTGCTGTATGACGACGCCCACCAGCTTGCCGGCGTGGACTTTCTGAAGAGCAATCCCGCAGCGGTGGTGGTCGACACAAGCATTGTCGTGCAGGCCCCCGCCCGCTTCTTTGCCGCGGGCATCGGCGATGCCATCAGCAAGAAGTTCGAAGCCGCACAGTGTCACGCTTCGGGCCGCAACAATGCCTTCGGAACCCCTCCCCTGGCAACCGCCCTACTGCTGGCAGGCGCCACATATGAAACGCTGATCAAAGACGGCGCGGCAGCCTACCGGTCGGTACGGAAGCAGGTGTTGAACGACGTGGTCGAGCGCGTGGTGGAAGCCACCGTGCTACTGAGCGGCGTCGGCTTCGAAAGCGGCGGCCTGTCGCTCGCACATGCACTGACGCTAGGCTTTTCGATGGTCCCGTCCATGGCAGCCACGCTGCACGGCGAGCAGGTCGCATTCGGCGCACTGGTCCAACTGGTGGTCGAGGAGCGCCCGCAAGCGGAAATCGCGGAGCTACTGGAACTGCTTTGCGCCGTTGACCTGCCGGTGACATTCGCACAGCTCGGCGTGGATTCCACGCAAACATCTCAGGATGTCTCCCGAATTGCCAGCGCCACGCTGGGTGGACAGACCGGCAATCTGATCAGTCCGCCGCTCAGCCAGGCGCAGCTCGAAGCCGCCTTGCTGAAGGCCGATGCTATCGGGAAAGCCGCACTTCGCCCCGCCTGACCTTTCCTTCGTCCAGAGAACCACGCATGAAGAACCATATCGAACGCATACTGGCCGCGATGGCCACGGCACTGGCCATAGCCAGTCCGTTTGCCGCCACAGCCCAGACGAACAGACCGAACATTCTTGTCATCTGGGGCGATGACATCGGCTGGCAGAACGTCAGCGCCTATGGCATGGGCACCATGGGGTACACCACGCCGAATATCGACAGCATCGGCATGGGCGGCATCCGCTTTACCGATCACTATGGCCAGCCTTCCTGCACGGCCGGTCGCGCCGCGTTCATCACCGGGCAATACCCCATTCGTTCCGGCATGACCACGGTCGGGCAGCCTGGCGACAAGCTGGGCCTGAAGCCAGAATCGCCCAGCCTGGTGTGCATAAGCAGCTTTCGTGAT